>CAKQCV010000016.1 GCA_934217675.1 uncultured Prevotella sp. | reverse complement strand
ACGGTCCAAACATTCTTACGCGCTCCATAGTAACCACGTGTAAGCTTTAAAATTCTTTTTCTCTTTGCTCTTGAAGCAACATGATTTACTGATCTTGGCATAATTTCTTCTTACTTTAAATGTTAGACAATAGGGATTAACGGAGACACAGCAAATCACGAACCTGCTTCATGTTGCTACCGTCAACAATTGCAGTATGAACCAAATTACGTTTCTGTTTCTTTGTCTTCTTAGTCAGGATATGACTGTGGTAAGCGTGATGTCTCTTAATCTTACCTGTACCAGTGAAACGAAATCTCTTCTTTGCACCGGAATTTGTCTTTACTTTTGGCATTTTTTTATGTTTTAATTAGTTATTTATTATGTGGTGGCAACGTATATACCACGACGTTACGCACCATTATTTTATTTCAGTTAATCCTTTTGGAGCTTCTTCAAAGCATCAGCACCATTTTTAGCATTTGCGAACAAGCCACCATTTGCCGAAGCTTCATTTTTTTCAGATTCTGCAGCAGCTTTGCTCTCGGCTTTTGCCTCTGCCTCACGACGCTCACGATCCATCTTTTGCTGACTTTTCTTTGCAACGCCAGCCTTTTTAGGAGAAAGATACAAGAACATCTTTTTACCTTCGAGAGCAGGCATTTGTTCAACCTTTCCATATTCTTCAAGATCATTGGCAAAGCGAAGCAATAGAACCTCACCTTGTTCCTTGAACAGGATTGAACGTCCTCGGAAAAATACGAAAGCACGCACTTTATTACCTTCTTCCAAGAATTCCTTGGCATGTTTCAACTTGAAGTTGTAATCATGATCATCGGTCTGAGGTCCGAAGCGTATTTCTTTAACCTCTTGCCTAACCTGTTTAGCCTTCAGTTCCTTTGCACGTTTTTTCTGTTGATAAAGGAACTTGCTATAGTCTATGATACGACATACTGGCGGTTGGGCATTAGGTGAAATTTCCACCAAATCAACACCTTTGTCTCTTGCTATATCAAGAGCCTGACGTGTAGACATTACAGTTGAACCATCATCTCCAACAACTCGCACTTCCCGAACGCGAATCTGCTCGTTCACGCGGTACTGATTTTTCATTTTGTCATTCTTCATTCGACTATTTTATGTTAAGCGGCTGCAAAGTTACTACTTTTAATTTAACTTGCAAAATTATTCTTTTATTTTTTTCTGCCTTATAAGTAATCATAATACATATACATATAATAATATAGCAAAAATCCCCACCATTTTTTATGGCGGGGATATAATTTATATTAGAAGAGCAATTTATGCATCTCTAATTATTTTGCATTATCGTTGAAAGTTGCTACGCGGTTGAACTCAACTTGCTCGAACAGCTTATCGGTTGCACCCATACCTGTAGCAGTCAAACGAT
This sequence comes from uncultured Prevotella sp., assembly GCA_934217675.1. Classification (GTDB taxonomy): domain Bacteria; phylum Bacteroidota; class Bacteroidia; order Bacteroidales; family Bacteroidaceae; genus Prevotella. Next base: position 46,705 of record CAKQCV010000016.1, on the reverse strand, counting down.
CTGCAGAGATTTTATACTTCTTAACAAGAATACTCTTCACAGCCTCAGCACGAGCCTGAGAAAGCTTCTGATTAAGTTCTGCATTACCCTCAGGAGAAGCATAACCCTTGATTTCAACCTTTGCATCCTTATGATTCTTCATATATTGTGCAATAAGCTCGATGCTTGCATACTGAGCTGGGTCTACAACAGATTTTCCCTGACGGAAGATTACTGTTGGCTGGAGATTTGTTGCAGTAGCAGGTTTCTCATATTTTGGTTTGTTATTGCACTCGTTGAGAGCATTCTGAAGGTCAGAAATCTGACGATTCTTAGCTGCGATTTCAGAGTCCTTACCGTTCAAATCATTACGCAAATCATTGATTTTAGCGTTCAGACCATCAATTTCAGCCTGGTCGCGACCTGTGTAGATTGCGAAATTATGTGTACCGTTTGAATTCTTGAATTTATATACAACTCCTGCATTAAGTTGGAAGTCTGCATAATTTGCATCGTAGCGCACACCTTTCTTGGCCCCCTCAAGATTCCAAATAACAGATGGCTCAACATATACTTGCCATGCTTTCTGCTTGCCAAGATTGAAAGCGAAGTCCACACCAGCCTTTGAAGTCAAGAAATCAACTTTGTCGGTGTTGTTCCAATTATTAGCATAGTAACGGAAGTTTGTTCCGTCTTCGTAGGTTTTCATACTACCAAACACGTGTCCCCAACCAAGACCATAAACACCGCTAACTTCAAAAGTGCGTGGAGTGCCATTGTAGCCACCGAACCAATTGCTGAAGTTTACAGTTGCGATTAGAGATGTGTTCATTGAATTAACAAGGGTATGACCGTCACATCCGAACAAATTGTTCATAGAACGACCATGTGTAGAAAATGATTTACCATGATGTAGATCACTAAAATAAACATTGCTCTCAACAGCAAGTCCAAATACAGGAGTGAAATAACGACCAATACGAATACCTGCATTAGGAGCAATATCCTTAGCCCAGGAGCCATTACAACCTAATTGTGAAGGATGAATACCTGTTGCTAAACCACCGTTTACGCCAATGTACCAATTGTCAAAAGTCTTACTTTCAGAAACAGTCTGTGCTGTTGCTGATGCTGCCAAAGCGGCAGCTGTACATAAAGTAAAAATTTTTCTCATCTTTTCTTTTTATTTTTAATCAATTATTTGACTTTATCTATATATATATTTCCTGAATCGAAGTGCAAAGTAATATATTTTTCTCCACACATCCAAATTTTTGATTACAAAATACATGCCATAATAGAAATACGATACTAAAACAAATACAAAAAAGGCCTCTTACATATTTTTTTATATTATACCTAAATGATTTATGCAACATAGTAACTATTTTAATTTGTTTTTACTAATTTTGCACCAATGAAAAAAATTATACTCATAACCGGCGGTCAACGTTCAGGAAAAAGCGTATTTGCAGAAAAGATGGCACTAAAGCTTTCTGCAAATCCCGTATATATTGCTACCGCACATATTTGGGATGAAGAATTCAGGGATAGAGTGAATCTGCACAAGAAACGCCGTGGCAATCAATGGCAAAACATTGAAGAAGAAAAATTGTTAGGAAACATACATATAGACAATAGAGTAGCGCTTATTGACTGTATAACATTATGGTGCACAAACTTCTATTTCGATGTTTCGACCGGGAAAGAAAGTGATGGCGGTATAACAAAAATATTTGAAGACCTGAAAAATGAATTTGACAAATTCACCAACCAAGACGCCACGTTTATTTTTGTCACTAATGAAATAGGCTGTGGTGGAGTTAGTGACAATGTTGTGCAGAGACACTTCACAGATTTACTCGGATGGATGAACCAATATGTAGCATCGGTGGCAGACGAAGTGTATTTCATTGTAAGTGGAATATCTGTACAAATAAAATAAAACAAAAAGAATCATCATGGCACATTATAATATAGAAAGCCCAAATTCAAAGATTACGAATAGTATACAAAATAAGATAGACAATCTTAACAAGCCAAAAGGTTCTCTTGGAATGCTTGAAAAGTTGGCACTAAAAATATGTCTTATTCAGCAAACATTAACCCCTTCATTAAAAAAACCTACACATTTGCTGTTGGGAGGAGACCATGGCATAGAAAAGGAAGGCGTGAGTTTATCACCAAGAGAAGTTACATGGCAACAGATGATTAATTTTGCACATGGAGGTGGAGGCGTAAACATGTTTTGCCGCCAACATGGGTTTAATCTAAAGATTGTTGATATGGGAGTAGATTACGATTTATCCCCATATAAAGATATACGAAACATGAAAATAGCTCATGGAACAAAAGATTTTCTTACAGAAGCAGCCATGAGCAAAGAAGAAATGGAAAAGGCCTTAGCATACGGAGCACAGCTGGTTGAAGAAAGTGCCAATGAAGGCTGTAACATTATTTGCATAGGAGAAATGGGCATTGCAAATACATCACCTTCAAGCGTTTGGTTACATTTGTTCGGTGGAGTGCCATTAAAAGAATGTGTTGGAGCAGGATCTGGGGTTGAAGGTGAACAGCTTAACCATAAATATAATGTATTATATAAATCTGTTGCAAGATTTAAAGAAAGATTCGATACAGACGATATTGTTAGCATTATCAGGTATTTTGGCGGCTTTGAAATGGTTGGAGCCATTGGCGCAATGTTGCATGCAGCAGAAAGGAAAATGATAATAATGGTTGACGGATTTATAATGAGTGCTTGTATGTACGCAGCAAGTAAGCTTCATCCTGAAGTTTTAGACTATGCCATTTTTTGTCATTGTGGTGATGAGCAAGCACATGCAAAGATGCTATCATTGATGAAAGCAAAAGCCCTAATAAACTTAGGACTGAGACTTGGAGAAGGCACGGGAGCTCTTTGCGCCTATCCTATAATAGAGAGTAGTGTAAGAATGATTAACGAAATGAACAACTTTGAAAATGCAAATATCACTAAATACTTCTAAATGGTGGCAAAATATTTGGGCAGCCTTGATATTCTTCACACGTTTGCCATTTTGGCGCATATACCAACCACCAAAAAATTCCTACAAGGCTGTTGTTGAATATTGGCCTATCATTGGATGGCTGACAGGAGGAATTATGGCAGCAATAATATATTTGGGCTCTATGGTGATGCCACATACTATTGCCGTGCTCTTTGCTATTCTATCACGTATTATCATTACTGGTGGCTTACACGAAGATGGATTGACAGATTTTATTGACGGATTCGGAGGTGGAGGTTCTGACAGACAACGGATTCTCGACATAATGAAAGACTCAAGAATTGGGACTTATGGTGTTGTTGGGATTTTATTTTATATACTTATATTATTTTTCACGTTGACATCACTTCCAGTTCCACTTGCTGCCATTACAGTATTTGCAGCAGATCCTTATGCTAAAATGATTGCAGCCCAAATTATAGAGATGATGCCTTATGCTAGAACTGAAGAAGAATCTAAAGCAAAAAATATATATAGGAAATTCAACACGCAGGCAGGAATAAGTCTAACAATACAAGGGATGCTACCATTAGCACTGTTCTTTTATTATACAAAAGGAATTATTGACTGGTATTTCGTAGTATTTGTTCCATGTATAGTGATGTACTTTATGTATCTTTTGATATGGAAAAGGTTAAAAGGATATACTGGCGATTGCTGCGGAGCTCTGTTTCTTATAATAGAATTGTCTGTATATATAACAGTTATGCTTTTATGGTATGCACTACAAAGGTGCACAGATAGTGATACAAACCAAATTATATATAATTTATTTTACAAACAATAAAAAGGTCGATGAAAGTAACACTTATTAGACATACAAGCGTTGACGTACCCAAGGGGGTATGTTATGGACAAACGGATGTCCCTGTAAGCAAAACATTTAAAGAAGAAGCGGAAAGGACCAAGCAGAAGCTGCAACATAAAAAATTTGACAAAGTATTCTCGTCTCCTCTAAAAAGAGCCCGTCTACTTGCTGAATATTGTGGATATAGCGATTATACCACTGATGACCGCTTGTTGGAAATGAATATGGGAGATTGGGAAATGAAACGCTATGATGATATAAAAGATGACAACCTGCAAAAATGGTATGACGACTATATGCATGTTGCTACAACAAATGGAGAAAGTTACCCTATGGTATACAAGAGATTGGCATCTTTTCTTGACGAACTAAAAACGAAAGGCTATAAGCATGTTGCAATATTCGCACATTGCGGTATTCTGCTATGTGCTGGAATATATGGGAAGCTATTTCCTGAAGAAGGATGTTTTGAACATGCCGTAGATTATGGTGGCATTGAGGAAATTGAAATATAATAAAAATTACAGGATAACAAAATGTTTAGACAATTAGCAATTATTATCGGATGCTTGGCTATTGGAGAATTCATTGTGTGGCTAACAGAAATAACAATACCGTCAAGCATCTTAGGAATGTTACTACTCACTTTTTTACTGAAAGTGAGAATAATAAAATTGGAATGGGTTGAAACGATATCCAATTTTCTGGTAAAGAATATGGGATTTTTCTTTGTTCCGCCAGGCGTTGCCTTGATGTTGTATTTTGATATAATCAAAGCAGAAATTGGTCCTATTGTAATTTCTACAGCACTAAGTACTACAATTGTTCTTGTAGTAACAGGATGGACACACATTGCAACAAGAAAAATTATCAAACACATAAAAAGAGAAAAATAATGGACATTCATCAATATCTTTGTAACGATTACTTCTTGCTTACACTTACATTTGGTGTTTATTTTATCTCGAAACTTGTCAGAAAAGTTTTGAGACTGCCAATTTTCAACCCAATACTCGTAAGCATTGCATTCATGATATGTTTTCTAAGTATAGCTAATATAGATTACGAAACGTACAAGGTTAGTGGATCAAAAATAGACTTTTGGTTGAAACCTGCGGTTGTGGCATTAGGAGTTCCTCTGTATAAACAGTTACATTCAATAAAACACGAAATAATACCAATTTTCATGTCACAACTTGTCGGGTGCCTTGTAGGTATTGTATCTGTAGTAGCAATAGCACAATACACTGGTGCTTCAAAAGCCGTGATTCTCTCATTGGCAGCAAAATCTGTAACGACACCGATTGCCATGGAAGTAACAAAAAGCGTTGGTGGTATACCATCCCTAACAGCAACCATTGTTGTGTTTGTTGGTATATTCGGTGCCGTTACAGGTTTCAGAATATTAAAATACGGACACATTGGAATGCCATCATCACAAGGTATTTCTTTGGGCACTGCATCACATGCGGTAGGAACTTCTGCGGCAATGGAACATGGTATGGAACATGGTGCATATGCGTCATTAGGGCTTACTTTGAATGGGATATTTACAGCAATCCTCACACCTTATATTTTAAGAATGATGGGAGTTTTGTAACACTACCAGTAAAAGGCGAGCACACAAATGTTCGCCTTTTATAGACTATGATTTTATTTTGCCAAATTTATTTTTAATAGAAGACAACAAATGTGTCTTGCTATGGAATATATAAATAGAATACGACAAACTTAAAAAAGAAATAAAAGCCCCAATTAACCAATATGGCCATCCATGAAGCAATTGAGAAGCAATATAAGAAGCTATACCTAAAGGCAGTTGAATAATAGATATAAACAAAACCGTTTTAGATATCACATACCTATACCTAAAATGTGTAAATATCATTAACACAATAAAATCAAAAATTGCCGTAATGAGTATTCCATAACCTGTACCTGTAAGACCAAAGAGTTTAAAGAAGCCACAAACCAATATCAGAAAAACGACAGCGTATGTGAGTTCAAGCAACAAGAAGCATTTAGAATCACTTTTAGAAAGAGCAATATAAGCGAGAGGAAGTTTCATGGCTCTCATATATAAAGCAAGCACTGTGACCTGAACCATTGGTAAAACAGCAACAAATTTATGGCTGAAAAGCAATGGCAAAATTATTGGTAGAAAGGTTATAAATGCTGTCAACATAGGAGACACCAACAGCAAAGACACCTCAACTTGATTGTTTACAACATTATTCTGCTCTATGATATTTCCATGCGCAACAGCTGAAAGCCGGGGGAAATAATCTGTCTCCATTGCAGAAAACACGAGTCCGCCATATACCATTGTCATAACAAACCCAGAATTATAAAGTCCAACGGTATCAAGAGATCCACAATTATTAAGAAAAAGACGGATTAAGAAATCTGCCCCACTCCCAAACACTCCTGCAACAACAAATGCAAAGCCAAGCTTTATTATATTCCAGCCACGGGATAGAAATTTTACACTGAATGACAATCGTAACGGAAAACGCCTGTAGGAATATCTCAAAGTGAATATCAGCTGTGATAATGTTAAAAGAAGAAAAGATGGAATAATTCCATTCCTACCATATATATAAAAAATTGGAACTGAAATTATAACTGCTGCCACAACATTAAAGATTGATATGACAGCAAGTGGTCTCAACATTCTGACCCCTTTCATAATGGCAAGTTCACCTGCTATTACAGCAAGCATTCCTACCATTGGTGAGAGCATTATAAAGCCCATGGTTTCCTCATAATTTCCAAAAGTCCATAAGCTCAATTGTCCGCTAAGTACAGAACATAGCAATATCCCCAGTATAGCGGCAACTATGCACAGAGAACGTATCAGTCTTACATTTTCTGAAAGTGTCGTCGAATCATTATATTCATCATAATATTCAGAAATTCTCTTCACTCCACTCATAGAGAGACCAAAATTTGTGGTATTCGACATCAAAGTTATTGTTGAATTATATAATGATACCAATCCCATACCTGCAGGACCTAATATCAATGCAACTAATTTGTTGCGAATAAGCCCAATCATGAGATTCAAACCTTGCACACCTCCAAAGAGACCTGCATACTTAAGTGTGTGTTTATAACTGTTGGTTGTGTTATTCTTCATATCAATATTTTGAACGTACGTTTCTTTATTTTATTGCATTATTATCAAAAAATATGTACTTTTGCAATATATTCCAAAACAAAAGACCAAAAGATATGCCACTTATAAGCTTTATAATAACATGCTATAATTTGTTACCAGAGCAGGTAACAGAATGCATTTACAGTATTACCAGACTATCACTTCGTGAAGAAGAAAGAGAAATTATTGTAGTTGACGATGGTTCTAAAGAATGTTTGCTAAAAGATTTAATGGAAATTGCAGACAATATCATTTATATACGACAAGCAAATGCAGGAAAAAATGCAGCACGTAATATTGGTATAAAAATGTCTGAAGCCAAATACATACAATTTATAAATGGTGAAGACAAACTTATCAGTGAAGCCTATGAACACTGCATTGACATTATCAGATACAACAATCCTGACATCGTGATTTTCAATCATGGCAACAATGAAAACGGACAAAACGACTATATGGGTGAAGAACCGACTGAAGGTTCTGAATTCATGAAAAGAAATTCTTTGCAAATAGCTCCATGGGGATACGTTTTTTCTAAACGCATACTTATCGGATTACGCTTTCCTACTGATATATATACAGGCGACAAAGAGTTTACAACCTTATTGTTCATTAAAGCTGAAAAAGTGTATAGCACATCTGCCGTTGCCTATTTTGACAGAAAAAAGAAAAAAGAAAAAATAGACAGAAGCAACAAGAAATTAATAATACAACATTTAAACGACTTTGAAACTATTTTAATTAGACTAAACAACTTATCTACCGCCATGTCGCTAAGCAACAAAATAGCTATGCAACGGCGTTTGGCACAAATGACGATGGAATATATAATAAAAACTATAAAATGGACACGCTCTGCAAAACAACTAAATATGAGAATAAAAAATCTTGAAGAACAAGGGTTGTTTCCATTACCAGATAGATACTATTCAAAAAAATATATAATCTTCAACAAGCTAAGTAGAAATACTATTGCAAGAAAACTAATAATGAAGGTTCTTGGATAAAGCCCTCCATTATTAGTTACTATTCTTTAATAAATTAGAAGTCAAGTAATTCACCTGGTTCTTTTATAAATTCCGTAGCACCATTCTCTATAAGGAATTCTTTGTCGCGGAATCCCCACAACACACTTATGCAAGGAATACCAACATTCTTAGCCGTATTTATATCAACATCACTGTCACCAATATAAACCGAGTTACTCTTGCTAACGCCAAGTGCCCTTAATGCCTCAAGTACTGTGTCTGGAGCTGGCTTTTTACGTATATTTTCACGTTCACCAATTGCAACACTAACAAATTCGCCAAAGAAATGTTTTACAAGTTCCTGCGTAGCAGCATAAAACTTATTACTTACCACAGCAATATTCTTTCCTCTTTTTTTTAGTTCTTCAAGCATATTGACAATGCCTGAATACGGTTGAGTCGTGTCAAGCCCATGTTCAAGATAATGTTTACGAAAAACAGAATAAGCCTCTTCAAACAAAGGATTCTGATCACCACCATCTATTGCACGCACCATTAGCATTCTAACACCATTTCCTACAAAATGCCTTACGTCATCAACTGAATGTTCTGGCAATCCCACACTACGCAATGCAAAGTTCGTACTTGCTGCCAAATCATCTATTGTATTCAGCAACGTTCCGTCTAAGTCAAAAATGTAAGTACTATATTCTTTCATACCTATTAATATACATTTATGCAAATGTATCTATTTTATTCATAATAAAAAAATTAATGGTATTTTTTTTGTTTTATTTGCCAATAGAGGCTATTTGTTGTAACTTTGCACATTACTTGCAATTTAGTATAAAAGCATTTATGAATTTTTGAATTAACACGAAATAAAAATATGGCAAGAAAAAAGAAACCATTACCTATATTTGAGAATGTAACAATTACTGATTGTGCAGCAGAAGGAAAAGCATTGGCAAGGATTAACGATATGGTTGTGTTTGTACCATTCTGTGTTCCTGGAGATGTGGTAGACCTACAAGTCAGAAAGAAAAAACATAGCTATTGTGAAGCAGAAGTAATTCGTTTCATAAAGAAAAGCGAAACACGAGAAGAGGCTTTCTGCCAACACTTTGGCATCTGCGGAGGATGTAAATGGCAAATTCTTCCTTACAAAGAGCAACTTGAAATGAAACAGAAACAAGTTTACCAGCAACTGACACGAATAGGAAAGATTGAATTACCAGATTTTATGCCTATACTTGGTTCTGTCAAGACAAAAGAATATAGGAACAAACTTGAATTTGGGTGTTCAAACAAACGCTGGATGACGAAAGAAGAGATTGCCACAGGTGAACCTGCTGGAGAAATGAGAGCTATAGGATTTCATATAACAGGTGCCTTCGACAAAATCCTGCCAATAGAGAAATGTCATCTTATGGACAACTTGCAAAACGAAATAAGAAATTCAATTAGGGATTACGCTATTGAAAACGACATGACGTTTTTTGATATACGGCAACAAGTAGGACTGCTGCGTGATGTCATGATAAGAAATTCAAACACCAATGAATGGATGGTTCTCGTACAATTCCACTATGATGACGAAAGTGACGAACAAAAAGCATTAGGACTAATGCAGCATATTGCAGATAAATTTCCACAAGTAACATCACTTCTATACGTAGACAATCAAAAATGCAATGACACTTTTGGCGATCTTGAGATAAGTGTTTATAAGGGTAAAGACCATATATATGAAACAATGGAAGGACTGAAATTTAAAGTTGGTCCTAAAAGTTTTTACCAAACAAATACAGAACAAGCATACCATTTATATTCAGTAGCACGTAATTTTGCTAAACTAACAGGAAACGAAACAGTTTACGATTTATACACAGGAACAGGAACTATTGCAAATTTCGTGGCAAAAAAAGCCAAACAGGTTATTGGTATCGAATATGTACCGGAAGCTATTGAAGACGCAAAAGTCAATTCAAAGATTAACGGTATAGACAATACGATATTTTATGCTGGCGACATGAAAGATATACTGAATGATGAGTTCATTGCGAAACACGGTAAACCGGATGTTATAATAACAGACCCACCACGTGCAGGAATGCATCAAGATGTTATTGAAACAATTTTGCGCGCAGAACCAAAACGTATAGTGTATGTTAGCTGCAATCCTGCGACTCAAGCACGTGATTTACAGTTGCTTGACGCGAAATATAAAGTTACTGCAGTACAACCTGTTGACATGTTTCCACATACACCACATGTAGAGAATGTTGTAGCATTAGAGTTAAAATAAGATTTTTCTGTTTTTTGGAGTGATGAAATTATTAACTCAATTTTTGGATTAAATTCTTCCCCTCCCCCGCCTTCCTCTTTTTCAATATGGCGTGTGGGAGGAGAAGAAGTAATAACTCTATGAATAAGACGGCAACTCTTTGGTATGGGTAGGTTTATTTTTTTCCTGTAGTATGACGACCTTATTGCTGTCTTGGAGCATTGTTTTTGGCAAGGTTACTTAAAGGCGTATTAAAGCGGTAGCTTTACACACGTAGTCCGTAATGTCAAGCCACAGGAAACGTTAGCAATGTGTTGAAAATCTACCACATCTTTTCCGGGTGCTGTCCGCAAGGTTGCCACCACCTCAAACATACATAGTCTTTCAAGTCGTTTTCCGAACTTTTACTTTTAACTTTTTTATACAACCGTTTGAGCCACTTGCGCCACTTGCGCCATTGCGCCAAAATGGTCAAATAGCTAAAAAATGGTGTTTTTATACTGTTTTTCTAAATTGGCGCAATGGCGCAAGTGGCGCAAGTGGCGCAAAGTAATATCCGGGTATGTAAATATATGTTAAGAAAAATCCTTATTCTATTCTGTTGTGTTATGCCCCCGAAAGTCTTTTATCTAACTTTCGGGGGGACATATTAATTAAAGAACAAATTTCTCTTTGGAAATTGAGAACTATATTTTTTCCTAAGTTTATCAAACAGTGCCATTGTATCGTTAGAAAAGCCATGCCCTTTCCAGGTACTTGTATTTGTTATTAGAACCCAACATTCTCCATCAGGATAACGAAGAACCAATGCGCTTGTTCCTGAAAGAGAACCAGTCCTTATCCATGGTTTACCTTTTTGACAAAAGTTCCAACCGATACAAAAATCATGGTTCGGCATTTCCTTCGTCATAAACTCAACCGATTTTCGACTCAATATATCAGGTATATCAGGTAAAAGATCTATAGATGCTACAAATCGTGACAACTCAGCAGCAGAACCACACCAAGCCCCCGCTCCGGCAAGACGTGGAATGTCATTCTCACCATAGCATTTCTCAACCATTCTACCGCTGTTGTTATACTCATAAACAGGTTCAGATCCCTTGTGCATATAGTACTTCACTTCATTCTTCCTACGGTCTGCATAATAATTTCCTGAAATATGAAAATCAAAACAACCTGCAGGCTCAAATATTTCCTTACGCATAAAATCTTCATACGATCTTCCTGTTTTCTTTTCTATTATCTGCGAAAGAAGCATATAGCCAACATTTGAATATCTTTTCCCATCACCTGGAGTATATCCAAGCCTGCGCTTCAACAATATTGATATAAGTTTTTTATTGTCTGGTGGTGTTGTTAGATGATTCTGCATCATTATATATCTTGTAGAAAACATAGGATCGCCCGCACCATTTGTAAAACCGGCCTTATGTCGTAACAACTGCTCTACCGTTATATTAAAATATCTATTGTCTTTTATTACATTTGTATAGGCAGTGTCATTCAGTATTCCATTTTTTCCAAAAACATGGTCAGAAAGGTGTAGCTTTCCTAAATCAACAAGTTTCATTATGCCAACAGCTGTTAGAAGTTTAGAGACAGAAGCAAACCGCATAATATTGGTTGGGGTCATTTCTATACCTTTCTCTTTATCAGCCCAGCCAAACCCTTTTACATATAGTAAAGAATCGTTACGTGAAACAGCAAGTTGTGCCCCATTCAGTTCCCAACGCTCAAAATATCTATTTAACGTTGCTTCCATATCAACAAGGGCAGAATCATCCGACATACTATTTGTCAAAGTGTCATTAAGATGTATTTTATATACAGGAATTGTATCAACTCCACCACCAGTATCCGTTCTACTACCACACATTCTGAATAATATTACAACAATAAGGAATAGAAATAGAACTAAACAGAATATTCTCTTTTTTTTATATCTTCTTGCCATCAAACTGTATATTTTTCTAATTTATTTAATAACCTTTAAGCGTGCGAACTTCATCAATAATTGCTTTACTCCAGCATTTCTAAAATCAACTGTAGCCTTACAATTTTCTCCTGTTCCCTCTATATTTATCACTTTTCCTATTCCAAATCTTGAATGTTCCACCAATGCACCTATCTGTACTAAAGAATCTGTAACCATAGGATTTGATTTAGCATTTTGCTCTTTAGCATAGGTATCAAACTGCCTGTCTTTATTAATTACCAAGCTATCTGTTTCAAAATTCCTTTTATCTGCATTTTTTTTTAAACGGAAAGAATCATCAATATGCCCAACAGCTCTTACTTTTTTATCAGCAATAAACTGAGTTGCTACTGGCTCTGAATTTTGGTATCTGCTCCATTCTGGAACATCACTTTTTCCAAAGTCCATTTTCCTGAATGAGTTTCCATTATATGAATGACTTTTAGAAGCATTCATTAATGACTCATCTGCAAGATTACTTACCTCAAGCAGCATTGGATTTATATCCTTAATAAATCTACTTGGTGTATCGAAATCCATTTTTCCATATCTGTAACGATTTCTTGCGCACGTTAATTCACAGAAATTCTCTGCACGCGTTATTGCTACATAAAGCAATCTGCGTTCTTCCTCAAGTTCACGCGCAGAGTTACATGACATCGGACTTGGAAATATATTTTCTTCCAATCCCACAATAAAAACATTTGGAAATTCAAGTCCTTTTGCACTATGTATCGTCATCAAGTTCACCTTCTTTATATCTTCCTCTTGACTACTCTCCAAATCCGTAAGCAAAGATACCTCTTGCAAAAAATCCGTAAGTTTTATATTAGAGTAAAGAGATGCATCTTCTCGTCTCCCCTCCACAAAATCTTGCATTCCATTCAAGAACTCTTCCAAATTCTCTTGCCGAGCAATACTTTCCGCTTCTTTATCAGCATACAAATCAGCAGCTATTCCACTTTGCTTTATTATATCATATCCAAGGGTATAAGCATCATCGGTTACAATGCGTTCTATAAACCCATTTATAAGCAATCTGAAATTATCAAGCTTGTTTAATGTTGCCTTATTTAAATTTAATCCATATTTTACCGGGGATGAGACGACTGTCCAAAGACTAAGTCCATTTAACGTAGCAGTGTCTATGATCTTTTTTAAAGTAGTATTGCCTATTCCTCTTGTAGGATAATTTATGATACGTTTCAAAGCTTCTTCATCATCAGGATTTGCCACAAGTCTAAAATAAGCTATAACATCCTTTATTTCCTTTCTTTGATAGAAGCTCAACCCTCCATATATTTTATATGGAATATTATTCTTTCGCAAAACCTCCTCAAAAGTTCTACTCTGAGCGTTTGTTCTATACAAAATAGCAAAGTCATTATAGTCAAAGCCCTTTTCTTTCATTATTCTCTGTATATCTCTACACACTATCAAGGCTTCTTCCTTGTCGCTATATGCCATTTTAAGCTTCAGTTTGTCTCCTTCTGTATTTTTACTGAATACATCTTTAGGGATTTGTCGTTGATTATGCCTAATAAGACTGTTTGCAGCCTCTACTATGCGCTGAGTACTACGATAATTTTGCTCGAGTTTAAATATACGACTTCCCTTGAATACATTTTCAAATCCAAGCATATTGTCGATGTTAGCTCCACGAAAAGCATAAATGCTTTGTGCATCATCACCTACAGCACAGACTCTGTTATGCACAGTTGCCAATTGACAAACAATCTTTTGCTGAACAGAATTTGTATCTTGATACTCATCCACAAGAATATATTCAAAATTAGAAGAATACTTATGCAATATTTCCGGATGATTATTAAACAATACGTAAAGATTCACAAGCAAATCATCAAAATCCATAGCATTAGCCCTTTGGCAGCGTTCACAATACTCTTTATAGATTTTGGAAATATCAGGCATATGTGTTTCAAAGTCACGTGTCTGCAAGCTCCTGCTATTAGCATAATCATCAGGAAGCACAAGATTATTCTTTGCCATGCTTATCCTTGAAGATATTATTGAAGGTTTATACACTTTATCATTAAGTCCAAACTCTTTTACAAGTGCTTTTATCAAGCTTTTCGAATCACTATCATCATAAATAGTGAAATTTGAATTATAACCTATGCTCTGAGCCTCGGCTCTCAAGATTCGAGAGAAAATACTATGGAAAGTTCCCATATATATATGGTGTGCCTTGTTGCCACCAATTATATTATTTATTCTCTCCTTCATCTCATTGGCTGCCTTATTTGTAAAAGTCAAGGCAAGTATATTCCATGGCTGTACTCCTTTAGTCAAGAGATAAGCCACTTTGTATGTTAATACACGTGTCTTCCCTGAGCCAGCACCGGCTATAACCAGAGCAGGACCATCACAGTATTCTACTGCAGCTCTCTGACTATCGTTTAGTTCGCTCAGAAAACCATCTACATTAGTATTTTCCATTCAGAAAAATATTATCTTCTATAATTTCTATAAACACCTCCCACAGAAGTGCTTGGATTTATATCTTCGCCTTCTTCAGGAAACGAAGGCATGAATTTCATCTGGTGCTCTATCTGCGAACGACGTTTCAGCATATAGGCACTTGGATTTTTTGAACTGAACTTGCGCGGATTCGGCAGAGTTGCGGCTATTAAAGCACAATCTGAGCGTGAAAGGTCGGCAGCTGGTTTCAAGAAGTTATCAGTTGCCACAGCATCAACACCATAAATGCCATCTCCCATCTCAATTGAATTAAGATAGACCTCCATTATACGTTGCTTGCTCCACATAAATTCAATCAGTACCGTAAAATAAGCCTCAAAACCTTTTCTAACCCAAGATCTGCCAGGCCATAAAAACACATTCTTTGCCGTTTGCTGACTTATCGTGCTCGCACCATGCTTTTTCTTCCCCTCCAAATTGTGCATTGCGGCTTTTTCTATTGCCTTGTAATCAAATCCATGATGCAATAAAAATCTTTGGTCTTCGCTCGCCATAACAGCAACAGGCATATGAGGAGATATTTTGTCCATAGACACCCAATGATGATGCATTTTGATAGACTTGCCATCAGCTATCTGTTGAAATGACCGAATAAACATCAATGGAGTATAATACACAGGAACAAACCGATACAGCACAACAGCAAGAATGGTGGAGCCGAAAAAAGCTACCACCATCCAACGTATTATTTTCCCGATAATACCGAGTTTCATAAACTACAAGCAATTATTTAAGAGTACCTTGCTGAGCTTCCTTAACCATCTGCTCACTGGCATACATATATACCTCAACACGACGATTCTGCTGCTGACCAGCCTTTGTATCGTTTGAAGCGATAGGATCAGAGCTTCCCTTTCCTGCTACATTCTTAAATTGACCTACTGTAACACCTTGCTGCTGCAAATAGCTTACAACCGACTGTGCACGCTGCTGAGAGAGTGCCTGGTTTTTCTGCACGCTCTGCTCTGCTGTAGAATTTTTCCATCCCTGATTATCTGTATGTCCATATATATCAACAGCACATGTAGAATATTTCTTCATCAAATTTGCCAAATCTGTCAGATTGCTCTTGCACGCAGCACTTAAATCTGACGAACTTGTCTGGAACAAAAGTCCCGAATCAAAAGTTATTTTAACAGCCTTCAAGCCATTTGCATCAGTCACTTCCTCAACCTTTGCCTTGTCAAGTTCTTTTTGAGCCTCAGCCTTTACTTTATCCATATGCTTACCAATAAGAGCTCCTGTTCCTGCACCAACAGCAGTACCTATTGCAGCACCAACAGCTGTATTGCCTGCAATTTTGCCAACAATAGCTCCAAGTACAGCACCACCTCCAGCACCTATCAATGCACCGTTTCCTGTATTATTTCCACAACTAACAACTGCGGCTGCACATAAACCAAGTGTTGCGATTTTAATTTTGTTCATAATAATAAAAGTTTTAAATTTGTCTTTGGTTATACATTGCAGCAAAGTTACTCTTTTTATCACATATATGCCAAAATTCCTTATAAAAAAATATTAATTTGCTTTTAATACCAAAGTTACATATATACAAGCCGTTAATTTAACAAAAAAACACCAAAACTATTGTGAGTATATAAAAAGTTGAAGTAACTTTGCAGCATTATACAGTGTGTACTGTTGCCATGAAGCTACAGTAGCCAAAAGAACTAACAAACAAAACAGGAACAATAATGAAAAAGATTATGATGGTGACATTGCTACTATTAGCAGTTTTCACCTGTGCCATCGCTCAAAATGATGCACAAATTAAATTCGACAAAACAACTTGGAATTTTGGAACATTCTCAGAAAGCCAGATACAGACTTGCACTTTTACTTTTAAGAATGTAGGCTCTGCACCACTTATAATTAACCAAGCCGTGGCGAGTTGTGGCTGTACAGTTCCTACTTACACCAAAAAGCCTGTAGCTCCCGGTGCAACAGGAACATTGAAAGTGACATACAATGGCAAAGGAAAATTTGAAGGTCATTTCAAAAAGAGCATTACGGTCAGAACCAATGGTACTCCAGAAGTTGTAAGGCTCTATGTTGAAGGCGACATGACTGTTCCTAATGGCAAATAACACATTTATAAAAATCAATAGAGCCCCGTTTCTATAAAATAAGAACCGGGGTTTTGTTTTGCCACTACATATTTATTAATACTATACGAATCATGAATATCAGAAAAATCTTTATTCTATCCTTGCTAACGGTAAGTTATACTGCAATGGCACAATATCTGCCAAGGCAAAAAAGACAGAAGACAAAAGATACTTTAATCATTAAAGCATACTCTGACTCACTTGTCGCATACAAGCAGAAAATAGATACAACAGCAAACTCAACCGATAAAGCAAATGCAGACATGAGATTCTTTTATCTATTTTCGCCTACTACATTCTACCACTCCGTAGCTGGAAATATTTTGGAAAGCGACAGGGAGAACGCCGATGATACAGAAAAGACAATCAATGATATAATGATGAATATATATCTTTATCATCCAAACCTTATCTCTAAAAGCGAAACAAGACTTAACAATATCGGTTCTGTACACAAAGAAATAAAAACACCAATAAAAAACAAAGTCAAACTTGTCACAAAAACAAATGACATTCCTGTTGAGAATGATTTCGACATGCCCGTTGAAATAGTAGTCAGCAAACCTAACTTTTGGAAATTTAGCGGCGACTACTATCTGCAAATGTTGCAGAACTATGTTTCATCAAACTGGTACAAGGGTGGCGAAAGCAACTATTCTATGGTTGCAAGCGTCACCATGCAAGCAAATTACAACAACAAGCAGAAAGTAAAATTCGACAACAAGTTGGAAATGAAACTTGGATTCCAGACCTCAAGAGGTGATACGCTCCATAGTTTTAAAACATCGGAAGACCTTATAAGATATACAGGAAAATTTGGACTGCAAGCATCAAAAAAGTGGTATTACTCATTACAGTTAATTGCATACACCCAATTCTTGCGTGGATACAAGAGCAATGACAGAAATGTATACTCGGATATTCTATCACCTCTTAATATCAACCTGTCTATAGGTATGGATTATGCAGCGAATTGGTTCAACAACAAATTAACAGGAACTGTACATTTGGCACCTCTTGCATACAACTTCAAATATGTTGGAAGAAAATCTTTAGCCACACGCTATGGTCTGAAAGAAGGTGAACACACTCTCAACGACTTTGGTTCAGAATGTACAATTGATTTAACATGGGCTTTTACCCAAGCCATAAAATGGAAAACACGCCTGTATGGATATACCACATACAAGCGTGCCGAAGTTGAATGGGAAAATACATTGTCATTTCAGTTCAATAAATATATAACATCTAATATCTTTGTATATCCAAGATTTGACGATGGTGCTAAACGTGATGCCGACCATGGGTATTGGCAGCTCAAAGAGTATATGTCTATAGGATTTGCTTATTCTTTCTAAAAGAATCCTATACTATTTACAACGTTTATACAAATCCTGGAGTGAAGCTCTTGGAATACCCATACTTACGAGGCTGTCGAGTTCGCGACGTGCCTCGTTTTTCTTTCTGTCATCAAGTAGCGCTTCAACAAGGTCTATACGATAGTTCTTATCATTTGGTGCCAGTTTCACAGCCTCCTTATAGTCAAATACAGATAGAGAAATCATACCTTGTTCTTTCTCGATTCCAGCCCGAGCAGCATATGCCACCGCACTATCTGGGTATTGGCTTACAAGCCTGTTGATTTGGTCAAGAGCTTCTGTATGTCTATTATCCTTTTGATTAAGCAATGCCAGTCCTAATTGTCCTTCAAAATTTCCGGGTACTATAGTCAACAAGTTTTCATAGTCAAGGCGGGCAAAACTGTATCTGTGAAGTTTTTCATTGGCGTATGCACGATAAAATAGAGCTGCAAGATTATTAGGATTGCGGCGAAGTATATAATTATATTCATCAAGCGCATATGACCATTGTTCAAGCAGAATATTATAGCTTGCCTTCTGCAACCGCAAGTCTATAGAATCTGGAGCGTATTCCAATCTATCAACAGCAATTTTCAGACTGTCTCTTAATTCTTTTTTTGACTGTCCACTTGCTGACACTATACATAAGAATAAGGACAGTATAGTACACACCATCCTTATTCTAACATTATTTGTATCTGAAAACATTTAAAATTACCTTACTTCTTATTAATATAATCAACAATCCATTCTCCAACTTCATTCGTGCCATATTCCTTACCGCCATCTTTCTTTATCTCAGGTGTACGCACATCCGAGTTTAGCGATTCATCAACAGCCTCTCTAATCAGGGTTCCCTCGTCTTTAAGTCCAAAATACTCAAACATCATTGCTACTGAGAGTATCTGTGCCAATGGATTAGCAATATTCTTTCCTGCAGCTTGCGGCCATGATCCGTGAACTGGCTCAAACACAGGTGTCTTCTCACCTATTGATGCAGACGGAAGCAGTCCCATACTTCCTGATATGCAGCTCCCCTCATCGGTAAGGATATCTCCAAAAGTGTTTTCAGTTACGATAACATCAAAGTATCGTGGTTCAACAAGAATCTTCATAGCTGCATTGTCTACAAACATATAGTCAGTATGCACATCAGGATATTTACACTCCATCTCTCTTGCTATCTGGCGCCACAGTCTGCTCGATGCCAACACATTTGCCTTGTCAACAACCGTAAGATGTTTTTTCCGGTGCATAGCATATTCAAAGCCTACTTTCAAAATACGCTCTATCTCATTTCTCGTGTAATAATTCGTATCAAATGCCTTATCATTATCTTGATACTTTTCACCAAAATACATTCCACCAGTCAGTTCCCGAATGCATATAAAATCAGCTCCGTCAACAAGTTCATCTTTCAGCGGTGACTTATGAATCAAACATTTGAATGTTTGTACAGGACGTATATTTGCATATAGTCCAAGTTTTTTCCTCATAGCAAGCAACCCTTGTTCCGGACGCACCTTTGCCGTTGGATCATTATCATATTTCAAATCACCTACTGCAGCAAAGAGCACCGCATCTGCATCAAGACAAGTTTGGTATGTTTCTTCCGGAAACGGATTTCCAACCTTGTCTATTGCATCTGCACCACATATTGCATACGAATAATCTACGATATGGTTAAATTTTTTTGCCACAGCATTGACCACGGCAATTCCTTGCCGCATAATTTCCGGTCCAATACCATCGCCCGCCAATATTGCAATTTTTAAATTCATAATTTTATTTTTCTTTATTCAATTTTCTTTTGTCTGCCTCAAACTTCTCTACTTTAAAACGATTTTCAACAAGAAAATCTATATCATCAAGTCCGTTCATCAAACAATATTTCTTATAGCCATTTATCTCAAAACGCTCTTTCTCTCCATTTATTTTATTGGTTACAGTTTGTTTAGGAAGATTAACTTCAACAACTGTTTCTGGATTTTGTTCTATACACTCAAAAAGATTTTGCAAAAATATTTCGCTAACGACAATTGGCAACACAAAATTGTTCAATTCGTTTTGCTTATGTATATCTGCAAAAAAACTGCTTATAACTACCCTGAATCCATAATCTGCAATAGCCCAAGCGGCATGCTCGCGACTGGAGCCTGAACCAAAGTTCTTACCAGCCACAAGTATATCACCTTTATACTTAGGATTATTCAATACAAAATCTTTTTTCTTCGTACCGTCGTCATTAAACCTCCAATCGTGAAATAAATAGTTTCTCATTCCTTCTTTCGATGTTGTTTTTAAATAACGAGCCGGAATTATTTGATCCGTATCTACATTTTCCAATGGAAGAGGTACACATGTGCTTAATATTACACTAAACTTCTGTTTCATTTCTTTACTTTTTAAATCAAAGATAATTTCTTGGATCACTTATCACTCCAGAAATAGCCGCTGCTGCCGCAACCAGCGGACTCGCAAGTATTGTACGTGCTCCTCTACCCTGTCTGCCCTCAAAGTTACGATTACTTGTTGACACACAGTATTTTCCCTCTGGTATTTGGTCATCATTCATTGCCAAGCAGGCAGAACACCCAGGTTGGCGTATTTCAAAGCCAGCATCGTTAAGCACCTTATCAAGTCCCTCATATTTTATCTGCCGCATCACATTCCATGAACCAGGCACAAGCCAGGCAACGACATTGGGTGATTTTTTCTTTCCACACACTACTGAAGCAAAAGCTCTGAAATCTTCCAATCGCCCATTTGTGCACGCTCCAAGAAAAACATAGTCTATCTTCTTGCCAATCAACTGCTCGCCTGGTTTAAAATCCATATAGCTTAAAGACTTTCTGAACGATGTTCTACAATTTTCTTCTATACTGTCCAACTGAGGTATATGTTCCGTTATACCTATTCCCATACCAGGATTTGTACCATAAGTAACACGTGGTTCTATATCGGCAGCATCAAAAGAGTACTCCTTGTCAAACACGGCATCACTACCTGACCTCAGTGTTTTCCAATAAGCAACAGCTCTTTCCCAATCGTCACCTTTAGGAGCAAATGCTTTTCCTCTGACATAATCTATCGTAACATCATCTGGGGCTATTATTCCTCCACGTGCCCCCATCTCTATAGAAAGGTTGCAGAGCGTCAGTCTGCCCTCCATCGAAAGACTTGTCACTGCATTGCCGGCATATTCCACAAAATATCCCGTTGCACCAGAAGTAGTCAGCTGCGACATTATATATAATGCCAAATCTTTGGCTGCTACACCTTTACCAAGTTTCCCATTAACCGTTATGCGCATAGTCTTGGGCTTTTGTTGAAGCACACATTGCGATGCCATAACCATCTCGACCTCACTTGTTCCTATTCCAAAAGCAACAGCTCCCATGGCTCCATGTGTACTCGTATGCGAGTCTCCGCAAACAATTGTCATTCCGGGCAGCGATAATCCCTTTTCCGGACCTACCACATGTATTATACCATTATCTGGATGCATCACCCCATAATATGAAAGTCCAAACTCTGCTGCATTTTTCTTCAGAATCTCAACCTGTTTTCTTGAAACAGGATCCTCAATAGACTTATCTTGATCATGGGTAGGTATATTATGATCTGGCATGCAATAAATATTCTGCGGGCGAAAGCAATGCAAACCACGCTGGCGCAAACCATCAAATGCCTGCGGAGATGTCACTTCATGACAATAGAGCCTATCAATATACAACTGTGCCGGACCGTCTTCTATATTCTGCACCACATGGCAATCCCATATCTTATCAAACAATGTATTCATAATAAATCCAACAATTATTTAAACTTGTTTATACAGTCTATATATGCCTCAACCGAGGCGGTCACAATATCCGTGTTAGCTCCAAAACCATAATATAAATGACCTTCATATTCCACTTGCATGTGAACTTTTCCTACATCATCACTACCTTTGCTTATAGCCTGTATTGTGAATTCTTTCAGAGTCATATTTTTCTGAATAATCTTCTTCAAAGCCTTTATTGCCGCATCAACAGGACCATTACCTGACGATGCCTCCTCAAATTTCTGTCCAGATATGTCAAGACCTATACTTGCCACACTTCTCTTCACACCCATACCAGTTGTAACTTGCAGAAAATCAAGTTTCACAGCATGTACATCCGCTCTGTCTGCACCGGCAAGCATCAGCACGTCATCATCTGTAATATCCTTTTTCTTGTCGGCAAGACTCAAGAATTGTGCGTATAGTTTATCTAACTTAGAGTCATCAGAATAATTCACGCCCAACACAGAAAGACGATGCTTCAGTGCTGCCCTTCCGCTACGTGCGGTCAACACAATAGAGTTATCATCAACCCCTATGTCCTTCGGATTCATTATCTCGTATGTATTTACATTCTTCAACACACCATCTTGATGTATTCCGCTTGAATGTGCAAAAGCATTTCTGCCTACAATTGCCTTGTTGGGCTGCACCGGCATGTTCATAAGACTGCTCACCATGCGACTCGTGGAACTTATTTTTGAAGTGTTTATGTTTGTTTCTATACCTATCGACTTATGACACTTCAATATCATCACAATCTCTTCAAGTGCAGTGTTTCCTGCACGCTCTCCTATACCATTTACAGTAACTTCAACCTGACGTGCCCCATTTATCACCCCACTGAAAGTATTTGCTGTAGCCATACCCAAATCATTGTGACAGTGTGTAGAAATTATCGCCTTGTCAATGCAATCAACATGTTCCATAAGATAATTTATCTTTTTGCCATATTCTTCAGGTAGGCAATAGCCTGTCGTATCAGGAATATTCACCACCGTCGCACCTGCTTTTATCACAGCCTCAACAACTCGCGCCAAATATTCATTATCTGTTCTGCCTGCATCTTCAGCATAAAACTCAACATCATCTACATATCTTCGTGCATACTTAACGGCTGCCACAGCCCTCTCGATAATTTCCTCACGATTACTGTTGAACTTATACTTTATATGCTGGTCGCTCGTTCCAATCCCGGTATGTATTCTTTTGTGGCGGGCATAACGCAAAGCATCTGCAGCAACATCAATATCTTTTTCTACAGCTCTTGTCAATGCGCATATCGTTGGCCAGGTAACAGCCTTGGATATTTCTATTACAGAATTGTAATCTCCAGGACTTGATATCGGGAAACCTGCCTCTATAACATCCACTCCAAGCTGTTCAAGCTGCTTGGCAACTTGTATCTTTTCTACCGTATTCAACTGACACCCCGGAACTTGTTCTCCATCTCTCAGAGTAGTGTCGAAAATAAATAATCTATCACTCATTTCTATTTTATGTTTGTGTTTAAATTTTCTTGCTTTATATAATGAAAAATAAAGCCTTTCTCACGTTAAGTGGAAAGGCTCTATTCTTTAATAACACACATCACTATGATATAACACACCTTTCGCCTACAACTAATTGCTGTAGTAGTAGGAATAGGCTGCGAAAAACATTAGTCGAATTCATATTTAATTTTTATTTTGTTTACGCTTGCAAAGATAAGCATTTTTATTTAACACACAAACAAACCGTAAGTTTTTCTGTCTTTATTTTTATAATTAAATCATTTTACACACGTTTTAATTACAAATATGTTATAAAACATATCTATTTAAAATAAAAGTTCCATAGCACTTTGCTACGGAACTTTTATAATTAGAATTCTACCGAAATTCGTGCATTAAGTTGTCTTCCTGTCAGATAATTAGGAACAGCATACTGTTGGTTAGTAACATCTGTTATCCAATAATATGAATTAACATTGTTTATTCCAAACAGATTCAAGCAATCAACTCCCAACCAAACATTTTTGAAGAATGATTTTTTCTTGCTCTCACTTTTATCTCTGTCAAACAAGCGATAACTCATACCTATATCTGCCCTCTTATAAGCCGATGCTCGGAACTGCATTGTTGAAAGATCACGGTGCGGAGGTCCAAATGGCAATCCATCGGCAAAAGCAAGTTTTAAAGACATCTTCCATTTATCTGTTCCAGGAAAATAATCTGTAAAGAACAGGTTCAAAGCATACCTCTGGTCTGTAGGTAACGGCAACGACCGTCCATTCAAGTTTATCTTCGTATCCATCAACGAAAGACTTACCCATGAGTCTGTACCTGGCACAAACTCTCCATACAGTTTCAAATCAAGTCCCATAGCATGACCACTACATTGCTGACTTGCATCATACACCACCTTCACATTATTTACACTATACGGAACAATATTTCCAAGAGCCTTATAATAAGCCTCTGCCGTAAACCTATACGGACGTTCATTAAGTTTGAACTTATAGTCGTAGGCTGCTATGAAATGAATGGAACGCTGGCTTTTTATCTTCTTGTTAAGAGTGGCATATGTCGTACCGTCAACTGTTGTCGTATCTCTCAACTCTTTAAAAAACGGTGCCTGATAATAAAGTCCGGCAGCAAAGCGCAACGTAACATTATTATTATACGGCGGAACAATACTCAGCGATACTCTTGGACTTAATATTGTTTCTTTGTTGAAATTCCAATGACTGAAACGCAGACCGTAATTAAGAGTGAAAAAAGTGTGTTCGCCACGGCTTGTAAACTTATACGTGTCTTGTATATAAGTTTCCAAGCGGTTTGCATCAAGCCTGTTCCTCGCATTAAGCGAATAAATCATCTTCAAGTCACTTCCTGTATGAGGAATATTATATCCGCTTGAATCACGCATCTCATACTCCTTGCTGTATTCATCAATATGCTCAATCTTGTATGTAATTCCTGCAAGCACATCATGACGCTTTGCCTTATGGGCAAAAGCAAGTTTAAGACTCTTCACATTTGCCTTCAAATAGTTTCGGGCATGTTCCATATAAGTACCCACTCCAAGATTCTCGCTCGTTTCTGTCTGCGTGAGCCAATACTGCCCCTGAATATCATACTTCTCTTGTTCATTTGTACTGTAGGCAGAACCTATCAGCGAGAGAGATGTCTTGTCTGTAAAATGCCTGGTAATATTAAATGTTCCAAAATATGTTCTGAACAAATCTTTCTCTTTTCCATCAAAATAAACCTTAAACGACTTCACGTTCTCCATCGTTCCGAAATTTGTTTCCCGGTCTGAAGGTTTAAAATTATAATGGTTGTCCGAGATATCACCCATAAATGAAACTGACCAGCGTTTATTTGGCTTGTAAGTTAGATAAGTCTGATAATCCAAAAAACTCGGATCATATTCTCCCTTTGTATCTAATGAACCAAGCAGATACCTGTTGGTCTTATATCTCAAGCCGTTGCTCCATGAAAATTTCTTGTTGCTTAATCCCAAATACAACGACCCACCCAATAAACTTGCTGAAGCCTTGCCTTCAACTTTTTTCTCTGGCTGACGATATGTTATATCAAGTGCCGACGACATTTTGTCACCATACTTAGCCTCAAATCCTCCAGTAGAAAAGCCTATGCTCTTAACCATATCTGGATTGATAATCGACAGTCCTTCTTGCTGACCACTTCTAACCAAGAACGGTCTGTAAATTTCTACACCATTAATATATACACTATTCTCATCAAAGCTTCCACCTCTCACATTATACTGCGACGACAGCTCACTATGAGTCGACACTCCAGCCTGTTGTTGTATAAGCTCCTCTACTGCGTTACCCGTCGTTGACGGCGTGTTTTTAGCATTCTTCACGTCAAGCTGCTCTGTTGTTCCCGTCTGACGTTTCTTTCCTACAACAGTTACCTCACTGATTTGGTTATCATCAAACAACTGTATTATCAACGTCTGTTTTCCACGAGGCTTTCTAAGAACTCGTGTCTTGGTTTTGTATCCCACCATAGAAAAACGTACAACAACACTATCGGCAGAATGCAATTGCATAGAATACTCACCTTTGAGATTTGTCATAGCTACTCGCCCCTGCTTTACCACTGATACAGTGGCAAGTTCTACAGGATTATTACTGCTGTCTGTTACTCGCCCCTGAAGGGTGAAAGTTTGAGCCGTTATTGCAATACAAAACAAATTCAGCAATATTATCAATATAATAGATTTCTTTTCCATCATTTCATATAAACGTACTTTATGCCGAATTATTGTCTTACCTATAAAAACTTTTAAAGATACCAAACATTTGGCTTCGTGTTCTATAAATATATCCGAACAAAAGACGGCAGTTTAACAACTGTTAGCCGAGACCTATTGACAAGAGAAACGACAGGTTAGCAACTGCAAGCCGACAGCTAACAACGAGACATCGTGATTAACAACAATAATATTAGTCTGTATCTATATAATAAGGTGTAACCCTATATACATCCACATTTTGCGCTTAACAATGTAATAGAAAAGAAAAAAGAATAAAAAAAAGTCTCCAAACATTTGTATATTTGAAAATAAAGTCATACCTTTGCACTCGCAATTAAGAAATGGCTCCGTAGCTCAACTGAATAGAGCATCTGACTACGGATCAGAAGGTTCCGGGTTTGAATCCCAGCGGAGTCACAAATTAATTAAGTTTCAAGAAGAGGTGTTTACGCAAGTAAGTACCTCTTTTTTTGTTTATTACGTGTATATGAGCCATTTTATACCATTCATCAAATGCAATATTATTTTGAAAAGGCATATAGAAAAAGTCGTTCTGAATGATAAAATGTCTATTCAGAACGACTTATGGATGTTTCAGACCTACTATCGTTATATATTTGTTGTATTGGTATCTTGATATGGCTCTTATCTCACATTTACCTTGATTGTCTTACCGCTATTTGACATAACGATGTATCTGCCACCTTGCTGGAACTGGAACGACTTAGCATCGCTGGCAAGCATGGTGCCATCAAGAGAATACACAGAGAATGAACCGTTGGCTATACCCAGTGTTCTACCACTGAGACTAAGGTTATTGCCTGTTGAAGCATTGACTGTATCTATTCCGCTTGCTGGATTATAGATTACCTCAACTTTAGTTTCATCTATCGTTGTGCCGTTCTGATCTATGGTGGTCACTGTCTGTCCGTTTACAAGTCCGTTCTCATCATAGCTGTATGTAATTTCTTTAATGATATAACCTGCATCTGGAATTGAAACACAACTTGGGATTTGCGCCACATTACCATTATATAATTCTTCATATATTCTCTCCTTCAATAACCTGTTGCCTTGAAGCTCAAATACTAACATTCCCTTGGCATTACAGCAAATGGTCTTATCGCCTTCATGTGAAACAGAGAAATATGTCTCGTCATTTGTATTGGCGTATGCTGACGCGTCGCCCAAAGTATATTCAAAGTCTGTCCAACCCAATCCATCTCCATATGTATTTCCTCGTTGATTTGAATAAACCACCTCACGGTCTTTAACCGATACCACAATGGTGCTGTCGGTGCTGAAGCCTTCGTAGTCACAGATAAGGTTCGGACGGATGAAGCTTATATCTTCCGTCTGCACCTCCTGAATAAAGATGTCTCGGTCGTATTTGTCATCTTCAACAATTTTGAATCCATTGTTAAGCTTCGTTATGCTGCCGCTCCTCTCGCTACTTCCGCTGTAGTCATTGCCAGATGACAGTCTTTTGTAGGCGAAGGTTCCGTCGCCATAGGAATATGAACAGTCGCGAGTGTATGTATTGTTTCCATTATAAGAACTTTTGTACGAATAAGTTTCATGACTGCTTGTCAGTAGTTCCCCATGCCAATTATAGTCAATAGTTATAGTCTCCTCATTATAATCACTGCCTTCCCATGACTCTTTTGAATGGATGAATTGTCTTGTGATATGTCCGTTAGCATCAACGTTAAACGTGTTCTCCTCTATAAAACCTTCTTCTTCGTTTTTTTGGGAAACCACAGAGAGCAGTTTGCCGTTGGCATCGCGGTTGAATGTCAAGTCCTCTACCCATGGCATGTCCGGCTCGTAATCATCGTCAACAAGATGGCGATTGACAAGTGGACCATCCATACCAAAAATATCGTGCCACGGGTTGCCTATACTATACACTTCGTCATTGAAATAAGTGTATGTCTCATTGTATTCAAGTCGCCATTTAGGTTCATTTGTCGAAAATTCCACATTCATTGCCTTTGCCGGAATTTTAGAATGGTCTACATCTGCATCATCTGCATCATAGTATTTCTTTATTGCCGATATTCTGCCTTGAGCATCGTAGATGTATTCATACTTGCGACTTTCATCGTTAATCCCCCATACTTTGTACTCTGTCAGTTTGCCGTTCAATGGATTGTACACATAGCTCTCTATAGTTTTGGGGTTGTCATAGCCGTAGTATGTATCGTTGTGTATAATGGTGGAGTCGTTCAGAGTTCCCGAAAACTGCTTTGATTTATAATCCGCAGCCATCCTTGTGCAGTTACCGTTTTGATCGAACGAAACAGACCGCTCTTCCCTCTGATTAGAACTGTGACCGTCAAAAACAGTGTAATGGCGCAACTTACCATTTTTCCAAAAGCTCCATTCGCTGTCGCAATACTCTCCAGTGTCGGTTATGATGGAATTTGTATATAGCGTATAGTCATCATTAAAGTAATCTACAGATACGAAATAGGAATCAAATTCTGTATATGGTTTTTCATATATCACTTTCTTTAATATAATTCTGCCTTGAGAGTCATATTCATAGGTATATACTCCTTTGTTGTAAAGTTCTTCGGCCGACCATTCCACTCCGTTGAAGTGTTTCTTGTATATTGTTTCAGAACTACGTTCCATGTTCTTGTTATAAGCAAAAACATAGCGGTAAATGTTGTCGCCCATCGTCTTCATAGCTTGATCTATATAAATACCCTTCTGTAGCCTTCTGCTTGTAACATCTCTTTCTTCAGTCTTGTTGCAAGTGGTTGTTGCAATTTTCTTTTGAAGTTCAGTTTTCTGCTTCTGCTGTTTGTAGTAATAATTTCCAAGACGTAAACCTTGCCCGTATGATGCAATAGAAGTCATGGCAAGAATCAAAAGTAGATTTTTTTTCATGTTTCGTATCTTTAGGATTAATAATTCTGTTTATATAAAAATTGTGCTATACAAGATAACCATGTGACAATATGATATAGACTGATGATACAAATGAGAAGATATATACAATGTTTTGTCATTCGGTCAATATTCCATGTCTGTAGGCTTTACCTATAAGTTCGGCAATATTCTTGGAGTTAGTTTTCTTCAATAACTGTCGACGGTGGAAGTTTACCGTATTTTTTGATATAAAAAGGGTTTCTGCTATATCATTGCTGCTTAAACCTCTCGACAATAAATCCAAGATTTCGATTTCTCGCTTTGTTATTTGGTCCTTTTTATATTCACACATGTTTGTTACTGTTACGTTTGATATTTCCCATTGTTTTTCCGTATACAAATTTAGGAACGCTGCGTAAATATTACAAATTTATCCTTTAGAAACGTCTTGTCAAAGGATTAAAACTATCATTTTGGGTAGGTAACAAACTATTGTTTTCCGTAGTTTATGTGTTGTTGATTATTACATAAAAGCCAAAGTGAAACGGCATCGCTTTCACAAAGAAAACAATCCCAGTTCCCTTGCTTTGTTTACAGCCTCTGCCGCATTGGCGGCATTAAGTTTTTTCATTATTCTGCGACGGTGAAATTCCACAGTATTCACCGATATGCCGAGTTGTGTGGCAATATAAGTAGCCGATTTGCCACAGGCGGTAATCCGCAATATCTCAGTCTCACGCTTCGATAGCATATCTGGTGATGTAGATATACTGTTGAGCAAGCGGTTGAAAGTAGTACTGTAATATCCTTTGCCATCCTTTATCATTGATATTGCGCGAGTCAGTTCCGTAGGTTCGTCTGCCTTTAACACCACGGCGTCTGGGTCGGCAGAGAGAAGTTGCCTTACTACCCACACTTCTTCGTGCATTGTGTAGACAATGACCTTTGTTTGTGGACTTGTCTCGTGCACTTTATCTATCAGTTCAATTCCGTTTCTGCCAGCAAATTCAAGGTCGGTAATCAGAACCTCAACATTGCCAGTGGTGATGATATCAAGTGCTTCATCAACAGAAGATGCCGAAATGATGTCAGAATCCGGCATATTGTATCCTATCAATAGCTTTATTCCTGAAAGGACCACAGGATGGTCGTCTATAATCAGTATTCTCATTTTAATTTTATTTCAACTGTGTATTTTCCGTTGCTGTAACCACAACTTGCCGTAGCTCCTATGCTTATGGCACGCATATTTATCGTTTCCATACCAATGCCATTATGCCTATCGCCCACGTGTTCGAATTCAAGTACATTCTCAACGCATACCTTGAGATTACCGCCACTCGCATCAAGTGTAACGGATATACAATTATCCTCTCCATACTTTATTGCATTAGACACAGCCTCCTGTATTATGCGGTAGAGTTCGTAACAGATGTTCGACGGAAGCCCATTCCACTTGTCAGCACCAACGACAGAAAGTTTTACTTCCTTACTCATGTCTTTGGAAACGACCTCTATATATTGTTCCACAGCCTCAAGCAATGAAGTATTGTTAAACAAAGGCGGCATGAGGGCATGCGACAGGTCACGGGCATCGCGCCACACGTTGTGCAGTTGTGTTTTGGCTTTTCCTCCGTCAATGTCCATAAGTAAATTGACAGCAAGAATATCGTTGCACACTCCATCATGCAACTCTTTTGCCAAACGCCTCCGTTCATTCTCCAGTCCGCTTATATAGCTACGCTTGCATTCAAGTTCAGCACGCTGTGAAGCAATTCTCTTGCGGTATAAAACAATACAGATGGCGCCCACCAAGACTGCAACAGCAATAGCGAGCCACAGAATACGGTTTTGCTGTTCTGCCTCGCGACGACTCATCTGTTCAATTTTCATCTCTTTTTCAAGAGTTTTGTATTTTGCAGTAAATTCGCTCAGACTTTTTTCCACATCTAACTTTTTCACAGAGTCAAGCTTTTGATAAGCTTGTGTCAAAGCTCTATAAGCTTCATCCTTTCTGCCCATATTCCAAAAGCAGGTGGCTTTGGAAAAAAGGAGTCTGTTCTCAGGCATGGCATGGTTGTTTTTATAGGCTGCAGCTATGCTGTCGAGCAAAGACAATTGTTGGAAGTAGCGCTTCTGTTTGCCGAGCATGGCAGCTTTAATTTCGAGTATACCGAGCACTCCATTACTGGTAGGACTTGCCCCGTTTACCGTTTTTTCGGCATAGCGCATATAGTAATTCAATTTATCATCATTATTGAGTTCGTTGTGTGCCATTAGCAAATGTGAAAGGTATTTAAGCGTGAGCACATTGTAGCCTACGTGCAACACGTTATTCCACATTGGCGTCATTATCCTCACCACATCCTTATATCTTTTCATTCTCAAGTAAGCTCCTCCCACATTAGCCCTTGCCGAAAGCCATTCCACAGTGTCTTTGGCAGCAAGAGCCGTTTTTTCTGCTCGTCGTGAATATTCGAGAGCTTCGCCAAAGCGATTGTTTTCGCTGAATAGCACAGCAGCACAGTTGTCAAGATATATTTCGTATTCACTGTTTTTCTCTCTTACAGCAAGTTCGATACCTTTTTTATACTCCACAATGGCAGAATCTATTTTCCCCATTCTCCGGTAGGCTATTCCGAGTGCTCCTCTCATGTTGAGTTGAGCGTCCACATCATTGTTTCTCTTTGCCAATGCCATTGCCTCTTTTCCTATAGCTATAGCTTTAGCCATTTTACCCATGTCTGTCAGTGCCACAGTTTTTTCGCACAGTAGCCAACAGCGGGTTGTGTCGGCAGGATTCATAGCCAAAGCGCTGTCGGCAAGAACAACGGCGGCTTGCTTATTTCCTCCAGCATTCAGTTCTACAACCTTTTCAAGCAAAACATACGATTTGTTGTCATCCATATTTTTTCTTGCCGGAGAACAAGAAAATGCCACAACAGCCATTGCCGTTGCGACAAGGCAATTACAGAATGTAGAATATGTGTTCGTATACATTTATATTTCTATATAAGCTTATTTTGAATACGGCAAAAACAGTCTTGGATTATTATAATATCCAAGAATATTAAAGAACTATTCACTTTTTATTTGCTTTGCAACATCGAAGATTTCATAAATACGCTTGTCTGTAACATCTTTATCCATATTTACGCAGCAAAGTCCAGTTTTGGTGAAATCGTTACCACTAGCAATAACGCGTTCCGTTATATTTTTTTTCAACTCATCATAAGAGTATTTTTGAATATCTACAGGATTTAGTCGAATATTGAAAAACGTGTATGGCAAGTATCTGCGAAGTAAGGCTATATCCCCACCCCATCCGACATCAAGAAATGTGAGACGTTCTATTTCAGCAAATGCAGAAGCCATACGATGTGGATCCTTACCACAATAGTGAATACCATATGGTTTATGACGCAAACTCCACTCTTTGTCTATCGGAAGAAAGAAACGACGATAGTCAGCTTCTGAAATCATTGTGTGACTACACTCTGAATGGATAGCAACAGGATAGTCAAAAAGACGTGCACTACGATTTACAGATATTGATGAAGAACCTGTATTTGACTGTATATACCATACAAATTTATCAATTACTTGAGCTATTTTCCTAAAAAATACATTTGCCTTCTCTGGCTCCATAACCATGTCGGTAAAAATATCTTCTCCGCGAACATCTATAGCAAGGTTTAACACTCCTCCCCAATTTATATCGCCTACTACATATCCATATGTAGCTTTCATTTTTTCTATAAGATTTACCAAACGCCGAAAGGCAGGAGAGTTGAAAGCGTCTTCTACATTTAGATCTAACGAATCTTTATGGGCACAGATTACCTGTGGTGGTGCGTCATCATAATATTCAACCTTACACCCCAACATTTCCGAGAGCAGATAACCAGAAGCCAGATGAACAGCACCAATCTGTGGCAGACGTTTAAGGTGGTCTTCGCCAAGTCCAAGACTACCGAAACGTTCATAAAGCACTTGTTCCATTTTCTGTTCATCTTCTACACGACGAATTGGATCGTAAAAAAAACTTTCATCAAATGTTATGCCAGTATTTTTATACCACCATGATGGGTGGAACACTATGTCTACAGGGAGTTGTTTACTACAAATCTTTATCATATCATATATATGTATTACTTACATAAGTATATAATGTAAAATTATAATAAATGTACTCATTTCTGTATGCATAAAAAACAGACACACCATTTCTTATGTGATGTGTCTGCTTTGTATCTATAATTAATAGTTGTCTTATTTTGTATTAGTCAACTTAATGCCACCTTTATTGATTACTGGAGCAACTGCATTCTTTACTACATTCTTTTTCACAACACGTTTTGCAACTCCTAAAGAAGTTTTAGGAGTCTTCTTTACATTGCCCATTGTGGCTGTTGTATTGATTTCAAGTTTGGCAAGAGGACCATACTCACCGTTCATATTCTTTGCTACAGCAAGTGCATAATAAGTCTTGCCCTCGTCAAAATTCCATGATACACTTTCTGTACCAATAGAATTCCAATATGGATCATATCCAAATGGATTTTCATCAGAACTCATTGCTGCCTTTATAGACTCATCTGTGAAATTCTTATCAAAATATTCCTTCTCCATTAGTAGGTCATGATGAACGCTTGTCTGGTCGTTTGGAGTATATGTAACATCAAGGTGATAACCATTGGTTGCATCACCACCAATACCATCATACGTTATCGTTACAGAAGCAACACCCTCGCCACCGTTTTTGGCAGTTTTCACTGGGATAGTCTGCATTTCTCCATAATTTCCGTTTACATCAACAGGCACAACATCAACCTCATATTCAGTGTCCGGCTGCAAGTCTTTCCAGGTTTCTTTTGTTTTTGTTACATAAGCTTGACCACTAAACTGAGCTATCATTTGTTCTACATTATCAAATCCGAACATTGGTCCCCATTGTTCAAACTGCTGCTGTAATTCACCTTTTCCGAACATGCACCAATAAAAAGAGCTTGTATCTTCATTAGGAGTAACTGTAAGGGTGAACGATGTAGGAGTTACTTCATCAATATTCCATGAAACTTTTGGATTTCCGACGATTTGAGCATTAGGAGTTGTAAAGTTTACACGACTTGTCTGTCCTGCCACACCATATTTATCATATCCCAATGTTATTATAGTGTATTCTGTTCCTGCTTGCAGTTCACTAAAACCTGTGAGAGCTCCTTCACTGAAATCTTCGGTAAATGGAGTAACATTCTGACGGCTAAACCACGTTGCCATAGTCTTGTCGTCGTAATTTTTTGCAGTGTTTGCAGCCATAACATCAATAACAAATGATGCACAGTCTGGAGTGCGAGTTACACTTAGCTTTATAGTTTGTGTACCACTTTCATCACTATATCCCTTGAAATTGATATCAGCCTTCACATCACCATCAATACGGTCGAAATAGATACTGTCAATATTGTCAGTAGCATATCCTTTTACATCATAACCGGACTGTATTAGCACACGATTAGGAACTTTTGTTGTTGTTTGTGCAGCAGCTGTGAACGAAGCTACAGCAAGAGCCGCTATTGTAAATTGCTTTTTCATTTCTTTACGAATTTAAATGTTTGATTATTTACTGTTAACACATAGACACCATTTGTAAGGTTGTCGAGCGATACGGCTGAACCGTCCCATGAGTTTATAGCGATTTCACGCTGTCCATTAATGCTGTATATTGCAGTTTTCGCTTTACTCACACCTTTTGCAGAAAGAACACCGTTGCTGTAGCATATATTTATCTTTTGTTTATCAGCTGTCGTACTTTCTATACCCTGCGTACCGTCGGGAGCAAATTTTAACGATACAATGTCTACAAGATTAAATTCAACAGGTGTATCCGAAGACTGTGTGTAGACAAACATTTTCTCTCCACTAAATTTCAGTCCTTTAATGTCGTCTAACGCAATTTTCGAAGAATTTGATCTTGTTTTTACTACAAGATTGTCAGTGGCATTTGCATGCTGGCTCATTAATGATGCTGCTGCAATTGCTACCGTAATAAAAGTTTTCTTCATAAGTTTTCTCTAATGAGTTATTATAATAAATGTGTTATATTCCACAAAGGTATAAATAAAATAAATACATGCAAATTTATATTCCTTTTTTTTCTATAATATTTTATTTATCTGACTATTTGGCTGTTCTATGTATGTTCGGCACATAATTTGCTTATTATTTTTTTAGAAAAAACAAAAAGAAATGGAGGTTGAATTATGGCATTTATTGATTATTACAAAATATTAGGTGTTAACAAAGATATTCCTCAGAAAGATGTAAAAAGAGCTTACTTGAAAAGAGCCAAACAGTTTCACCCGGATTTACATCCTGATGATCCGAAAGCTAAAGCTAAATTTCAAGCTCTAAATGAAGCATACGAGGTTATTAACGATCCAGACAAAAGAAAGAAATACGACCAGTATGGTGAACATTGGAAAGAGGCAGAGCAATTCGGTGCTGGTACATCTGGTGGCAATGGCAACTATTATTATAGTGGCAATGGTTCTCCGTTTGAAGGCTTCGACTTTTCCAATTTTGGACAGAGTGGTGGTTTCTCAAGTTTCTTCCAAGACTTGTTTGGTGGCTCTGCAAGAATGCACTCTTCTGGAAGAAATACAGGAAGAATGCGACAAAACACAGGAGAAATGCATGCTAATGTAAACATTGATCTTTATACGGCTATCCTTGGTGGAGAAATATTATTGCAACTCGGTAATGGTTCGAAGATAAAACTAAAAGTGAAACCTGATACACAGAATGGAACAAAGGTGCGCTTGCGTGGTAAAGGATATGACCGTGGTGATGGTACGATTGGTGACATGATTATAACATACAATGTAAAGTTGCCAACAAATTTAAATGAACATCAGAAAGATTTGCTTCGTCAGATGCGTGATAACAGCTAATAAATATGTTTACATAAATAATAAAATGTCAAAAGGCAACTCTCTTCACAGAGAATTGCCTTTTTTTAATTTAATAGGTATTAGTCTTTAAGGTAAAAAGATTGTATTCAGGATAACTGTTGCAAAAGTATTCCGTTTTATGTAAAGTTGCAATTTTTTTTATATGTTACATAACATGTTTTCGTTTTTTTTTCAATGTCTTTACTTTTTCTTACGTAAATATATAATAAAAAAACTCACAACTTAGGTAATACCACCAAAAGTTGCGAGTTTTTTTTACAATTTGATAATAATAAGAGAGTGGTGTTGACACACCATATTACCTTATCTATATACCATTATTCTTTTTAAAATTATTGCTTCTGCATAATGTCACCACCCACTTTTATAGCCTCCATATTCAATGGGATAAGCTTGTGGTGCCGTTCTGGCAATGTTTTGAACAAAGCTTTCTCTACACCTTTCTCACTTACAACAGGAGCGACTTTCAGCATTCCACCAAGCACAATCATATTGAAGACCTTAGTATTTTTCATCTCTGCAGCTTTATCCATGGCATCAATACGATAAATCTCAATATCCTTACGAGTAGGCGGATTAATTATACCATTACCCTCATAAATTAGTATACCACCAGACTTTACTCGAGGTTCAAACTTGTCAAGCGACGGTTGATTAAGAACGATAGCAATATCATACTTGCTCAACACAGGCGATGATATGCGCTCATCACTAACGATTACAGTTACGTTTGCCGTTCCACCACGTTGCTCCGGTCCGTATGCAGGCATCCAAGTAACCTCCTTGTCCTCCATCAATCCAGAGTAGGCAAGAATCTTACCCATAGAAAGCACACCCTGACCACCGAATCCTGATATTATAATTTCCTTTTTCATTCGTCAATAGTATTTTTAAGGTCACCCTTAGGATAAAACTTAAACATATTCTCACGCATCCATTCGTTAGCCTTTACTGGTGATAGTTTCCAGCCACTATTACATGTACTGACAATCTCCACTAAACTTGAACCTTTGCCAGCCATAGATGCATCAAACGCCTTACGTATAGCTTTCTTTGCAGAACGAATAGAAGCAACAGTATCAACACTCTGTCGTGTAACATAACATGTACCCTGTAATGTAGCTGCAACCTCAGTCATTTTCAATGGGTATCCATGTAACTCCGGTGTTCGCCCGTAAGGACAAGTAACGGTTTTCTGCCCAAGCAGAGTAGTAGGTGCCATCTGTCCTCCTGTCATTCCGTAGATAGCGTTGTTGATAAATATTATAGTAATATTCTCGCCACGATTAAGAGCGTGTATAGTCTCAGCCGTACCAATACAAGCCAAATCCCCATCACCTTGATAAGTAAAAACAAGACGATCTGGCCAACAGCGCTTTATACCCGTAGCAACAGCTGGAGCACGACCATGTGCAGCCTCTGACCAGTCTATATCAAGATAACGGTAAGCAAAAACAGAACATCCTACAGGACATACACCTACAGCTTTGTTTTGCATTCCCATTTCCTCAATTACCTCAGCCACAAGTTTATGTACCACTCCATGTGAGCAACCAGGACAGTAGTGCATAGGAGTGTCGTTCATCAACGCCGGTTTAGCATAAACCAGATTCTCCGGTGCAATTATATCTTCTTTCATGATTTTCAACTTTTATAATTAACCATTAAATCTACCGCTCTTGATATTCTCCTTCAATGAGTTTACAATCTCCTCAGGATCAGGAACGATACCACCAAGTCTACCGAAATGCTCCACAGGCACTATGCCATGTGTGGCGAGACGCACATCCTCAATCATCTGTCCCGCATTAATCTCCACTGAGAGTATTCCTTTTTTGCCTTTTGCAAGTTGTTCTATCTGCTTTTCTGGGAAAGGCCACAATGTTATCGGACGGAACAATCCTACCTTGAGTCCGTCTTCGCGAGCCAATTCCATAGCCTTTTCAGATATTCTTGCAGCACTTCCAAATGCTACAATGATATAGTCAGCATCTTCACACTGTGTAGTCTCATATCTTACTTCGTTGGCTTTTACTTTTTCATATTTTTCAAGTAACTTCAAATTTCTCTTCTCCATTACCTCAGGCTGAAGTTCAAGAGATGTGACTATATTTGCATCACGTTCAGGTGATCTACCAAATGTTGCCCATGGACACTCACGCTTAATTTCCTCCTCTGTTCGGCGAGGTTTCATTGGAGGCAATACCACTTTCTCCATCATCTGCCCGATAACACCATCACTGAGAATCATTGCCGGCATACGATAACGGAAAGCAAGAGTAAACGCGAGGTCAACAAAATCTGCCATCTCCTGTACAGATGCCGGAGCAAGTACAATGACATAGTAATCACCATTGCCACCACCACGAGTAGACTGGAAATAGTCACTCTGAGAAGGTTGAATAGTACCCAATCCTGGTCCGCCACGCTGCACATTGATAAAGACTCCAGGCAGTTCAGCACCTGCCATATACGAAATACCCTCCTGCATTAGAGCCACACCAGGACTTGACGATGATGTAAAAGCCCTTTTACCAGAACCCGCGGCTCCATAAACCATGTTTATTGAAGCCACCTCACTCTCTGCCTGTAGCACAACCATTCCTGTTGTTTCCCATGGCTTCAGTTCAGCAAGCGTTTCTATAACCTCACTCTGCGGAGTGATAGGATATCCGAAGTAGGCATCACATCCGCAACGTATTGCAGCATGTGCGATAGCCTCGTTTCCTTTCATTAAAAGTACTTCTTTTTCTGCCAT
The DNA here is from genome assembly GCA_934217675.1 of uncultured Prevotella sp. Classification (GTDB taxonomy): domain Bacteria; phylum Bacteroidota; class Bacteroidia; order Bacteroidales; family Bacteroidaceae; genus Prevotella. Next base: position 7,785 of record CAKQCV010000016.1, on the reverse strand, counting down.
TGCTTAATCCTCCATTCGTTTTTTGTAAACACTGATACATCCGTCAGGACATACAATACCACACGATGCACATCCGATACATTCGTCAGGATGCACTGCCACGGCGTAAGGGTAACCATGAACATTGACGTGTTTGTCAGACAATGCAATTACATCTTTCGGACAAGCCACGACACACAGTGAACAACCCTTGCAACGGTCTGTGTTCACTACAATAGCTCCTTTGATTTTTCCCATGTCTTTTTCCAATTAAATTAAAGGGTAACAGTAACAAGCATTGCGAAAAAGTCTATTTTTCGCCACACTGTCGCTATAAGCTCTTACTATATTCTTTTTAGTCGTATTTTCTAAATTATCACTCCCCACCTACTACAAGTTCATGCGTCCCTTTCAAGAAAGCCATCAAGGGTTATACATGTCCTTGTTGTAGAAGTTGAGTATATCCTCCACCATTTTCTTAGCCTCAACAGCTGGACTTTCTGGATCAAGTTCTATAGCTTCAATATAGCAGTGTATAGCTTCTTGCCAATTTCCAGCCCGGTGGAATTCTTTTCCTTTCATGTAATATTCCTCTGCGGTCATACTTTCCAGGTTATTGTTCATTTATAAAATTCCTTCTTCCCTGCAGCCAATGTATTTTTCATCAGCGAACATATTGTCATCGGTCCTACCCCACCAGGTACAGGAGTAATGAACGAGCATTTCGGTGCCACTTCATCAAACTTCACATCACCATTCAATCTAAATCCACTTTTGCGTGTGGCATCTGGCACTCTTGTTGTGCCCACATCAATAACCACAGCACCATCTTTAACCATATCTGCAGTAACAAAATTCGGTTGCCCTATAGCAGCGATGATTATGTCAGCCTCCTTACACTCTTGCTTCAGAGTTTTTGAGTGGCTATGACAAACAGTAACCGTAGAGTCACCATATTGTTTTTGCATCATAAGCTGAGCCATAGGCTTACCAACAATATTGCTTCTGCCAAGGATCACGCATTTTTTACCTGATGTTTCTATGTTATATCGTCTGAGCAGCGTGATAATTCCCAGTGGTGTTGCAGAAACGAAACATGGCAACCCAATTGCCATTCGACCAACATTGATAGGATGGAAACCATCAACATCCTTTCTGTAGTCTATAGCCATGATAACTTTCTGCTCATCGATATGATGTGGCAATGGCAGCTGCACGATAAACCCGTCAACATCATCATCATCATTCAGTTCGCGTACTTTGGCAAGCAGATTCTCTTCACTCACATTCTCTTCAAATCGGATTAGCGTGCTTTTAAAGCCACAAGCCTCACACGCCAACACCTTATTTTTAACATAAGTCTCGCTACCGCCATCATGCCCCACAAGAATTGCGGCAAGATGCGGTTGCTTTCCACCACGAGCCATAATATCTTTCACCTCAGCAGCGATTTCCGCTTTAATGGCTGCCGCTGTTGCCTTTCCATCGATTAGCTGCATGTTTCTTTCTTTTTTATTTAATTAAATTTTTGGCATTCCAGGCATATTAGGCATACCGCCCTTCATGTGCTTCATTGCGTTCATCATCTGTGTCATCTTAGAGCCAGTCACCATCTTCATCATCTTACGTGTTTGGTCAAACTGCTTTATCAATCTATTCACATCCTGAATACTTGTTCCAGAACCTTTAGCTATCCTCTGCCTACGACTTGTATTGAGCAATTCCGGATTCGTACGTTCCTTTGGTGTCATACTAAGAATGATTGCTTCAATGCCTTTGAAAGCATTATCGTCAATATCCACATCCTTGATAGCCTTGCCAACTCCAGGAATCATCGAAGCAAGATCTTTCAGATTTCCCATTTTCTTTATCTGCTGAATCTGTCCGAGGAAGTCATTAAAGTCAAACTTGTTCTTCTGAATCTTCTTCTGCAAGCGCTTTGCTTCTTCTTCGTCAAACTGCTCCTGCGCACGCTCTACCAAACTGACGATATCTCCCATTCCGAGGATACGATCTGCCATACGTGATGGATGGAACACATCTATAGCCTCCATTTTTTCGCCAGTACCAACAAATTTTATAGGCTTTGTCACTACAGTTCTGATGCTCAGTGCCGCACCACCGCGAGTATCACCATCAAGTTTTGTGAGCACAACTCCATCGAAATCAAGGCGATCATTGAATGTCTTAGCAGTATTCACAGCATCCTGTCCTGTCATTGAGTCAACGACAAACAGAGTTTCATTAGGATTAACCGCATTTTTCAGTCTTTCAATCTCATCCATCATTTGCTCGTCAACAGCGAGACGTCCGGCGGTATCAATGATAACAACATCGTATCCCTTTGCCTTAGCCTCTTTAATGGCATTATTGGCAATCTCCACGACATTCTTGTTTTCTTCTTCTGTATAAACTGGCACACCGATTTGTTCAGCCACTACTTTGAGCTGTTCTATGGCAGCAGGACGATAAACGTCACAAGCCACAAGCATTGGATTCTTGCGTTGTTTGCTTTTAAGCAAGTTTGCAAGTTTTCCGCTAAACGTTGTTTTACCAGAACCTTGCAAACCAGACATAAGGATAACAGAAGGTTTTCCGTCGAGTTTCAGCTCTGCAGCCTCTCCACCCATGAGTTCAGCAAGCTCGTCATGTACGAGTTTCACCATGAGTTGCCCCGGTTTCACAGCTGTGAGCACATTCATACCCATAGCCTTTTTCTTAACAGTGTCTACAAAAGACTTTGCCACTTTGTAGTTCACGTCAGCCTCAGTCAAGGCTCTGCGGACATCTTTGAGCGTTTCCGCAACATTAATTTCTGTAATTTTTCCTTCACCCTTCAATATTTTAAAGGAACGCTCAAGTCTGTCACTTAGATTCTCAAACATAAGTTATGTATATTTTTTCGTTATCTTAAATTATAAGTTTTTACCCAAAACGGTAGTGCAAATATAATCATTAAAGGTAAAAAACAAGAACAACAGTCTTTGTATTTAAAATATTTTAAACACTTTCTTCCAAAAATGCGCACACCATATAACGAGTGTGCAATTTATTTTTGTTCATATATGAAACAGAGCGATATTTTTTTCAAAAGATTCCACTCTGTGCGTGACATTTCTTTCTAAACAAAATCTAAACGGATTGACAAAAAAAGAATTTAAGGCTTCGTGTTGAAACGACAAACAATTAGTCTGCCAGTCCTTCAACTCTCATTGCTGAGAATACATAAAAAGCTTACCCTTATAAGGACCGACATGAAAATATAAGAAATTTTATTTTTGATTTCATCCCTCATCCCTCACTTTTTCAGTCGTAACCATCTTCTAATCAGCAAATTTATACAGTGAGGGATAAGGAAGAGACATGAGATTAAAAACATGATCCATCACATCATGTTTTCTAACATGTACTTATTTCTCTGTAAGATGCAAGAATCGTGTTATTCTATGAGCTAAGCTTTTGTCTTTATTATCAATAAAAGCATCAAGTACTCTTGCCTTTCCTTTAAGCGGTACAATATCGTAATCAGCAATGGTTGCAGGAATGAGACAACTGTTTCCTTCTTTCAGTATTATCTCATCTCCAGTGGAGCGCACCACAATTTTGCAGTCACCTTTAATACACATCGTAATTATAAAGCTGTCATATTTTGTCAGATTACGGTGAAAAGTATCACTTAAGTCTGTCACTCTTACACTGAAATATGGCGAATCAATAACCAAATTAGCGCGATTGCTGTCTTCCTTATATATTGTGCGGTATTCGTCTTCTACATGAAAGTCAAGAGCTTGTGCTGCAAGTTCCGTATGTAGTTCACGCGGTTTTCCGTCAAGTCCCGGTCTGTTGTAGTCATAAATTCTATATGTCAAATCTGAAGACTGCTGAACTTCTGCAAGCAAAATTCCGCTACATATAGCATGAACTCTACCTGCCGGCAAATAGAATACATCTCCCGGTTTTACCTCATGTTTTGCAAGAACTTCCGTTATACTGCCATCAGCAATTCTCTTTTTGTATTCATATTCCGAAATTTGTGTTTTGAATCCTGCATACAGATAACTGCCTGGTTTTGCATCGATAATATACCACATCTCTGTTTTTCCAGATTTTCCATGCACACGCTTTGCCATTTCATCGTTAGGATGCACTTGTATACTTAGGTCGCGCTTTGCATCAATAAATTTCACAAGCAGCGGCAGTTTGTTGTCGTACTTCTGACACACACTCTCCCCAAGAATTTCTTTTGGCATTTCATTGACAACAGATATCAAATCCCTACCGGCAAAAATTCCATTGCTAACTATACTGGTGCTCGACGGTACAGCACTTACTTCCCAGCTCTCGCCAACCGGCTCTTGTTTTGGTTCCAATCCTTTATAAGGACACAATCTGTCTCCTCCCCATACAACGGTATGCAGATTTGGAGTAAATAATAATGGATATAACTTTTCCATCGTCTTGTCGTTTTAATGTGTAAAATTATCCTTTATACAAATTTGCCGTCAAAGTTATACTTTTCAGTTTACATAAACAAGAAAATCCACTGTTTTTTCAACATCAAGTTTCATCGGGTTCTCTTCATTCCGTTGTTTAGCGATTCTGGAATTGAGTTCGGCATTTTATAATCCACAGCCTCAACTGACAGTTGCACACTGAAACTCGGTGAGAAATTATACTTCACAGCGGCTCCTATACGGTCGCCTAATTCTTGCATTGTTGTAAATCGATAAGGCAAAGGTTTGTTCATTATCGACTTTCGCCCATAGACGTAAGCATCCCAATGATCATCTATTTTATATCCAAGCACAGCACTCAGTCCTGCGTCTGTAAATCTGTCGTGTGCCCAATACGCATTGCTAACCCAGCCTCCTACCGCGAGCGACACACGTTTAGAAAGCGGCATAGCATACATAAGCGAAATATCTTGCGCAAAGCCTGCCCCTTTTGGTGCCCCCTTACCGAAGGAAGCGAACACCGATGCACCAAGGTTCATATTCAGTCCTTTATGCAGCTGCCATGTATCAAGCCCCCACCATGTAGCATACGGACAGTTCATCAGAGGCATCTGCCCACGCATAGTCAGCAATGGCAAGTGTAGCGAATCCTTTTCTGCGTTAATATAGTTGAAATAAGAATTGCGCGAATATGGTTGCAACATTGCCCCCTTTTCATCTTTGTCAATGTCTCTATTGATTGCCTTGCCTGTTTCAACACTAAACAGAGAATCGGAAGCAACAGTCTGCCCACTACGAAACGTATGTTTCATATCCAGGCTTTCGTTCTGTGCAATGGCGGTATTTACAATGCCACACATCGAGCACAGCAATATTATATTACATTTATGCTTCATAATGTCAGCAAAATTAATTCTTTAAGTTATTCGCACCAAACATTTTATCATTGTTTAACCTTGCATAGTTTTCTTATAGTTCGCCTACAACTATCCAAAGTTTTTTCCGACAATGGTTTACCACTTTTCGTTCCGCCTTTCTGTATTGTTTTCACAAGGTGGAAGCCACTGTATTTCAGAATTTCACGCAATGCCCTTTTCACCCCACTTGTCTGGTTGGCAATTATATTAAAAGGCCACATTGTTGTTGATGTTGCAACAACAATAGCCTTCTTCCCCTTATGCAACGGCACCGGTATCCCAAGTTTGTTCTCTCCCATCATACCATATACGATTCGATCAAAAAGTACTTTCAGTGCTCCTGGTATATTACCCCAGTAACATGGTGCACCGATTATCAGCACATCACACCATTGTATTTTCCGCAACACCTGCTGTGCGCCATCTTCTGGCAAGACACATTCTAAACGGTTTCTGCATACCATACATCCCTTGCAAGGAGCCACTTGCAGAGTATCAACCCTTACAGTCTCAACATTATGTTCCAGCCTCTCAGCCTCGTCTTTCATTGACGAGAGCATTCTGTCGATATTACCGTTACGTCGTGGACTGGCATTTATAATCAGTATATTCATATACGCAAAAGAAAATATAGATTTTCTATCCAACAGGAAACACTAAGGGAGAAGACACCGCTGCTGAATATTCCGCTTGCAGTCCCTTCCCCCTTTTATGCTCAGACACAGGCTTAAAGCCTTTATCTTTTAAATTTCCTATATAGCTTCCAAGCAAAAAGTGCTCCGTCGATAACCCCAACGCCTGTGCTCATCGCAGTTTGAAGACTGAATCCCTTTTTCTTTGTTCGCTTCTGTGGCTTGAACATTTCGTTCCAAAGTCCAGCCATTTCACTTTGATCCTTGCGTATACAGTCAAGCAGCTCCGCTTTTCGTTGGCTAATATCGCCCAACGACTTGTAATGCGTCCGTCTCTCCTTATTCTGTTCCATAATACAGTCTCCTTTAAGTCTTAATTCTCCAGCAATAGAGTTGTAAGAAATTTCACAAGAGGTTTCTCGATGAGTGCTTTCTTAAAGAGCAAAAACATCACAAATACCAAGAAATACAGCAATCCAACGATGCAAAAAGCCCATGCATAGCCTAAATACTGTGCTATTGCCACGGTGAGAGCCAGCGACATAAATATCAGAACCAATATTATTATCAATGCAAGCATAGCCACAACAATAAGTGCTGTGACCAGACGCACTGTCTTGTCTATAGCCCCCAACTTGGCATATTCAGCCTGTAATCCCAAATAGTGTTTGACTGTTTCTATGAGCTTGCCTATTATCTCTATGTTTCTGTCGCTTGAAAACATACAGTATGCTTTTCGTTATACTTCCTCTGAATCGGCTGCGGCATCCTGAATATCGTCTGCCAAATCACCCATTTCCTTGCGTGTCAGTTTTATGCTATGACGCTTGCAGAAGTCATCAATAGCGTCAGTTATTTTCTCTCTCGTGTCAGTTCCTTTTTCAGGAGCGAGCAACAGTCCAAGAGCCGTACCGGCAAGAGCTCCACCAAGGAAAGCTCCAATGTAACCTAATGTCTTCATAATCTTCGATATTTAAATTAAACGATAGTTTTATTTCTGATAGCAAATTTAGTCTTTTTTTCTGTGACTGCAATACTTTATACAGTTTTTTTATTGTCTTTGGCGTGTATTTCTTTCATTTAACAAACTTTAGATGCGTCATCAGGCTGTTTTACTTCTATTTTATGTAACTTCGCAAAGATTTTTTAATATGAAGTATTATTTATAACAAACAATAATTTACAGAAATGAGAAAATATACGATACTTTGCGCAGGATTATTCCTGGCTATGGCTTTCACAAGCTGTGGCTCTTCCGAGAAGGCATACCGCAAAATGTACGAAAAGGCACAGGCTGCCGACAACAACAAGACAGAACAGACAACAGAGGATGTAGCTGTGGTCACTCCTGTTGTGGAGAAGCCTGCAACAGAAAACGTTGTAGTCGACAATTCTGACAATGTTCCAGTTCGACAGGGCAACTATTCTGTAATAAGCGGTGCCGGCTTGAAAAATTTCAGCGTTGTTGTTGGTTCATACTCTGTACAGGCAAATGCTGAAGGCATGCAAGGACAACTCAAGGACAAAGGATACGCAGCACAGATAGCATACGATTCTGCTACAAGAATGTATCGCGTGGTAGCAACAACTTTCGATTCGAAGAGCGAGGCTATACAAAGCCGCACACAGCTCAGAGCACAGTATCCTGACGCATGGTTGCTATATAACCATCAGTAAGAGCAATAATACTGTGGGAAGAATTCTTTCGATTGACTACGGAAAGAAACGTACAGGACTTGCCGTAACCGACCCCCTAAAGATTATTGCCGGGGGGCTCGCCACTGTGCCAACAGCCGAACTTTA
>CAKQCV010000015.1 GCA_934217675.1 uncultured Prevotella sp. | reverse complement strand
TTGGGGATGCAGCATGGAAAGTGAGGGATGAGGGATAAACCGCAAAAAATATTTATATCTTTTTTATGTGCAAAATGAGAACCCCTTGCGCTGAAGTTTATACGCTGTTTCCAAGAGCAAAGGATTCCCATATCTTCTTATTTTTTTACTTTGATGTTGCTACAGTTTCACTGGTGTGTATTCCATTCCAAATACATCGGCAACAGCTTTGAATGTAACTTTACCATTCACGATATTCAATCCGCGATAGAGTGCAATGTCATCCTTGCATGCTTTTTCCCATCCTTTGTCTGCAAGTGCCAATGCATATTTTAGAGTGGCATTGGTAAGTGCTATTGTTGATGTATGAGGCACAGCGCCAGGGATATTGGCTACGGCGTAATGCAAAATTCCGTCAATCATATACACAGGATCAGAGTGTGTTGTTGGTTTGGATGTTTCAAAGCATCCACCCTGGTCGATAGCAACATCCACAAGTACGGTTCCAGGTTCCATTAGTTTTAGCATATCCTTTGTTATGAGATGTGGTGCTTTGTCGCCAGGCACGAGAACACTTCCTATGATAATGTCTGTTGTTGGCAATAATTCCTTTATATTATGTTCGTTAGAGTATAATGTATGTATGTTGATCGGCAATTCCATTTCCAGCTGTCGTAGTCTTGGTAGAGAGATGTCTGTAATCCAAACGTCGGCTCCAAGTCCTGCTGCCATTTTTGCAGCTGCTTCACCTACAGTACCTCCACCAAGCACAAGTACTTTAGCTCGTTCAACTCCCGGTACACCACTGATAAGCTTTCCTTTCCCTCCTTTCGTTTTTTGTAGATAATAAGCACCGTTTATAGTTGCCATTCTTCCTGCAACTTCACTCATTGGTATAAGTAACGGCAGGTGGTGATCGTTGGTTTCAACAGTTTCGTATGCAAGGCAAACAGCACCACTTTCAATCATTGCATCCGTAAGTTCCCTGTCGCAAGCAAAATGGAAGTAAGTGAACACGAGTTGGTCTTTCTTTATCAACTTGTATTCAGGCTTGATAGGCTCTTTTACCTTTATAATCATCTCGGCTCCAGCATATACGTCTTCTATTGTAGGCAAAATTTTTGCCCCAGCTTTTATGTATGCTTCGTCGCTGAAGCCACTGTTCTCTCCAGCAGAGTGTTGCACTGTTACTTCATGACCATGGCGAACAAGTTCTGCCACTCCGGCAGGTGTCATACCAACTCTGTTCTCGTTGTTCTTGATCTCTTTAGGAATACCGATTTTCATAATACGAATATTTAAAAGGTTGAACATTATGTTATTTCGGCGGTAAATTTAAGAAAAATGTAAATAAGTTGTATGCTTTGCGCTTGTCTTTTTTTTGTTTTTCTTTTCTTTTAATGCCTTTTTGTTGCTAATATGGATATTTTGTAATAACTTTGCCATAGTAAAAAAGTACTTATTGTAAATAGGTATAAAGAGTATCTTCAATATTTTATAGGATGAGTGTTATGAAAAGTTTAAATAGAATACTTCTTTCAATATCAGCATTTGCTCTTATGGCAATTGTTGCAGTTGTTGTTGTCAACTGCTCTGGTGATGAAAAAAAATACCATATAGGAGTTTCACAATGTTCAAATGATGCATGGAGAGAAAAGCTGAACTCAGAATTGCTGATGATGACATACATAACGGATTCTGTTGATGTGTGCATAAAATCAGCTTATGACAATAGTGAATTGCAGTCGCGACAAATTGACAGTCTTGTAGCGATGGACGTTGATTTACTTATAGTATCACCTAATGAAAGTGAAAGCGTAAAACCTGCAATAGAGCGTGCCTACGATAAAGGTATACCTGTAGTAATGTTTGACAGACGAATAAACTCCCGCAAATATACGGCATATATCGGTAGTGACAACTTTCGTATGGGATATGATTTGGGAATTTATATTTCGGAGAAGTTAAAAGGGCATGGCAGAGTTGCAGAAATTCTCGGACTTAAAGACTCATCGCCGGCTTCCGAGCGTCATAAGGGCTTTGTTAAGGCTTTGGCAAAAAATCCAGGAATAAATCTTGTAGACAAACAGTATGCTGCTTGGGATGAAAAAAGTGCAATGGAAGCCATGAGAAAAATTTTGAGTAAAACGCGTGATATTGATTATGTGTTTGCTCAAAATGACCGTATGGCATACGGAGTATACCAAGTGCTGAAAAGCAATGGACTCTCTGACAAAGTTAAAATTGTTGGCATTGATGGCTTGTCGTCAGATAACGGAGGTATAGAGATGGTAAGCAAGGGAATGCTGGATGCTTCTTATCTTAACCCAACAAGTGGTGATGTGGTTATGGCATTGGCGTTGGACATCCTTGAACATAGACCATATAAAAAAGACAATAGTCTTTCAACATCTATTATTACGAGAAACAATGCAGAGCTGACAATGATGGCACTGAATAGTGCAAACAGACAAGCAACTGTATTGGAAGCGTTGCATAATCAAGTGAATAGATATGAGGGATATTATGAAACGCAAACAATCTTCTTGTGGTTGTTGGGCATTTTCTTGTTGCTCGCAATTTTAGGCGGTGCACTTATCTATAAAAGCTATATAGATAAAAATAAACTGCTTGTGCAATTGGAGAAGAAAAATAAAGACTTAAAAAAACTTAATGACGAAGTGCTTGAACTTACACATTCGCGACTTGCTTTCTTTACAAATGTAAGTCATGAATTGCGCACACCGCTCACTCTCATAATAGACCCGATAGAGCAACTGTTTTCAGATACTTCGCTTGGACATCATACGAGAGAACTTATAACAATAGCACACCGTAATGCTCTTGCCCTGCGGAGAATTGTGGATGATATCATGGATTTCAGAAAAGTGCAGACTGGAAATATGCAACTTCATCCTGTAGCTTTCAACCTGAAAAACAAACTGAACTCATGGATTGATGGATTTATGCCGTCGGCAGAAAAAAGAGGTATAGTATTGTTGTCCAATGCCGAAAAATTTTCGCATGATGAAATTGTTGCAGATGAAGATAAGATAAATAGAATTGTTTTTAACCTGGTGAGCAATGCATTAAAGTATACAAAGTCGGGAGGATCGATACTTGTCTCACTTGAAGACTTTGGTAGAAATAGGTTAAAACTAACCGTGAGTGATACTGGCACAGGTATATCAGATTCTGACCAAAGACGTGTATTCGACAGGTTTTTCCAAGCTCATAATTCTGTTGGTGGAACAGGTATAGGACTTGCAATGGTAAAGGCATATGCCGAACTACATGGCGGACAGGCTACCGTTAAAAGTCAGCTTGGTACTGGTTCTGAGTTCAGTGTGGTTATTCCGTGCTCTCAAAAAGAAGAACATGTAGAATACAAATCTGTAGATGTGGATGAAGATGAATTGGCATTGTCGTCCACTTTATCAACAGATTGGGATAAAAAGCATGGTGCTATGAGCAAGATTATAACGAAAGATGAACTTCCTACTATGCTGATTATAGATGACAACAAAGATATTCGTAAATATATGAAAGACGTATTTTACGGTAGCTATATAATTATAGAAGCGGGAAACGGCAATGAAGGCTCTGCGTTAGCACGAAAATATGTGCCAGACATTATTATCAGTGATGTTATGATGCCGGAAAAGAATGGCCTGGAGCTTTGTGCAGAATTGAAAAACAATACAGCTACTTGCCATATCCCGATAGTTCTGCTTACTGCGAAGAACCTTGATGAGCAAAAAATTGAAGGTTATGAGCATGGAGCAGATTCTTATATAACAAAGCCCTTCAGCAGTAAAGTGTTGAAAGCACGGATTAATAATCTTCTTGCTGCGAGAAAACGCCTTGGAGGTATATATAAAGGAAGTATGCCGGAGGAAGTTAACGATGAAAAGCTCTTGTCTGCAGATAAAGTATTCATAGCAAAACTTCGCAGTGTGTTGCAAGAACAATTAGCTAATGCTGATTTCGGTGTTGAAGATATAAGTAGAGAGATGGGATTGAGCCGAGTTCAACTTTATCGTAAGGTAAAGGCGTTGAGTGGTGTTACCATTGTTGATTTACTTCGTAAAGCTCGACTGCAGCGTGGGCGTAAGATGTTGGAGACAACAGAAAAAAGCGTGGCGGAAATAGCATATGAGGTTGGATTCTCATCGCCTTCATATTTCACAAAATGCTTTAAAGATGAGTATGATATTTTGCCTGGAGAGTTAAGAAAATAGTACATGCATGTTTTATGTTACAAAATGAGCAAATAATAGCATAAATAGTTCATTGAACAATATTTTGCAGTAAATGAACGTTTTTTGTTATATCGGTATTGCAAAATATGTGTAATTTTGCAATCGAAATATTGTAGATATGCGTTCTTCTTGCATCTGTGAAGACACAAGAGGAATAAGGACTGCCCACAGCAGTGGGCAATCCTTTTAATTGAAACACAATATGCGTTATATATTAGTATAGGCTAAATATAATTTGTTCTTGATATTAATAGGTAAACAATATAAAGGTTTTAGTTGATTAGGTAAATAAGATTGTAAAAGGATATTAAAGTGTTGAGGGGGTTAGTAGGATGGTAATGATAATTTATGGATAACCCGCCCCGTTTGTGTGTTATGGATTTTATATGGTAAAGGTTAAGTAATTTACAACTTGAGGCTTTTAAAATCAATAGGTATAATCAATGTCTCAAACTGATTCTTTGCAATTGATGATTTGTAAGGAATCAGTTTTTTTATAGCTTAACATAAGCTAAGCTGCATCTCGGAATAAGAAATGAATAAATTCATTTCGTTCTTCTCTCGATTTGCGTTATCTTTGCATAAGCTAAGCTGCATTCCAGCAATAAATCTCCAACAAAATTTTTGGGATTATTAATTATGAGTTATATAAATTGTATACGTATGAAAAGAATAAAAGATAATTTTATTGTTTTGCTGTTGCTACTGATTGTTCTTGGATGTGTTGACAATACAGCAAAAAGACCATTGATAGCAGGTGTACAGAAAAGCAGACTAAACAAATCTGAAGAAGAAGCTGCTCTAATTTCAAAAGCAAAAGAAATAAAAGCTTTAGAAGTTCCAGCACCTTTAAAGAATAAACCAGAACAGATACTGCAAAGAATGGGGTATACAGTATCATATAATAAAGATACCCGTTTGCCTAATTGGGTGGCATGGCATCTTACAGCCGACAGACTCATTGGATCGGCAAAGCGCCCGCAAAAAGCATTTCATGAAGACATGGATGTTGCAAAACCAAGAGCTACAGATTGGGATTATTATAATTCGCGATATGACAGAGGTCATATGTGTCCTGCTGGCGATAATAAATGGAGTAAAGTTGCAATGTTGGAATCATTCTTGTTTACTAATATCTGTCCGCAGAATGGCAATTTGAATCGTGGAGATTGGAATGAATTAGAAAATATGTGCAGGAAATGGGCAAAAGAATATGGTGACATATATATAGTATGTGGTCCGATACTGTATAGTGGTAAGCATAAAACTATTGGAAAAAATAAAGTCGTAGTGCCAGAGGCCTTTTTTAAAGTTGTGCTATGCATGGCAAATACACCTAAGGCTATAGGATTTATATATAAAAATGCTGCAGGAAATCGTCCGAAAGGAGATTATGTAAACACTGTAGATGAGGTGGAACGAATAACAGGAATTGATTTCTTCCCTGCTTTGCCGGATAAGGTGGAAAATAAGATAGAAGCTGTTGCAAATACAGGCGATTGGGGAATATAGAATGCAGAATGAAATAAAAATGCATCAATCTTGTTAAAACATATTAATAAAGGCGCAAAAACTTTCTTATGTAGAATGAAAATTATTAAATTTGCACATTATAAAATATAATAGGTAGCGATAACGTTGCTGTTTTATTAAAAAAAAAGAAAGGCTGTAAAGCGTGAAAATAAGTGAAGTGGTTGATGCCCTTGAACGTTTCGCGCCTCTGCCCTTGCAGGAAGGATTTGATAATGCCGGCTTGCAAGTAGGATTGACAGAGGCGGAAGTATCAGGGGCATTGTTGTGTCTTGACGTGACAGAGAAAATAGTGGACGAGGCAATAGAGGAGAATTGCAATCTCATTGTTTCGCATCATCCCCTTATCTTTCATCCATTAAAACGACTTACGTATTCTGACGATGTGCAGAGAACAGTTGCAAAGGCCATTAAACATGGGATTACAATTCTTTCGATGCACACAAATATGGATAATGCTTATGGAGGAGTGAATTTTAAAATAGCAGAGAAGATGAGGCTCTGTAACGTAGGTTTCTTTTCAGAAAAAGAAGTTGACGGAATAAAATGTGGAAGCGGTACAGTTGGTGAGTTTTGTGAACCTGTGGCGGCAGACGATTTCATTATTATGCTGAAGAAGTTGTTTGATGTGGAATGTGTGCAGTGTAACCAATTATTGCGTCGTCCGATAAAAAAAGTTGCAATTTGCGGAGGAGCCGGTTCCTTTTTATTGCCTGAGGCTATAAATATGGGTGCTGATGCCTTTGTCACAGGCGAGATGCACTATCATGAGTATTTTGCCCATGAACAGGAGATACAGATAGCCGTGATTGGGCACTATCAGAGCGAGCAATATACGAAAGAAATATTTAAGTCAATAATTGAGGAAAAGTGTAAAGGAGTGAGAACTGTTCTTACAAGCATCAACACTAATCCTATAATCTATTTGTAAAAAAGAATATGGCAAAAAAAGATCCAACAGATTTGTCTGTAGAAGAGAAGTTGAAAACTCTCTATCAGTTGCAAACAACATTGTCGGCAATCGACGAAAAAAGAGCTCTCCGTGGAGAGTTGCCTCTTGAAGTTCAGGATTTGGAAGATGAGATTGCAGGTTTGAACACTCGTGTTGAAAAAATCAAAGGTGAGATAGATGATTTTCAGCAAGCAGTATCTCAGAAGAAATCAGAGATAGCAGAGGCGCAAGCAAGTGTTGAGCGTTATAAAAAACAGCTTGATGATGTTAAGAACAACCGCGAGTATGATACCTTGACAAAGGAAATTGAATTTCAAACTTTGGAGATAGAGCTTTGTAATAAGAAGATTCGTGAGGCAGCGACTAAAGTTGGTGAGCGCCAAAATGATTTAAAGCATACAGAAGAACTCATAGAAGATCGCAAACAGGCTCTTGAGGAAAAGAAAAGCGAACTTGACGAGATTGTTGATGAAACACGTGCCGAGGAAGAAAGACTGAAAGAAAAGGCAAAAGATCTTGAAATAAAAATTGAGCCTCGTTTGTTGACAAGCTTCAAGAGAATTCGTAAGAATGCACGCAACGGATTGGGTATAGTATACGTTCAGCGTGATGCTTGTGGAGGATGTTTCAACAAGATCCCGCCACAGCGACAGCTTGATATCAAGATGCACAAAAAAATAATCGTTTGCGAATATTGCGGACGAATAATGATAGACCCTGAATTGGCAGGAGTAAAGACTGAAGTTCCAACGGAGGAAAAGCCAAAGAAAAAACGCACAATACGCAAGCGTTCAACTAAAATTGGCGATTTGAAAGGTATGCCAGAAGACAGGCTTTCCTAATTGGATACAGTATATATTTGACACAAATAATGGTGGAAAGCATGCGACATACTGTATGTCTACATGCTTTTCAGCATATAAATCTAATATTATTAACTAATTAACTAACTTATGGACAATATTCAAAAACAAACATCAGCGCCAAATTATACTTTTGCGCTTATTGTAATGTTTGCCGTGTTGTTCCTTATTGGATTCATCACGACAATGAACAATTCTATGATTGAATTCTGCAAGCAGGCATTCAATCTAAAGGACTCTCAAGGCCAGCTTGTAAATACGGCATTCTATGGTGCTTATGCCTTGTCAATTCCATTCGGATTGATGATGAATAAAATTGGCTACAAGAAGACATTGCTTTTAGGACTTGCAATTATAGGAATTGGATTTATCATTAATTATTTAGGAATTTCTTCATTGCTCGGAATGGAGACATCTGTGATTTATTCAGTATTTCTGGGTAGTATGTTTATTGTTGCATTAGGTATCGTAATGTTACAGCTTGTTGCAAATCCATACGTTATGGTTCTTGGATCGCCAGACAAAGGTGCTTTCCGTATGACATTGGCTAATGCGTTAAACTCAGCAGCCACAACAGTTGCTCCTGTATTTATTACATACGTTATAATTGCAGGTAAAAGCCCAACCCCAGAAGCCGTTCCTGCACCATATCTTGGTCTTGGCATATTCACACTCGTATTGTGTGTAATCTTATTCTTTATGAAGTTGCCGAATATCAATGAAGCAGAGCAGGCTGAAGAAGAAAGCGGTGAACATAAGGAATACAAGAGCAGTGTTTTCAAATACCCACACGTGTGGCTTGGAATGTTTGGAATATTCTTCTACATGGGAATAGAGCTTGGTGTTCCATCCATGCTTCCGGCATATTTCAAGAGTAATCCAGATTTGCTTCATTATGGAACAGCAACAGAGTTCCTTTCATATTATTGGGGAGGAATGATGATAGGTAGATTTGCAGGAGCTATTATTTTGAATAAGTTCAAGCCTCGCCACATATTGTCTATCTGTTTAATCTGTGGTGCATTGTGCGTTGCTTCATCATTCGTTCTCAGTGGAATTGCTTCTGTATATGCAATGCTTGCTGCAGGATTGTTCCATTCAGTGATGTGGCCATTGGTATTCAACCTTGGTTTACAAGAGCTTGGTCCTCACACAAAGGCTGCTTCAGGAATTATCAATCTTGGTGTTGTCGGTGGAGCAACTCTACCATTGATTATGGGTTCTATTGTTGATAATCCAACCCTTGGAGTAGGCTATGCGGTTGCAATGATGTTCATATATTATATATATGTGTTCTGGTTCTGCAATTTTGGTAGCAAGATAGGTCTAAGCAAATAGTTTTATACTGTTTAAATATAGTTCTTAATTTGGCAGAAGTGCCGAAAATGTGTATATTTGCACAATATAAATATTAATCGTGCAGGTACATATTTCCGGCACTTCTTTTTTATTAATACATGAGCAAATTATATCTTCCTGCAGAATGGGAAAAACAAAGAGCCATTCAGCTGACATGGCCACATAAGAATACAGATTGGAATGATTATCTGGATGAAATTAATAACACATATCTTGAGATTGCAGATGTTGTAACACGATATGAAAAATTGATTGTTGTTACTCCATATAGAGAAGAAATTCATGAAGTGCTTAAAGGCAAATTGTCTGTGTCACAGATGAAAAATGTAATTATGCATAAGTGTGACACCAATGACACCTGGGCTCGCGACCATGGATTTATTACTCTGAAGAATGCAGATACGGATGGAGAACATGTTTTACTTGATTTTAAGTTTAATGGTTGGGGAGAGAAATTCAAGTCGGATCTTGATAATAAAATAAACAGAAGTTTGTTTGATAGTGGAGTTGTAAAAGGCAACTATGTAGATTTGAATGATTTCATACTTGAAGGGGGATCAATAGAGAGTGATGGTAAAGGTACGGTATTTACCACTTCATGCTGTTTGCTTGCGCCTCATCGTAATCAGCCGTTAACAAGTGAAGAGATAGAAGACAAGTTGAAAGATTATCTGCATGCAGAGCGTGTTGTGTGGATTGATCATGGTCAGTTGACGGGTGATGATACTGACGGACATATAGACACCTTGGTGCGTGTAGCCCCTGGCAATACACTTGTATATGTGGGATGTGATGACAATACAGATGAGCAATATTATGAATTGCAATGTATGAAAGAGCAGCTGAAAACTTTGCGCACTTCAGATGGTGAGCCTTACAGACTTCTTGAGCTGCCAATGCCAAATGCTATGTATTATGATGATGAACGTTTGCCGGCAACTTATGCCAATTTCATTGTAATGAATGGTGCTGTAATATATCCAACATATAACCAACAGGAAAAAGACGAGCAAGCAAGAAAAATCATTGAAATGGCATTTCCTGATAGAGATTTGATCGGAATTGACAGTAGTATTATCGTAAGGCAACATGGTTCTTTGCATTGTTGCTCAATGCAATATCCGGAATGATAATAAGTAAATTGTGGTAGATAAAAACAAATAAGATGAATGAACTAAGAATAGGAATACTTCAACAGCAAAAAACAGCTGATGTGGTAAAAAACATAGAAGCGATAGAAGAAGAAGTTACTGATCTCGCACGCCGTGGAGCCAAGCTTGTAATATTGTCGGAACTTCATAATTCTCTTTATTTTTGTCAAGTTGAAGATGTCAATAACTTTCAATTTGCCGAAACCATCCCTGGTCCATCGACAGATTTCTATGGTATGCTTGCAAAAAAACTCGGTATTGTGTTAGTTATTTCTCTGTTTGAGAAACGTGCTCCAGGCTTATACCATAATACTGCAGTTGTTTTGGAGAAAGACGGTTCTATAGCAGGTATATATAGAAAGATGCATATACCAGATGATCCGGCATACTATGAAAAGTTTTATTTCACACCGGGAGACCTTGGATTCCATCCAATACAAACTTCTGTAGGAAAACTCGGAGTGCTTGTTTGTTGGGACCAGTGGTATCCAGAGGCTGCCCGTTTAATGGCACTTCAAGGAGCAGAGTTGCTTATATATCCTACAGCCATAGGTTATGAATCAAGTGACACACCTGAGGAACAACAACGACAGCGTACTGCCTGGACAACAGTGCAACGCGGTCATGCTGTTGCAAACGGATTACCAGTGGTAACAGTAAACAGGGTGGGGCATGAACCTGATCCATCTGGTCAAACAAACGGTATATATTTTTGGGGTAGCTCTTTTGTTGCCGGACCACAAGGTGAATTATTTTATCAAGCTTCAGATAATGAAGAAGAGAGTCTTGTGCTTGACCTTGATCTTGGACATAGTGAACAGGTAAGGCGTTGGTGGCCTTTCCTTCGAGACCGTCGTATAGAAGAATACGGAGATATAACAAAAAGATTTATAGACTGATTTCTTTATAGTAAAGCCAGAGAAAACTTAGTAGTATATTTCTCTGGCTTTATTTTTTTCCTGAAGTTTTCAGTTCATATTAGTAATATGTCTGATTTCTAACAGAAAGTTGCCTGGTTTCTTATAGAAAGTGGGCAACTTTCTAAAATATCCACTGAAAAGTAAGACACCTTTCAAGCGTAATGTATTACTTTGCGATTTTTGTACCATTTACTATGTAAAGTCCCTGCTTTAAATCTTTTGTAGCTTCATCTGTTGGAACAAATTTGTTAAAGTTGCGCACAATTGTTCCATCTATCGCAATAACCTTTGTATTATTTGCTTTTATTTCGTTTCCTGTTATTGTTGAAATAGAAGATGAAACATATTGGGAAGTAACATCCGCTACCTTATACTTACCATTATTGGCATCAGAACTTATTTCAAAGTATGACGTCTTCTTCACGTTTTGCACATTTTCCGTCTGTGGACTTCCTGTATTTGTACTGAACACGAAATTAACGTAATCATTCTCTGAGTTTATCGTGTAGTTCAATGTATACCATTGTTTTCCTCCAACACTTGTTGTTGCAGTAACCCTATCGCCAGGCCAATTCTTTATTGTAGGGTTATGACTTCCGTCACCTCCCCATGACCAAACATTCATGTTTGTCCAGCCAATATTGTCTGTATTTACGTTAACAGATATTGTATAAGGTTGAAACGATGCCACATTGTATTTACGTTCAATTACTCCCGAAACATTTCCGTTTATCAAAAGTCCCACTTTCAAAGTATGATTTCCTTCGGGAAGAGAAACAGTAGTTTCGTTGTCAACAGCAGTGCTGTTAGCAGTAGGCTCAGAACCGTTAAGTGTATAGACTATTTTTGCATTGTCGTCTTGGGAAATAGCACGAAGAGTTACTTGTGTATTCTCTGGATATTCGCCAGAAGGAAGTGAAGTCCATGCAGTTTCCTTTGATCGTTCTATGAAATAGCGATAGTTCTTACCTTCTGCAGCAAGAGCCCAAATTTGTTTGTCAGCTGAATATTTATTGGCAGAAGAGCCAACAGCAACAAGTAATTTTCCGTTTGTTCCCGTTGTTGTAAATACATAACGTGAAACAGTTGATTCTACGCATTTCCAATTGCTTTGGTTGTTTATTCCTGTGAGATTTCTTAGCAGAATCATGTTCTTTATATCCTTTTTACAGTCAATCCAATGCTTTAGGAATATACATGGAGTTCCAGGCATAGCAAGAATATATGCATTAGCAGCAAGTGTGTCTTGTTTTATAGGGTCTTGAGCCGAATCCTCACGTTTTTCTGTATCGTGGTTTTCAACGAATGTCACGGCATATCTTGAATATTTAGGATCGGCAGCAAGTCCGCCATCACCAAGTTTTGTCCAATTACTATATGCACAAGCCTGTTTGACAGAATTTCTTGTAGGGAAATCAAAAGCAGCACTTTGTATTTCAGAATTGACCATTGTTCCGTCAATCCAGTTTTCAACAAGTTGTTTGTTGTAATCAAAGTATTCACCTACAGAGAAAGATGGCATAACCGATGCATTATATGTTCCTGTGAATTTTGCGGCATACCCTTTAACCATATCATAGCGCACGCCTACATATCCAAGTTCTTTAATCAGGAATTTGAGATAAGCTTTCACATTGTCTTGCACATTCTTACTGTTATGGTCAAGGTCTCGCATACCACTGAAATCATCGCCAGTATCCTTGTTCTTGCTAAGCTGGTATCCGTTTTTCTTTGCCCATTCTGCAGCTTTTCCATTATCATCGTCTGCGCAGATGTCTGTGGATAATAATTGGTAATTTGTTCCATTATAATTCTCGGCAGGGAAATCCACCCAGTTTGACACATTTCCACGATGGTTTATTACAACATCAGCAATTGTTCCGATTCCATTTTTCTTTAGAGTGCCAATCATTGAGCGCAGCTCCTCCTCAGTTCCAAACGCACTATTATAGTTACTGAACCAATATAACGGGTCATATCCCATAGATTCATGTCCACAGTTTGCACTCTGTGGTATCCATATCAGTTTGAAATATTGTGAAAGTTCGTCAGCTTGATTTTCAATATTTTTCCAATTTGTGGCATCATAGCTGTTCCAATAGAAGCCTTGCAACATCACACCTTCATAGTTTGCTTGCCATCCTTGAGCCATAAGCATTGCTGGAGAGGCAATGATAAATGAACATAACAATTTTTTTAAACTTCCCTCAATTCTTGTCATTTGGCAAGAATTTGGAACCGACATATTCTTTAATAGTTTCATGTTTATATGATATTTTAATGTCCGATTTCTTAATTCTCTTTCGTCTTGTGGAAGGAATAGTGTAGCATATTATTTGAATTCTAAAATCATTGTTCCCCTTGACGGTAGTGTAACGTCTGTAGATACGTTGATTTTTCTACCGCTTAGAATATTCACAGCTTCATTTCTTCCTTTTATAATCTCAGCATATCGAGCCACTTTCATTTTCCTTTGATGACTCGTTCCATTGACAATGGTCATAATATCTTTGTTTCCAAGAGTGCGAGCCACGACATATATTCCATCTTGTGGAATAAACTGAGTTTGTTTTCCTTTTATTATAACATCGTTTCCTTGTCGCCAATGTAGCAGATTGCTCAGCCAGTTGAACATATTATTTTCTTCTTTTGAACGCCCTTCTTTAGTAAAAGCATTATGTTTGTCGCCTATAAAACCTCCAGGGAAGTCACGTCTAACATTACCGTCAGTAATCTGTTTTGTTCCGTTCATAAGAACTTCTGTTCCATAGTAAAGCTGTGGAATACGGTTGATGGTGAGTAAAAGAGCAAGAGCCTGTTTTAGCGAAAGAGTATCTTGCCCGTTGCCAAGGAAGCGGTCAGTGTCATGATTTTCAATGAAAGCCATAACATGGCTTGGATCTTTGTAAAGGTAGTCGTAGCATAAAGAGTTGTATATGCGGTTGAATCCATTCCACCAGGCATCAGTTTCTTCATTTTTAGCAAGATTCAATCTATCGAAGAAAGCGAAGTCCATAACAGTCTTCAAGTAAGAGTTTTTGTTTGACAGTTTTGAATCCTTTTGCCATGCCGCAGTGTATGCAGGTTCCGTTACCCAAGTTTCTCCAACCGTGTTAAAGTTTGGATACTCGTCATTGAGTACCTCCATCCATCGTGCCATTCCATTTCGGTCGGCATATGGGTAAGTGTCCATTCTAATACCGTCTATATTAGCCGTCTCAATCCACCATTCGCTGTTTTGTATCAGATACGTCATAAGGTGTTGGTTTCGCTGGTTCAAATCAGGCATTGTTGGCACAAACCATCCGTCCACAGTTTCTTTCATGTCCACTTTACTTGCATACGGATCAAGCACAGGTGTAAGTTTATAGCTTGTTTGCAGATATTTGTCATTCACTTCTGCAGCCCCATCAATTGTTTTTGTTTTTTTATTTCTTGCCTGATTTTCTGGATAAAGCCATTCCGGACAGTTGAACCAGTCTTTTGAAGGCATATCCTTTACCCATGGATGGTCAAATCCACAATGGTTAAAGATCATGTCCATAACCACTTTCAGACCTTTTTCATGTGCTTCTTTGATAAGTCTGCAATATTCATCATTGCTGCCGAATCTTGGGTCAACCCGATAATAGTTTGTAGTGGCATAGCCATGATATGTGCTTTGCTTGCCATTATCAGGAGAGTTGTTCTCAAGTACAGGAGTAAACCATAATGCCGTAACACCGAGTTTGTTGAAGTAGTCCAGATGTTGTCGTATACCTTCAATATCGCCTCCGTGTCTTAAGCTTGGCTCATTACGGTTGATAGAGTAGGGCAACATCCCTTTTATATTATTCTTGTCGGAACCGCTACTTGCAAAACGGTCAGGCATTAGCATATACAAAACATCTGCATTTGAGAATCCTTTATGCTGTTCGCCTGTCATCTTCCTTGCTTTTAATGTATACTTCACTGTTTGCTTAATTTGCTTGCCGTTGAATTTCAGGTTCATGGTTCCTGGTTGTGCATTCTTCACGTTCATATAAATCAGAAGATAGTTTGGGCTGTCAAGTCTCACAAGACTGTCAATTTTCACTCCTGGGTAGTCGGTTGTAACATCAGCCGACTTGATGTTTTTGCCATATACCATGAGCTGCACCTGTGGATTCTTCATTCCTACGAACCAGTCTGTAGGCTCAATACGTTCAATTTTATTAGCAGCATTCATTGTTATTGTTGTGCCCAACAAGAGGGCAGCTATAATTGTTTTTTTCATACGTGTTATTGGTTTTATGATGAAAAGGTAAAGCTTGAATTACCAACTTTAGTGCAGAATCATAGCACTTTGTGCCTCTACTGTAGCCTTGTTGCCGCATACCGTACCAAGTCCGTTGCTATCCACTTTTCCGTTTTTGGTAACAATAGTATAATTTCCATTAGGTATATTAATATCTTTTGGCTCTTTGTTTGCATTAAGAATAACAATAATGTCTTTCCATTTGTCGCCACCTGCATTGTTTTTCAGATGAAAAGCAACAACGCCTTTGGGCGCATCAAGAAAAATCAAATGCTTCCTTACTTCATCCGCGTTGCCCATGCGGAAAGCAGGATGAGCCTTTCTTAGTGCAATCATGCCACAATAGTAGTTGAACACTTCTGGATATTTCTTCAGATTGTTCCAGTTAAGATGATTTATACTGTCAGGTGAGTTATAACTGTTGTGTACCCCCTTTTTGTCTCGCAGCATTTCTTCTCCACATAATATGAACGGCACACCTTGTGATGTAAGAACTGCTGTTTGAGCAAGTAGATCCAAACGTATAAGTTCATCCGTACTTATGTTTGGTATACTTGCCTTCAGCCTGTCTGTCAGGCACATATCATCATGACAGCTAACATAGCTAATCATTTGTGAAGGTGAGTTTGTCCATGGAGCCTTGCTGTAGTTTACTTTTTTCATATCAATTTGCGGATGACTTACGGCGCCGGCAATACCGAATTTTATACTCTCTTCCATATTAGGTTCACCAGCAAGAAATCCCCCCTTGTGGTCATCACTGAAAGGACCGCGCAAAGCATCGCGCATGTCATCACAAAAAGCTCCAATACCGTCAAGCTGTTTTGCATTAGCTTTCATAGCTAATTTCTCTGTAGGATATGCACAACTTCCAGCACTCCATCCCTCACCGTAAATATATATAGACGGATCTATCTTGTCAACCTCGTGCCGTATCAAGTTCATGGTTTGTATGTCGTGAACTCCCATCAAGTCAAAACGGAAACCATCAATGTGATATTCATTAATCCAGTATTTTATGCTTTCAACCATATATTCCCTCATCAACTGTTTCTCAGAAGCCGTTTCGTTGCCACATCCAGACCCATTAGAGTATTTCCCATCAGAAGTTTTCCGATAGAAATAATCAGGGTTGACACGTTGGAAGTTACTGTTCTCAATATCAAAAGTATGGTTGTAAACAACATCAAGAATAACTCTTATGCCAGCTTTGTGAAGAGCTTGAACCATCAATTTGAATTCTTTTATTCTTGCAATAGGATTGTAAGGATCTGTAGCGTAACTTCCTTCCGGTACATTATAGTTCTTCGGGTCGTATCCCCAATTATATTGAGGTGTGTCCAATTGTGTTTCATCAACTGATGCATAGTCAAACGAAGGCAGAATATGAATAGCATTCACTCCAAGCCTTTTCAGATACTCTATTGAATGCGACTCTGTGAGAGCAAGAAATTTCCCCTTGTATCTTATACCCGACGATGGGTCGATAGAGAAATCCCTGTGATGAAGTTCATATATTACGAGATCGCATGGAGACTTCAGTTCCGGTCTTTTATCCGTTTCCCATCCTTCAGGATTAGTTTCTGTCATATCCACCACAGCTGCTCTGTTGCCATTCACCCCTACAGCCTTTGCAAAAAGTCCGGGGCATTCACCGTATCCTGTATCAAAAGTGTAGAATTTTCCTTTAAGGTTTCCTTTCACTTCTGCTCGCCACGATTCTTTGCCAACCTTTTTCATCTTTATCATATTCTTGACTTTTCTTGAGGTGGCATCGTCGTATATACGCAGAATGGCACTTTTGGGGGCATTGAGTTTGAATACCGTCTTCGTATCAGAAAACGACATCTCGTTGAAAATACCTTGAGCAGCAACAGCGTGCGGCATAGCTGCAACAAGCAGTGTTGAGAATATTAATGAAGTTTTCATGTCTTCGTCTTTTACAGTTACTTTTTGTTTGCCATTAACGATATTGCGAATCCACCGCCACAAGCCTCTTTTATCTTTAGCACATCACCCTTCTTTATTGTGCGGTGAGTTATTTTGTATGCTTTTGGATTCTTCTCATAGTCAGCCTCATCTGCATCTTGGTATATGGCGCAATCGTATTTCTTGTCTTTATCAAGGAAATCAAACTTGACTGTAGCTGTGTGTCTCTCTTCGCCGGTCTTTCCGCCAACAAACCAGTTGTCAGTACCTTTAGCCTTGCGTGCTACAGTAATATATTTAGCCGGTTCAGCCTCAATGTATATAGAGTTATCCCAGTCGCAAGCCACGTCTCTGATAAATTGGAATGCATCATCATATTTCTCATAATGTTCAGGAAGGTCGGCAGCCATTTGCAGTGGGCTGTACATTACGAGATATAGTGACAGTTGTCCGCATAGAGTAGAGTGAACAAAACTTGTATTGTTGCTCCAATCAGAAAGCTTTGTTTCGAATATTCCCGGTGTATAGTCCATTGGACCTCCTTGTAATCGAGTGAAGGGCAACATCACGGTATGGTATGGCACAGACCCTCCGAAAGCTTCATATTCCGTACCACGTGCACTTTCATTTCCAACGAGGTTAGGCCATGTTCTGCAAATACCTGTAGGTCGGGTAGCTTCATGCGCATTCACCATTATATGATGCTTTGCTGCCTCCTCAATCACACGCTGATAATGATTGTTCATCAGTTGACTATAGTGATATTCTCCACGAGGAATTATGTCGCCCACATATCCGGTTTTCACGGCATCATAGCCATATTTGTTCATAAGATTGAATGCATCCTCAAGGTGTCGTTCATAATTTATAGCCGAAGCCGAAGTTTCATGGTGCATCATCAGTTTCACCCCCTTTGAGTGAGCATATTCATTCAGATATTTGATATCGAAATCAGGATAAGGTGTAACGAAATCAAAAACATCAAGTTTTTGGTGTCCGAACCAATCCTCCCAACCAATGTTCCAACCTTCAACAAGAACCTCTTGCAGTCCGTTCTTTGCAGCAAAATCAATGTAGCGTTTCACTTCAGATGTCGTAGCACCATGAGTGCCGTTAGGCTTGCATTTAGAATAGTCAGTTATCCCCAGTCTCACCGATGGATAATCGTTTGTATAGCTCCATGTTTTTGTTCCCACAATCATGTTCCACCATACACCACAGTATTTAGTTGGATGAATCCATGATGTGTCTTTAATTTTGCACGGTTCATTTAAGTTTAGTGTCAGCTTGCACGAAAGCATGTCGCGTGCGTCATCACTTACGAGTACAGTCCTCCATGGAGTATTGAATGGAGTTTGTATGAATCCCTTCCTGCCCACCGCGTCAGGTGTGAGCCATGATTCAAAAGTAAGAGTTTTCTCGTCAAGATTGAGATGCATTGTAGGATAGTCAATACAAGCCGCTTCATGGATATTGATATACAATCCGTCTTTTGTTTTCATTTGCAGTGACGTCTGTACACCTGTATCAGAGAACACCGTTGTTGATGAGTTGCTTTTGTATTTCTCTCTATCTCGGCGTATAATATCCTTGATGCCTGTGAGTGGCGTGATTTGATATTCATACTCTTGAGTGTCGTAGTCTCCAGGAATCCAATAAGCCGTATGGTTGCCGTTCATGGCAAATTGTGTATGTTCCTCTTTTATAACAAAATAGTTCAAGTCATTTTGCTGTGGAAATTCATAGCGCAATCCCATTCCGTAGTCATACACGCGGAAGCGTATAATGATGTTTCTGTTAGACGAAGGCTGGTTCAGGTCAACTTCCATTTCTTTATAGTTGTTTCTGATTGTTGCCGTTTCGCCCCATACAGGTTTCCATGTTTCGTCAAAACTTGTTATCTTGTGGTTCGTTTCCTTAAATCCATCCATCAAATCCGTTTCTTGCATGAACTTTGATGCGTGTTTGTCCTTTGCAAGTTCCAGTCCAAGATGAGAAGGTTTGCATATAGTCTTTCCTTTATAAGTCATCTCGTATGTCGGTTGTCCGCTGTCAGACAAAGAGAATTTTATTTTTACGTTGCCGTTTGGCGAAGTAACAGTCTGTGCTATAGCAACGAGAGGTAGAAGGGCAAGAAAAGAAAGCCTCCCTCTCATTCCTCCAAGGATAGAAGACGTGGACAAGATTAACTTCTTGTATTTTGTCATGATTTTCTTTTTTTGTTTTAAGTATTGTAATTAATGTTTTTATTTCCTTTCTTCTCCCTCAGGGGGGAGTTGTAGGGAACTTTCTTTTTATCTCAATCCAACCAAATCCTTGATTTTGTCATTATATTCCTTGTTGACAATCAAGTCCTCAATGTTTACGTGCATTCGGTATCTCCAGTAGTGGTGAGGATTAGCTGGAATATTGATGCGCTCAGCATTGGCATCAGGCAAGCGTAGCTTTTCGTCAATAGCAAACCAGTCTTGCAGCGATAGAATGCAAAGCATAGAAGGACAAGTAAGCTGATTCGATATAATTTCGCGTGCAAGCCATCCTGGCAGTGGGTGTGGAGCAGCTCCACTACGGCATAACTGTGATAAGTAATATTCTTGAGTGCGGTCATAATCTTCATCCCACCATTGTCTCAGTGTAGGCATGTCGTGAGTAGACAGTGTGCATACGCTTCGGTAAGGATTTTTCCATATTTCCCCAAACTTCACGCTTGGGTCCTTTGGCATCTGTTGCAACTCGAGACTCAAGATGCGCAACTCGTTCATTACCCAAGCCACACAGTCTGGCACCATTCCGAGATCTTCTGCACATACAAGCATGCGTGTTGCTTGAACAAGTACCGGCAATTTCTTCATTGCCTCGTTATACCAGAAGTTGTTGTTCCGGCGGTAATAATAGTCGTTATACAGACGGTTAAATTTCTCTTTGTCGCTATCAACCAAAGCTTCATACATGAAGTTCAGTTGTGCCGTTATTCTTGGATGGAATTTATTATTGTCGTTAGTATCTCTAACAAACAGCACGTCAGCAGCAAGAGCATACAGACCGTCGCGAATCCAAATATCATCTGTTGAGTTTTTACCAGCAAAAGTTGCCTCTATCTTGCGTTCAGTGTTATATTCAGGTTTCAGGGAGAATATATCATCGTGCTCATGATTCAGATACTTGTTTATTACCTCCTCAGTATGAACACCAAACACACGTTCTACCACCCATCTTGCTATAAACGGAGTGGTGAACAGTTTCTCTTGGAAATGCAGTCCGTAACCCTCTATTTCTTCTCTTGTCATAGCGATAGAAGGCGAGAATTGTCCGAGTAATCCATGTACACAAGTTGTAGGAATAGCCCAAATGCGGAAGAAACCGAGCACATGGTCAATTCTGTAGGCATCAAAATATTTAGACATGTTTTGGAACCGTCTGATCCACCATTCACATCCATCATCAATCATCCTCTGCCAGTTATACGTAGGGAATCCCCAATTCTGTCCGTTTACAGAGAATCCGTCAGGTGGGGCACCGGCTTGCGAATTAAGATTGAAATACTGTGGTTCATGCCACACGTCACAGCTGTTTCTGTTCACTCCAATAGGGATATCACCTTTAAGAATCACGCCACGAGCCATGGCATATTCATGTGCAGAGCGCATTTGGTTGTTCAGTATAAACTGCACATAATAATAGAAAGCCACATCCTTGAACTCCTTTGAGCGAGGATTGAGTAAAACTCCGCGGTCAGCTTCATTCCAGTTATTGTGCCCATTCCATTTTGAGAAATCCACGCATCCGAATTTGTCGCGGAAATAGCAATATTGGGCATACGGCACGAGCCAGTGTTCATTTTCTTTCAAGAACTGTTTGAAGTTGAGAGACTTTAAGGTTTCTTCTCCCTCTTGTTCGAAGATGATTTGCAAATATTCGGTCTTTGCTTTATTCACCCGTTCATAATCAATTTGCTTCAGTTCGTTCAGTTCCTTTCTCAGAGCTTCAAACTCTTCCGCTTTTTTCTTGTCTTTTATTTGCGGTAATTGTCTGAAGTCAGTAAACTGTGGGTGAAGAGCAAATATGCTTATGGCAGAGTAAGGATAAGAGTCAGTCCATGTATGTGTGGATGTAGTGTCGTTTATCGGTAGCACTTGCAGCACCTTTTGATTTGTTTCAGCCACCCAGTCTATCATCATCTTCAGATCACCGAAGTCACCCACGCCGAAACTTCCTTTAGTGCGGAGCGAGAACACCGGTATGAGTGTTCCTGCAAGCTTAGTGTTGCAAATCTCAAAGAAAGCCTGATCAAGTTCGTATACGCAAACCTCATTATCATTTATTTCAGGTATGGTGATAGTCCTATTATATCCAGTTTCCCACAGAATATTCCCTTTCTCGTTTGTAGTAATGAATTTCAGTTCTGTTTGTTTATCGTCAAATTTCTCAATATCAATGTCTGCACACCATTCATTATAGTTGTGTTCATACATCTTCACTGCTCGCTCTGTATTCCATGCTCCTAAACTGTTGCTTTTACCGACAAGCGACAGTCGTTCACCTTTCCTTAGTTGCGATGCCCGCACAATGAGCCTTAGAGTTTTTTTGAATCTTGTTTCAGGCATTGTTTCGTGATGTCTGCGGTTCACACAGTCTGTAAATGCAGAACTATATAGATAAGAGTCGCAAGGAATGTCGGTCCAACGGCTATATACCACATATTCTTTAGCTCTTTTTGCATTAAACTCAAGCCTGTGGGTTATGGTTTGCCATTCGTGTCTCTCTTCGTTTCCGCTGTTATCAAGACTGTAAAAGTAATCAATTCTGTTCGTTCCTGATTTCATTTCAATGTCGCAAGTCCACATCTTTCCGTCAATGGTGGTCATGCCGTATGTTGTAGTATCAGCAGAGTTGTCTTTGATTATGTTTAGTCGCAAATCCTCGCCAAAGGCAGTTTTGTAGTTGAGATTAAAGTGAATTTTCATAAGCCCCTCCTCCACGCATTTGAATATATATGGCGCGGTATCTTTTTATTTATTATTATTTATTAATTCTGTAAGATTCAGTATTTATTTTGTTTATTTCCTGTTTCAATGCTTTTGTGGCTTTACCAGTCCCACGCTAACGGCACCCAGTGCAAGGCAAACGGCAGCAACAATCATCATGCTGTACTGGTGAGAGCCTATAAGCGACAAAACATGTCCGCCGATTGCAGCTGCCACGATTTGCGGCAGACAGATAGTGCCGTTAAAGAGTCCGAGATAAGCTCCCTTGTGCCCATATCCTTCAAGAGCATTGGTAACAAATGCAAACGGCATGGCAAGCATAGCCGCCCATGCACAACCGATGAGAGCGAAAGGAAGGATAAGCATATATTTATCGTCAGTAAACGGTAGCATGGCAAACCCGGCAGCACCTATGATGAGACTTGCAGCATAAGCAATTTTCCCATTCTTTATCTTAGGCAAGACTACTGCCCATACCACACTGCCCAACGCTTGGCAGAAGAATAAGACTCCAACCCAATTTCCTGCCTCTTGATAGGCAGCAGATGAAACATCGGTAGTATGCCAAACGGTTTCGGCAATGGTTCCGTTTGTGTAAGTCCACATATAAAGAAATGCTGCCCAACAGAAAAACTGCACCAGTCCTACTTTCCAGAACATTGAAGGCGCATTTTTCAGCAAATCAATCCAGTTGGCTTTCTGTTCCTCAGCCTTAGGCTTAAGTTCGTTGTATTCGGCGTATTCCTTTGGGTTCCATTCCTTTACAGTGAATGAAGTGTATAAAACACATAGGATAAGAATAGCTGCACCAATATAGAAAGAGTAGATTACGGAATCAGGAACGACACCTTGTGGTGCTTCGTTGGCAATGCCGAGAGCTGTGAAGAAAAACGGGAACACAAATCCGATAAGCGAGCCTGCATTACACAAGAAACTTTGTATAGAGTAGGCGAGCGACTTCTGCTTCTCGTTTACCATGTCGCCAACGAGCATTTTAAACGGTTGCATCGCCATGTTTATGCTTGTGTCGAGAAACATCAGCGATATTAGTCCGAACACCATAGCTGTGCTCACCGCCATGCCGAACGACCCGGCGTTTGGCAACAAGCACATCACGGCAACAGCAACAGCCGATCCTATAAACAAATAAGGTATACGTCTGCCGAACTTGCACCATGTGCGGTCGCTCAGTGTTCCCACTATTGGTTGCACGATAATACCCATCAGTGGTGGTAAAATCCAGAAATAACTGAGAGAATGAGGATCAGCACCCAGTGTGGCAAAGATTCTCGATATGTTGGCACTTTGCAGAGCGTAGGCAATCTGCACGCCAAAAAATCCAAAGCTTAGATTCCAAAGCTTCCAAAAGCTCAAATCTTGTTTCTGTTTCATACGATTATGTTATTATTTTACTTTTTTATGTTATCTGCTACTTCCCCTCACAATGAGACGAGTTCTGACAACTCGTTTCTCTATTTTGTTTGTAGGTATGATGCCTTCCACCTTGTCAATAAGTATATCAGCAGATTCTCTTCCCACTTCCACACCACGCTGTTCCACTGTTGTGAGCTGTGGGTCGCAAGCCATTGCACGGTTTCCGTTTGTAAAGCCACACACCGAAATGTCGTCAGGAATCTTCAGTCCCATTCGTTTTGCCGTGTACATTACTCCAATAGCCGTATCATCATTCACACAGAAGAATGCATCAGGAATATTGTCACCCTTTAGTATTTCAGGTGTAATTTTTTCAGCAGCAGTCCTGTTGTCGCATGCAAATATGAGCGAATCGTTAGGTGTAATTCCTGCCTTTAGCAGAGCATCCCTATATCCATTGTATCTGTTCTTGCCAATTACGGTGTTTCCAGGCATCCCATAGAATGCAATATGCTTGCATCCAGTATTGACGAGATGTGTAACGGCGTTGAAAGCCCCCATATAGTCGTCTACCACAACAAGACTTGCGTTGATTCCTGTGCAGATACGATCGAAGAACACCAATGTGATGCCCTTGTTCTGTAGAGATTTAAAATGGTCGTATGTAGTTGTTTCTTTTGTTTGCGACACAATCACCCCACATATTTTGTGTGCTTCGAACATTTGGCAAAGTTGCACTTCACGTTCATAGCTCTCCTTGCTCATTGTTATAATAATTCGGTATCCTCGTTCTGACGCCCTTTCCTCAATGCCTGTAAGCACAGATGAAAAATAATAGTGGGTAATCTCTGGCACGATGACTCCTATAATCTTTACTGGTTGCCTTTTAGAGAACCTAAGAGACTTTGCAATGTCGTTAGGGTAAAAGTTATGGTCCGTTGCATATTTCTGTATTGCCTCTCGCTTTTCCTGTTTCACTCGCTTGTTTCCGCTAAGAGCTCGTGATACAGTGGAGATTGACACACCGAAATGCTCGGCTATATCTTTCATTGTCGTTGCTTGACTTTCGTTCATAGGTTTGTATAGAATTATCTGCGTGCAAAGATAAAGCAAACTTTTTAATGTTGTTACATCACCACCTTTCTATTTTGATTTAGGTTTTGCAAACGTTTGCATTTTTACTGGTTTACCAGAATGTCAGTAGCGTTTCCGTTTTTCTTCTTTATCTTGCCACATATATATAATGTATATAAGTGAAAATTAAAACAAGATAAATGATTTTATTAATGCAAACGATTGCACTTGTAAATATATATTTTTATGTTGAAATGAGTATTAATGTATCATAATATGGATTACATTTGCAGCCGATATCAAACGATTCCTACAGATAGAAATTGAAAATGCCAAATTCTTGCAGTTGGTAGAATTGTGCAAAATAAGAAATAATATATAATTTAATAACATAAAAATTAATTACTAATGATGAAGCAGGTTAAAATCAGTAGCGTCTTAAAGACGGCTGCCTTGACAGGCGGATTGCTTTTGACGACAAGTGCCTTCGGACAACAAGTCATCGTGAAGGGGCATGTAAAGGATTCAACCGGCGAGCCTGTTATTGGTGCCACAGTGCGAGTTGAAGGCGCACAGGGTGGAACCGTGACTGACTTTGATGGAAACTTCTCTATCAGTGCCGATGCAAAATCTAAAATCAAAATCTCATACATTGGTTATGAAACAGCTGTTGTTGGAGCTGGACAAAACATCAACATCATTCTCAAGGAAGAAGCCGACAACAAACTGAATGAGGTTGTTGTAATTGGTTACGGTCGTGCTAAGAAAAATGACCTTACAGGTTCGGTTACTGCTATGAAACCAGACGATATGTCGAAGGGTGTTACCAACAATGCGTCAGATATGCTTGTAGGTAAAATTGCTGGAGTTGATGTGCAGACAGATGGCGGATCGCCAGGAGCTGGAGCACAGATACGTATTCGTGGTGGCGCATCGCTGTCGGCAAGCAATGACCCTCTGTATGTTATCGATGGTCTTGTTATTGACAATAACACGGCTACAGGTATGAGTAACATTTTGGCAAATATAAACCCAAATGATATAGAGTCGTTCACTGTGTTGAAAAGTGCATCGGCAACAGCCATCTATGGTTCGCGTGCAAGCAACGGTGTGATTATCATAACAACAAAGAAGGGACGCAACGGACAGAAACCTACATTCTCGTATAATGGCGATATGACAATATCCACCCCATACAAGAAATATGATGTGCTCAATGCAACTGAGTATAAAAAGCTTATTGGCTCATACGGCATTGATACAGATTTGCTTGGAGATGCTGACACAAATTGGCAAGATGAGATTCTTCGTACCACTGTATCTACAAGTCACAGCTTGAGTATGCAAGGCGGATTGAAGAACATGCCTTACCGCGTGAGCGCAGGCTATAATATAGGTAATGGTATCTTGAGCACAAGCTGGATGCGCCGTTTCAATGCAAGTGTAAATTTAGCACCGTCATTGCTGAACAAGCATCTGAATTTCAATGTCACTGCAAAGTATATGTATGAGAAAGACCGTTATGCCGACAGTGGTGCTATAGGAGCTGCTATTGCTATGGATCCAACCCGTCCGGTGCGTGTTGATGATCCGGAGTATAGTGTGGTAGGCGGTTATTATCAAACCTTGCAGAGTGCATCATTCAATGACCCTAATTGGACTAAGACATCGTATAGTCAAACTCCTCAGAACCCTGTTGCCATGCTTAACAACAAACACTGTTTGGCAAACTCTCACGACTATAGCGGTAATGTAGAGGTTGACTATAAGGTGCATGGCTTTGAAGACTTGCATATACATGGAAGTATAGGAGCACAATATACGGAAACGGAGCAGAACACTTCTATTGCCCGTACTTCATACAGCAACAACTATTATGGACGTGAGGAAACAATGGCATATTACAAGTATAATATTGTGGGCAACATTTATGCGCAGTATATGCATTCTTTTGGAAAACATGATGTAGACTTCATGGGAGGTGCAGAGCAGTCTCACTACCACCGCACAGGAACTGGTACATACGGTAAGGGAACAAATCCATTGACAGGCGAGGCCTATAATGAAGACTTCAGAAGCTTGAGAGAATGGGCTACCCACAACTCTTTGGTTTCATATTTCGGGCGTCTTAACTACAACTATGCCGACCGTTATTTGCTTACTGCCACATTCCGTGCCGATGGTTCATCGCGTTTTAAGGAAGGGCATAAATGGGGATATTTCCCGTCTGCTGCTCTTGCATGGAAAATCAATAATGAGTCGTTCTTGAAGAATGTTAAGTGGATTGACGATTTAAAGTTGCGTCTTGATTGGGGTAAGACCGGTCAGCAGAACGGCATTAACGATTTCTATTATCTGCCGCTTTATGTGCGTGGCGACCAATTCTCTCAGTATGCTTTCGGCGATACTTATTATTATACTATGCGCCCTAACAAATATAATGGTACACTTACATGGGAGAAAACCGAAACATATAATATCGGTATTGACTTTGCAGCTTTGAACAACCGTTTCACATTTAGTGCAGATGGATATATTCGTAACACAAAAGACCTTTTGGCTGAGGTTTCTACAAATGCTGGTGTTACGCTTGGCGATATCCTGTTGCAGAATATCGGTTCGCTGCGCAACTATGGACTTGAATTCTCGTTTGATGTAAAGCCTGTTGTAACAAAAGACTTTACCTGGGATGTAACATATAATGTGGGTTGGAACAAAAACAAGATTACATCCTTGAATGCTGGCGACCAGGATTGGGTTTGGGTAAGCTCTACATCTGCAGCACGCGGTACGGATGTTAAGTTGCAGCGTAATAAGGTTGGTTATCCTATCAATTCGTTCTTTGTTTATCAGCAGGTTTATGATGAAAACGGAAAGCCAATAGAAGGTGTATATGTAGACCGTGATGGCAATGGAACAATTGATGATGGTGACCGCTATTACTATAAGAGTCCGGCTCCTGATGTTATTATGGGACTCACGTCAAAGTTCTTGTACAAGAATTGGGATTTGAGCTTCTCGCTCAGAGCTTCGCTTGGTAATTACGTATATTATTACAATCTTGCAAACAAGGCTAAAGTTTCTGCATCGGGATTGTATAACCATGGCGCATTCGAGAACACAACACCTGAGGCTGTGGCTCTTGGCTTTACAGGACAGACATCATCCCTGAACAGTGTCAGCGATTACTTTATCCGCAATGCTTCTTATCTGAAGTGTTCAAATATCACATTGGGTTATTCTTTCCCGGCTCTGATGAAGTATGCCGGACAGGATTATTTCTCAGGACGCGTGTATTTCACTGTGCAGAACCCATTCATAATAACAAAGTATAAAGGACTTGACCCGGAGGTGGCTAACGGAGTTGACAAGGATCCATATCCACGCCCAATAAGCTTCCAGCTTGGTGTGAACTTCAACTTCTGATAAATTTCTCGGATATAGCAAAAATATAAGATATTACAATTATGAAACATATAATTATAAAAAGTGCGGCTTTGGCTTTTTTGTCATTAGGGGCAATGTCATGTGCCGACGATTTAAATATATCCCCAATCGACCCTCAGACATCTGCAACATATAATGTGGAGGGACTCCTGGCAAAGCAATACGGAACGTTGGGACTTACAGGACAGAAAGGTCCTGACGGCAACGGTGATATTAGTGGCAATGAGGGAGAAAGCGGATTCTACCGTACTGTATTCAATCTTCAGGAACTTAACTCTGATGAAATACTGTGGGCATGGCAAGACAATGAAGATATGGCTCCAATAACAAATATGGCTTGGACTTCAGCTTCAACGCGTGTGAATTGGTGTTACCAACGTCTTGCTTATGATATAACTCTCCATAACCAGTTTATTAGCGAGCAACAAGGAAAACTGTCGGACGACCAGATTGCAGAGATTCGCTTCTTGCGTGCACTCAACTATTATGAATTCCTTGATTTGTTCCATAGAGCACCATTCAAACTTGATTTTAACGGAGAGTTGCCTGGCGAGAAAGTTGGAGCAGACCTTTACAAGTGGATTGATGAAGAGCTTACTGCTATTGAGCCAATGATGAAAGAAGTTGGAACATATTGTAACAGTAAGGATTTTGGTAGAGCTGACCGTGGCGCAGCTTATGCTCTTCATGCTCGCCTTGCGTTGAATTCAGAGGTCTATACAGATGGGCAGATAAAGGATTATGAAAAGGCAAAGGAATATTGCAATAAAATATTTGCCGCAAATGTGTATGGATTGTGCAAGGAGACAAAGAATGGATACACTGGATATCAGCAACTGTTTATGGCAGACAATGATGAAAATCCTGAGGCTATGAAGGAGATAATATTGCCAATCCGTCAAGATGGAGAAAAAACACGTAACCATGGTGGCTCGACAATGCTTATCAATGGAGCGCGTTGCGGTAATATGCCATATTACTATCAGAATAATCCTTGGCAGTGTATCTTCGCTCGTAAGAACCTTGTCGAAAAGTTCTTGCCGTCGCTTGATGTTGCCAATGCTGACTATAAGTCTTGCAAGGAAGCCTATGACAAGTATATCGAAGATAATAATATTGACGTGTCGGATTTGACTGAGGCTGATGTTGTGGCTATAGATAATGCACTGGGTGGAAGTACTGCCTCTATTATTGATAAAGCTGGTGACGACCGTGCTTTGCTTTATGCCGGATTTGGTGGCGGTGTGCGCCGCTTGGAGCCAGACAAGCAGATTAAGAACTTCTTTGATGGATTGTCTATCGTAAAATGGTCTAATGTGCGTACTGACGGTGGTGCTGTGCATGACAATAACTTCTGTGATACAGACATACCTCTGTTCAGATTGGGAGAGATTTATCTGACTCGTGCAGAGGCTCTTTATCGTCTTGGCGACAAGGAGGGTGCATTGAAAGATATACAAGAATTGCAGACACGTGCCCATCGGAAAAATATAGCAAAGTCTGTTGACTTGAACACAATACTCGATGAGTGGTGCCGTGAGTTTTATTTTGAAGGTCGTCGCCGTAGCGATTTGGTCCGTTTTGGACTATATACAAGCAGTCAGTATCTGTGGAGCTTCAAAGGTGGTCAGCCAAATGGCGCAGGTGTGGATTCTCATTATAATGTATATCCTATACCGGCTAATGAAATTGCCGGAAATAAGAACTTGCACCAAAATGATGGTTATAAATAGTTTAATATAAAAGAATTTGTATCATGAAATATATAAAAAATATAATGATGCTTACGTTGTTCGTCTTGCCTTTCTTGTTCGCTTCATGTGATAAAGACGACGACAGTAACCCGACATTAGATTTAAGTCATGTCGCAGAGGGTTTTGTTCTCAATGTTCCGGCGTATGCAGAAAACAATACCTATGATCTTGCAATGTCTGACGGAGTGCAGCTCTCTTGTACTCAGCCTAACTATGGTGATGGAGTGCCATACGTGGTTCGTTATTTCGTACAGGTCTCTATTGACCCTACATTTGCCGAGGGCAATAAAGATGCAAAGTATACAGAACTTTCTACTTCTTCAACAAAAGCAAAGTTCATGGCAAATGCCATAGAATTGAATAATGCTTTGGTTGACTTGTATCAGGAGGCAAACCCTGATGCCGACATACCTTCAACAATGCCTGTGTATATAAGGTTGCGTGCTATAATAGATGGGTCGATGATTGAAAATCTTGGAGAGACATTCTCTAATGTTATTACTCTTCCTTCTGTACGCGCTGAATATAAAGCTCCAGATGTGGAATATCCAGCAAATCTGTATGTCGTTGGCAGTTCTATCCAAAATGCATGGAGCAGTTGGAAGCAAGTTCCTGCTTTCTATGGCATGCCTGGCAACTATTACACCATGGTTTATGTTCCTGCAGGCGGTGCCTTCAAATGGGGAACAGCCGAGGGCGATTGGCGTGGCTTTACACGTATTGCAATTGATGACAAGGCTGGTGCCGGAGTTTCTAATAACGAAGATGACAATATTGTCGTTGCAAATGCTGGTTGGTACACTCTCCACTTTGAGGGCATCATGAGTGCCGATAAGAAGAGTATCAGTTATACTTTGCATATATATCCTGGCGAAGCTTACATTATAGGTAATGCTGCTGGAACATGGGACGCTGCAAGTTCAGCTTGGGCACTTACCGCTCCTGCAGACCAAAACAGCGATTGGGTTTCACCTGCATTTGCTGCAGCTGGAGAGCTTCGTGCATTTATCCGTATCCCTGGACTTGAAAGTGAATGGTGGCGCACAGAGTTTACTGTTCTCAATGGTAACGTTTACTATCGTGACAAGAATATTGTTGACGACTGGAAAACCAATGTTGGCGCAGAATACTCTGTAAGCTGTAGTCCAGGACAGAAGCTATATGTAAACTTCGATAAAAATACAGCTGAGGTTAAGTAATATATAAATAAAAGTATGGGTAGAGACTCGTTAAGAACGGGTCTCGTCCATTACTTGCAAATTTAAAGAGAACAACAATGAAAAAATCATTATTATATAGTATAGCTGCATTTGCTGGATTATGCTTTGCAAGCTGTAGCGGTGATTATGATGACTGGTCGGCTCCACAGCATAACGATCAGGAGGAGGCTATTACTATCCCTGGATTTAGGGCAACAGCCATTGGTTCTATTGATTTGGCAAATCCTGGAGAGAACGTGCAAGCTTTCACGCTTTCTACGGCTGCACTTCCTGAAGGAACCACATTGGGACATACACGTGTGATAATAACTCCTGCAGACGAGTCGGCTTCTTATGTATTGCCACAGACTCTTGATGCAACTGAAAACGGTACGGTAGACAGTACTGCTCTACAAAATGCGGTTGTCAAAGCTTTTGGCAAGCGACCATCGGCACGCCTTTTCAAAGCGCATGTTTATACTGACGCTGTTGACAATGGACAGTCGCTGTTTGTTGATGCTGGTGAGATTGACATTAATGTTACTCCGAAGGCTCCGTTTATTTCCAAGAATTATTATCTTATCGGTGACTTTAACTCTTGGACAACAAATACTACCGAACTTGTAAAATACAAGTTCTCTCATTCTGAAAAGGATGTGTATGAGGATCCTGTATTTACATTCACCGTTACAACAAAAAATAATAATCAATGCTGGAAGATTATACCACAGGAGAATATAGATAATAATTCGGTTTGGGCACAAGGTGTTGTCGGTGTTGTAGCAGATGGTTCTACTGATTCTGAAGGTGCGCTTGTTACAGAGAATCCTGGGGCTGGTAAAATTGCTGAGGCTGGCACTTATGTAATTTCCATTGA
The DNA here is from genome assembly GCA_934217675.1 of uncultured Prevotella sp. Taxonomy (GTDB): domain Bacteria; phylum Bacteroidota; class Bacteroidia; order Bacteroidales; family Bacteroidaceae; genus Prevotella. The sequence continues at coordinate 20,464 of CAKQCV010000015.1, read as the reverse complement.
CATGCTTGACTATAAGTATACAGTAACAAAGGTTGACAATTATTATATGGTTGGTGGCGTATATGGATGGAATGCTGAGGCTGCATCAAAGTGTGCTTTCATCAGCGAAAGTGGTTCTGTTGCTACAATGACCACGCAGTGGACCGGTGATGGCAATCTGAAGATTTGGAACAAGAGTAATATCGGAAACTGGGATGTTGCTTGGGGTACAGCAGCTGATGGATGCAGTGATGCCGAAGGAAACCTTGTCAACAGTGGTGCCGGTGCTTTTGTTTGTCCAGAAAAGGGTGCATATTATACTCTTACTATTGATATGTCGGCAAAAACATTCAAGTGGACAAAACTTGAGAATCAGGAGCCTGCACAGTATGAAAAGGTAAGCATTATTGGAGCATTCAACAATTGGGCTGGTGATGTTGATATGGAACAAACTGCACCGCACAATTGGTATGTGCACCACACTTTTAACTCTGCTACAGAGATGAAGTTCCGTTCTAATCATGATTGGAGCTCAACAAACTGGGGTGGAAAAGCAGCTTCGCTTGCTGGTATGATTTATACTTCAGAAACGGGTTCTGACAATTTGAATATCCCTGCAGGAACTTATGATATCTATTTCAATGATATAACAGGAAAGTTCATGCTTGTTGCTGCAAACTAACAATAATAGATATTATGCAATATTTTTAATTATATGTTTGCGATGAAAATTATTCATCAATTGAAAGACTCGGCTGTCGATTTTGACAGTCGAGTCTTTTTTTTCTAATGTTGTAGTATTTTTCTTAATACTTAGGTAATTTCTCCCCCCCCGCCACTGCTTAAAGGGAAGACGGGGGAGGGGAAGACTACAAACAAAATAAACCGAATATGCCTCGTATACACTTGCAGAACAACCACAAAACTGTCTTTCAAATGGTGACAAAATGCCAGGTTTAATATAGGAAAAACAAATAAACAATAAAATAAAATCTTTACAAAATAGCGCCACTTGCGCCACTTGCGCCATTGCGCCAAATACAGTAAATACAGTAAAAACCCCCATTTTTAGCTATATTGGCGCAAATGGCGCAATGGCGCAAGTGGCGCAAGTGGCGCAAACTCGAAAAATGAGATTTCCGTAAAAACCGTCTCCAAACAGGTATAGATCCACACCTGTATGCTCGGCGACCATTGACAGGAAAAGATGGTGGCTCTCCGTTGCTTTGCTCACGGCTTAACACGAGATAGATGCCTTTTTGGCAGGAAAGGATAAGAGTGTGCCACATTTAGAACGTATGCTCAAACGGTTTGAAGTCTAAATATAGAAACTTGAGTCGTTTATAACTTCGAATATCTAATTGATTATTTTATTTTGCAATAAGATAAAAATTATAAGTAATATCTTGCAAAAATAAAGTAATATACTTATATTTGCATCTTATAAGCATGATTAAGGTTGAATATCTTTCATTGTGCGCTATTTATTGTATTTGTATTAACTAATATTGTTGTTATGAATAAAACTTTACTTAACAAAGCTCTATTTACTGCTTTTATGTCTGTTTTGACATTGCCAAATTTAATTGCGCAGCAAATAGACCCCCCAGAGAAACTGAAGATACAGAAGAAACTGACGCTGCAGCAACGTTTGGAAAATATTGAGAATTTCAGGAAAAAATATCCTTTGCTTGCAAGTAATATGTTAGTGGGAAGTCCGAGGACAAATTTGCAGCAGAGTAAAAGGTCAGGAACACCAGTTATGCAAAGTTCTGCAGTTACCCCGCCATTGAAAGCTGCTGCCGGAACTGTGATATGGGCTAATATCTATACTACAGATAATTACGGATATTATCAGTTCACACCAAAGGCGTCTATAACACCGGAACAGTTGAACAAGGAATCGTTACAGACAAATCTTATATCACGTTATGGTGTGCAATTGAAAGGGTCGAAACTGTATGGTGTTTATGCTGATTTGACTTATGCAGAATATGGTTCACAGTATGTACAGCCTTATAGGTTTGCATATAATATTGCAGATTGGAGTCATATTGATTCGGAAACAGGATATTTCCCAAGTTATAATTGTGGACTTATTGCACAAGAAACAGCAATGTCGGCCGATGGAACCGTTTATGGTGAATTCTATAAGTCGGACTTGAGTGGATTTGAATGGGGAACTGTTGACTATGAAACAGAAACTCGCACATCTTTTGGTGATTCAGAGCGTAAGTATGTTGCAATAGGAGTGACGAGTAAAAATGAATTGTATGGTGTTGCTGCCGATGGAAATTTATATAAAATAAGTACAAAGGATGGTACAGAAACACTTGTCGGACCAACAGGGCTGGAATTGACAAGAACAGACGAATACGGAAGTGCTGTTTACTCGCAGACTGGAGAAATTGATCAGCGTACAGATATCTTCTATTGGGCAGCTGTTGATGCTTATGCAAATACCGGACTGTATACTGTTGACCTTGAAACAGGAAAAGCTACAAAAATAGGTGATTTTGGTACAACAACAGGAATGGTGGGCATGGTAATACCACAAGATCTTGCAGATAGTGCAGCTCCGGCAAAAGCAACAAATATGAAGGTGGATTTTCAAGGAGAGTCGCTATCGGGATCATTCACTTTTACATCGCCAAAATTAACATTTGGCGGAAGTACACTTAGTGGGGATCTTACATACACAGCTTACGTAAATGGAGAAGAAGTGGACAAGGGCTTGACAACTGCAGGTGAAACAGTTTCTGTTCCCGTTACGGTAAAGTCAAGTGGATTATACGATTTCTCTGTTGTTGTAAGCAATGAGCAAGGAGATTCACCACGTGCATCAGTAAAACAGTGGGTTGGTAAAGAAGCACCAAATCCGGTATTCGATGTATTGATGTTTGTTGACGACAATTATGAAGTGTCACTTTCTTGGGGTAAACCAGAAACAACTGTCAACGGAAATCCGCTTGCTAATGTCACATACGATGTTTATCGTTGTACGCCAAGCAAGAAGCAACTTGTTGCAGAAGATATTTCCCAAAACTCATTCTCAGAAACGCTGGACTCGCCGGAACTTGCAGAACATTTCTATGAGGTATATGCCAAGAATGGGGATGCAAGGAGTGAGGTTGCCAAATCTAATTCATTATTCTTTGGTGAAGCTATAGTTCCTGATTATAAAGAAGATTTCTCTACAGAGGATGGAGCGAAGCTGTATACAACAATTGACGTGAATGGTGATGGCAAGACCTGGAGATATGACTCAGCCAACAAATGTATGCGTAGCGATTACAGTGATGAGAAAAAAGGCTCTGCTGATGATGATTGGCTTGTTACTCCAAAAATTCGCCTTAAAGCAGACCGTACATATACTGTTACTTTTAATGCAAGAAACAGGTATCCGAAATACCCTAATACTCTTGAAGTTAAATGGGGAACAGGAAATACGGTTGCTGATTTGAAGAATACAGGTTTCGCTGCGTCAACTCTGTCAGGAGACAAGACCGACTATTCGTTTATAATAGCACCTTCTGTCGACGGAGATTATTATGTAGGTTTTCATGATATTGCACCAAAGGCAGATAATGGAGTGCTGTATATAGAATCTGTTGAGGTCAAGTCAAATGCTTTGCTGTCATCTCCTGCTGCACCAACAAATTTAAATGTAACTCCTGGAGCTAAAGGGGTGCTTTCTGCAACTGTAAGTTTCAATGCACCTTCGAAAAATGCAAAAGGTGAAGCAATAACAGGTGTTGATAAAATTGTATTGAAACGTAATGGAAAACAGATAAAGGAATTTGGTAAGACTACGGCAGGAACGGAACTGACGTTTACTGATAATGCTGTTCCAAGTGATGGAGAAGTTAAATACGAAGTTGCTGCTTATGTTGGTGATGCTTGTGGTGATTGGGCTTCTACATCAGTGTGGGTCGGAACAGATACTCCTGTAAATCCTTCAAATGTGAAATTGACAGATAATGGTAACAGCATTGTATCATCTTGGGATAGATTTACGGATAAAGGTGAACACGGAGGTTTTGCTGATTCAGAGAAAGTAAAGGTGTCACTTTACAGTATATTGGATTATGGAGACCAAAAATACCTTGGGTCACAACTTGCTGTAAGTCAGCCTGGTGCTTTGAGTGCTGAGATTGCTGTCGACCCGGAAACTTCTATAAATGAGGATGGAAAACAGGAACTGTTTTCTGTTGCAGCGCATACTGAAGGAAGAGAGAAAATAGCAACAAACTATGTGTTCTCGTCAAGTATGGTTGTTGGACCGTCAATAAAAACACCATTCCGCGAATCTTTCGCAGATGGATATATCGACAATAATTTATGTTGGACAGAAAACAATGCTGCTGTAGATAATCGTTCTACAGCTTCGCAGTGGATGACTTCAACATGGGATTCAGCCGATAATGATGGAGGATGCGTGATGTGGACTCCATATCAAAATGGTGACAATATATACACAATAAAGAAAGGTGATGAGTCTGCTTTCAATCTTGCAAAGGTTAGTCTTGCAGGTACAAAGAAACCTAAACTTACTTTTGCATATAATGTCAATGGCATTTCGTCACTTGATGTTATTGCAAAGCTCCCTAACGGTAAGGAGAAAATTATTAAGACATTAGAATTTTCTTCAGAACAGACGGGCTGGCAGAATTGTAGTCTTGACCTTAGTGAATTCTTGGTTGAACGATATATAATATGTAAATTCAAAGGAACAAGCAATGCAAACAACATTTCTATGTATGTAGACAATATTAATGTTGTTGATGATGTTGCAGACAATTTGGCTGTTACATCAATAAGTGTTGCTGAAAATCTGAAAGCTGGGCGTATCGCAGATGTTAAGGTTGGAGTAAAGAATCTTGGTTCAAACACTGCAAAAGGATACACAGTTTCTCTCTATCAGAATGATGAAAAAGTTATGGAGAAAACTATTGATGATCCTCTTGCTTCTTTAACAGAAACATCTGTAGATATGAGTTATGCTATAGCACCTGATATTGAGGGCGTTGCTGAAATATACGCGAAATTGTCTTATGATGCAGATTCTGACGAAAGTGATAATACAACAGAAAAGAAAACTGTTTATGTGACGCCTGTACGAACAGCTGTAGTAAATGATTTGGCTGCGGAATCGGCAAGCGATGGCATAATGCTGACATGGAGTAAGCCATCCGAAGTTCCAGTTGAAACAGTTACTGAATCATTTGAAGATTATCTCCCATGGTCAACATCATTTGGTGATTGGTCGTTATATAATGGTAATCCTAATGCTGAAGCATGCAATTTCTTTGATGGATATACAACTCCATTCTATAAGAAAAAAATTGCATATATAGTTTTCGAGCCAGAAACACTAATTGATGGTGTTGATGTGTTGTCTTCAAACCCAGGATTTGCTGCGCATTCGGGAAAGCAATATGCAGCTGTACCTTACGAATGGCAAGACAAAATTGGTAATGATGAAGGAGGATTTGTAGATGGTGACAATTGGCTTATCTCGCCACTCCTGTCAGGTAACGAACAGACCATATCATTCTTCGTTAACAATGTTCAAGATGATTCAGGAACGTATAGTGAAACATTTGATGTGCTGTTGTCTAAATCCAACAAGAATATCAACAACTTTGTAAAAATTGGAGCAACTCGTTCTGCTGACGGTAAAAATCCAGTTACAGAGGATGCCAACTGGAAGCAATTCTCTGTATCTGTTCCTAAAGGTACAAAGTATTTTGCTATTCATCAGAATACTCCGGCAGCCTCTGCTTTCTTGTTTGGCATTGACGATGTTACATTTGAAGTCGGGGCAGAATGTGGCAATGATGAAATTATAGGATATTGCATATATAGAAACGGGAAGAAGATAGATACAGTAGACGGAACAGTTCTCTCTTATACAGATAAAAAATCAAAAGACATTTCTTACTATAATGTGACAATAGTGTTTAAGGATGCTAATGGAAATATAACAGAAAGCTCTTTCTCTAATACTGCAACTATTACATCTTCTGTTGAAGTGATAGAAAATCTCGTTAAAGCATCATCGTATGATGTTTATTCTCTTGATGGAAAAGAGATAATAACAGGTGCAAAGAATCTACAAAATCTACCGGATGGCTCATATATAATCAATGGTAGAAAGTATGTGATTAGATAAAGCTTTTATATATAAGAAAGAAAAGTCCGTACAAAATTTGTTTTATCAGAATTTGTTTCGGACTTTTCTTGTCCCAATTTTGCAACATGTTAAGGTGCGAGATTTGATTATTTATATTTACTTTTGCAAATATTAATAGATATCGTCTTGCCGTAATGGGCAAGTGAATGTAAAGATGAACTATTGAAAACATGTAATGGCTAATAGACTGAGGAATGCGGAAACTGTGGAAATATAAGCTATCAAACTTTATTAATATTGACCATCTTGGAGTAACCTTGATGGTATTGTTCCTTGGTTGGTTATTTGCTGTAGCATCAATAAATCTTACTGTTTTTAATCCTATAAAAAAGGCCTTGTCTGATTTTTCAATGACTGATATTTATTATGAAATACAGGGAAGTAACGGTGTAAAAGAATTTAATAAAGATATAGTTTTGGTCGATATGACTGAGCTTTACGACCGTAAGAAAATTGCAGATTGCATAAATGATATAAACAGTTGCAAGCCTAAAGTTTTTGTTGTTGACTTGATTTTTGAACGCTCCAGTTATGATGAAGCGGAGAATGAATATCTGATAAATTCGTTTGCCGGAATGAAAAACGGAGTTGTTTCTTGCAAGTTGACCAACTATGATAGTGATACTGATAATTTCAGAAAAGTGCGCTGTTCTTTTTTTGATGGTATAGATGCTGATATAACATGGGCTTTTAGTAATGTTATATCTGGAGAAGGATATGGCTGTATAAGGAAATATTCGCAAAATGAGCATCTTAATGGTCGAAATATATATTCTCTACCGTATATGGCGGTGTGTAAATATAGTGATGAGAAACCATGTGTACAAGTTCCAAAGCAGCGTAATATAGAATTTTCAAATACAGACTTTGTAGTCATACCACATGACAAGGTGTTGGAGAACAAAAAACTGATAACTGGTAAGATAGTCATTCTTGGAACAATAAACGAAGAGGCTGATACTCATATTACTCCACTTGGAAAAATGGCAGGAATGAAGATACAGGCATATGCAATGCTGTCGTCAATGTCTCATCATAAAGTATATGTGATAAGTGATTGGGCAAGCATAATATTAGCTATTCTATTGTGTTATATATCAGCTTGGGCAGGATGGAAAATAACAAAGAAACATCCTTTTTACTATATGTATTGGATAAAGCTATATTATTTCTTGTTGACAGCATTCCTTGTTTGGTTAAGTTTTATACTTTTCACGAGGTTTAATTATTATGTCAGCTTGTTGTATCCATTATTGGGCATTGCACTTGTTGAAACTGCTCGTTTGCAATATAAATGGGTGGTTATGATGCTTGGGAGGAATAAAAAAATGAAATTCATAAAAAAATCAATATATTATGCTGGGAACTAAACGCTTATTTGGACTTATTGCTTTTGTACTGCTGGCTTTTGTTGCTGTTGCACACACTATTCCAGAGAATAAAACTATAGAGAGACTAATGCAAAAAGCTGATTCCCTTTATAGAATGGGGCATTTTGAGTCTGCAGTAGAAATATATATCAAAGCTGCAGAAGAAGGAAACGCTGAGGCACAGTTTGATATAGGATATGCTTACTTTAACGGTGAGGGCATTCAACGTGATTATACTTCAGCAGCAATGTGGTTTAAAAGGGCTGCCAAGCAAAATTTCGCAAAAGCGCAATATAATTTGGCATATTGTTATATGAATGGGCGTGGTGTGCCAAGAGATTATGACAAGGCTTTTGATTATCTGAAGTTGTCGGCAGAAAATAACTATAAGCGTGCTCAACTTACTCTTGCTGACTGTTATACAAAGGGAGTGCTTGTTGAACAAAATGATGTTTTGGGAAAGGAATGGAAAGAAAAGGCAGACGGTAAAAAAACTACTGTAAATGTTGATGCCGATGAAGGAAATAAAGCAAAACAAAAAGAATTGTGCAAAAAAAATAATACTACGGTTAAAAAAGAAACTCTTGAAGGAGATTTCTCTGTGGACGTGAATATTCCCGGACTTCAGAATGACAATGATGTATTAAAGGTTGGAGCAATGCAACAAAAGAATGTTACAGATAATAATCTATCTGGAGAAACTAAAAATAGCGAGTTGGAAGCAGTAGACAGTATAGTGAAACCTAATGTTATTCTTGGACCTAATCAATTGTCAAAGCAAAAGGAGCAGAATTGTCAGCCAAAAAGTTCTGAGGTACAAATTGATAAAGTTCCGTCACAGAAAATCTCACAGACAATACAGTCAACAGCGACAAATGCTGCACCTGTTTTAAAAATATTATACCCAGAAGATCAGTCTTTGTTTCATACAGACCAGATGAAATTAAAGTACCAGTTGCTTGCAGGTGAATGTAAAGACAGTACACGAGTTGTAGTGATGGTTGATGGACAACGACAGCCAACAACACGTGCCGTGAGAGCAGCAAATACAATAGATGTAGACTTGCCTCATCATGACTGTACTGTTATGATGTATGCACAAAACAAAAATGGCAATAGTGAGCCTGCAACTATACGACTTATAAGAGAGACATCATCATATGAACTGCCAAAATTGTTTGTTGTTGCTATAGGAATTGGGGATTACAATGATCCAAAACTCCCAAAGTTGAAATTTACATGTAAGGATGCTCAAGATTTTGCGAAGGCAATAGCAACAAAGAAAGGGCTACCTTATGAGGATGTTCAGGTAAAAGTGCTGTGTGACAGTGAAGCAACACGTGCTGATATATTTGAGGCCATGGAATGGCTTAAACAAGAATCATCGCCAAATGATGTTTGTGTGTTCTTTTACGCTGGTCATGGATTGAGAGACGAGAAAGACCGTTTTTATTTTATGCCTTACGGATGTAGTTCAAGCAAATTATACGAATGTTTCAGTGCATCTGATTTCAGAAACGAGGCTGAAGACATAAACGGAAAGCTTATAGCCTTTGTTGATGCGTGTTATTCTGGTGCGTTGTTTGAGGGCGGTCGCTCTGCAGCAACATCACATTTTGTAGAACAGTTAAAGCGTTCAAAAAACGGAATGCTGTTATATGCTTCAAGCTCATCTGATACAAAGTCAAGGGAAGATGAATCATGGGGTAATGGCGCTTTTACAAAAGCACTCGTTGAGGCTATGAATGGAGCAGCCAAGGAAGAGCATGCAGAAGGATTGTCAACGCAAGAACTGGAGCATTTCTTGTATAAAGAAGTCAGAAAGCTTACTGAATTCAAGCAGACTCCAATTTTTATAAATCCAAACGGTATTGAACACTTTAATATTTTCAATTATGAGAAGTAAAAAATGGGTTGTACTCTTTATAATCATAATATTGGCATTTGCCTGTACAGATTGCATAGCTCAAAAATATGTTGTATATTCAGTTGTGGGAAAGGCGTATATTAGTGAAGCTGGAAAATTTGTTCCTTTGTCGTCACGAAAATATGTTACGTCTGCAACAAGATTGAAAATCACATCAGAGAGTGCAGTAACAGTACTTGATGAGAGTAAATTGAAAATGTTTTCATTTACGAGAGTAGGGGAGAGCAACGTTGGCGAACTTGTAGCAAGTGTAGGCAAGCGCACAAAAAATTTGTCAAAGCAATATATGGGATATCTTGTGAAGCAGTTATTTACATCAGCAAACAAGAAAATGAAGCATCCTGATTCGTATATGCAAGTGACAGGTACTTCATATAGGGCTGATTCTAAAGATTCGATTATGATGGCACGTCTCGTACAAATTGTTGAAACAGGAACCGCACCGCATGGAACAGCGGAGCAAAGTTTGTTCTCAAGTGAAAATAGAATAGTATCAGACTATGCTGTTGCTATGGATATTGTTGATGTTAATACCGGAGTGCCAGTGAAGAATGTTGTAAAGACGAATACGGCATGTTATGTGAGAGTAAAAAATGATACAGATGAAACGTTATACGTAAATGTACTGAATCTTGATAAAAGTGGAAACAAGTATCTTGTATTGCCTATGGACGAAGAGGCAACATGTGCTAATCTGCTTGTTCCGGCAAAATCAACAGTCAGTTTCAAGTCTGAACCATTTATTACATCTGATGTTACATCTGATGACGCCTTTGTTCTTGTAGCAACGGAAATGCCTGTAAATTTTAGTATTCTTATGAGTCCTTTACAGAAAGGAAGTTTTGGAAATTCTTCTATAAAAGTAGGAGTAGTAAAAAAGAATATAGAAACAAGATGATATAAATACAATAACCCATAATCTTTATATGTTATGAGATTCTTTAGATTTTCACATTCCTTAGGAATACTTGCTTTTTGTTTGTTGCCATTTAATATTATGGCGCAAAATTTTGATAAGGCTGATGCTGATAAGTTTGTTTATGAACAATTAGTAAACAATGGTGGTGGAAAGCACTATGTTAAGAAGATAAATCTTGATGGCGCAATACTTGAAGGAACATCAGAGGAAAATATAAAAATATTGAAAGGCAATTCGTTCCAAGTTAATTCATTGCGGTCGGATATTTATATTGACTATGCTGCAAAATCACCATTGTATGGAAAACGCTATCCGTTGGAGTCAGTTGTGAATGCATTGATGAATGTTGTTGACAATAGTTATCAACTGAATATTACCCATCGACAGTATGGAAAAATAAAAAAACAATTTACTTTGCCATTGCAGTCTGTGCATTATGTACTTGATGCAGGAATGGAAACATTTTGCAGCGTTACGCAAATTAACAAAACGATGATGGAAGCAACATTGGTTTTTCATAATTCAAAGAAAAATTTTATCCACATGTTTGTAATTAGCATACCAATGAGCGAGATGTTTAAAGAAAATGGAACATTTAATGCTGAACTATATACTAATATACCGCAAGGAGAAGTTAAATCATTTTTTGGAAAAAGAAACAAATAAGATGAAGAATTTTAGAAAAATTAAATTGGTATTCCTTCTGGTTGTCAGTTGGTTAGCAATGCATAATGCTACAGCAGCAACTACTTTCAAAATAACAGATGGCGTTGTAGCTTCAGAATTAAAAGAGAAGATGGAAGTTAATGTCAATACTTTGCTTGAGGCTTTCAGATTGGCTGCAGATAATGGAGAAAAGACTGTAAAACTGTCGAAGGACAATATTTCAAAGCTTGCGATAGAAGAAGTTAAGCAGATTTGGAAAAGTAGTGCTATTAGCTGCCCTCCAATGACAATAAACTGTCGTTGCTTGAAAACATTGAATGGATACCAAGTTAGAGGTGTCCCTGTTGATATGCTTGAAGCCGACGAGAATGAGGCACGTCAAGAGCTTACTATAAGTTTTGACAATACAGGCTTGATAACAAATGTTGCAATAGCGATAGATATGAATCGTTATGAAGAGTTGATGGCAGCAAAACAGTCTGACCTTGATTATTCAAGAAGGCAGATAATAGTTGATTTCATAGAGAATTTCAGAACTGCTTACAATAGAAAAGACAATGTGATGCTTAATAGTGTGTTCAGTGATAAGGCTCTCATTATTACAGGAAGAGTAGTAAAGGAAAAACCAAACTCCGATCTGACAAAAATGACTTTGACCAATAACAAGGTGGTGTATATCAAGCAGACAAAGCAAGAGTATCTTGACAGGTTGGCAAAGGTCTTTAAAACAGTAAAATACATTAATGTAAAATTCTCGGATATAGAGATAACTGAGCATCCGAAATACGATAATATTTATGGTGTAACATTAAAGCAGCTTTGGAAGACAGACAGGTATCATGATGAGGGCTATCTCTTTTTGATGATAGATTTCCGTGATACCGACAATCCTTTGATTCAGGTTCGTACATGGCAACCATATAAAGATACGGCTGGAAATATAGTTACTCAGAAAAAAGATGTTTTTCATCTTGGCTCTTTTAGAATAGTAAGATAGTATAGCTTATTGTTACGTGTGAAGTATAAAAAATAAAAACAAACGAAAATATTACTGCTTATGAAAAAATTTATTTCACTTATCATGATGCTTGTTGTAGTGCAAGTCGTGATAGCCCAAAATGTGTTACAGGTAACAGATGTTTCTCAACCTAATGATGTATATTCAAGTGATGATAATAAAGCTGTTGTCATAATCAAATGCAACCAATCTATTCCGTTGACATTTGAGTCGTCAATGGATAAGAGTGCAAAACCATACAATACAACAATAGAAGGTTCAGACAAAGTTTACTATATAGAATTCCCTACAGGAAACCGTTATAGAGGAAGAATCCTGTCAATTATGTCATCAGGGTATTCTACTGTTGCTATAGACTTGGATGATTTGCGCCCAAAACAGGCTGTAACATTAAGGGCTATAGATCCAAATAGCCTTGTAGATGCAGGATGCTATAGAGGACATAGGAATAAAGGCGTGCAAGAAATGAAGAATATGAATTATAAAGAAGCACGTGATCAGTTTGAGGTGGCTACAGAATGTTCTGACGTTGATACTGCTGAAAACAATAAAAACTTGGCTCTTGTTGATACTATTATGTATTATAGAGAGAGAGCTGAAGAATTGTACAAATTACTTGACTACAGTAGTGCAAGCGTTTATTTCAATAAGGTTATGGATCTTAACCCTTATGATAATTTTGCATCAAACAGATATAACAGCTGTGTGACGAAATTCCTTACCGAGTGTGAAATGGATTCAAAACAGGCTGATTTCTATTTTGATGAGAAGCAATATGAAAAAGCAAAAATATTGTATGAACGTGCTGTAAAGAACGACTGCCCTACAAAAGTTCAGGCTCAACAGCAACTCAATCGTATAGAATTGTTACTCAACCAAAGGCAAAGTCATGCAAGAGTCCTTACTTATGAATATACGAAAGATGCACCCATAGGTTTTTCTTATGGTAAATACAATATGCATAAAAGTGGAGGCTTCATTTCAATGAGTCTAAATGGTAAGTTCTTTGACATGATGCGCAGTAATTGCAAAACTCCAGATGCTCCAGAACTTAATCTTGCTATGGGATGGACATTGAAGATAGCAAATCCTGTGTGGGTGTTTTTCGGTCCTGGTGCCACTGCAAAGATATACTATGGAGATTACAGTGTAGATGAAGACCAAGATGATATATATCCAAATGATAAAGGATACCCAAATGACCCAAGTGGAATACTAAAACCTACGACTGACGATTCTTCAAAAAAGAAGAAAAAGAAGAGTGTGTATACGTCAAACGATGAAAAGGCAAATATGGCATGGGCTATATCACCAGTTGTTGGTATATGTGTAAAATACTCATATTTTGCAGTTAGATTTACATATCAGTATCGTTTTGCTATGAATACTAATCTTAAGGATTTTATGGGTACACAACGCCTGTCTATTGGAATTGGAGCAAGCTTCTAAAAAATAAAAATTAAACAACGCAGAAATGATAAGCATAGGACAAGTTATAAAAGAAGAACTGGACAGGCAGAAACATACAGCTGGATGGCTTGCAAAACAGTTAGGGTGCAACCGTTCATCTATATATAGATGTCTTGCAAAAAACAGTATTGATACATCACTCCTTGCAGATATATCAAAAGTTCTTGGCAGAAATTTTTTCAAGGAGTTATATGATGATATCGACTTAACAGAGTAAACAATAACAATAATAAGGACCAGAAGCATCGTTCGTTTCTGGTCTTTTTTAATCATTAGTATTCCTTACTCATGTATTTGTTTTTGCAGTGTTCCATTTTTTTATTTTTGATTACTTTTAGCTGATACTTTTTTCGCTAAATTTGTCTTAAATAAAACGCTTTTTATTCTATTTCATGAATTTTTGTAATGAAGATAATAGTTTTTATTATTTTTGCAATTGTATTCAGAATAATATTTTGTATAATCGTAAAATATATATGATGAGAAATCTTTTTGTTGTTCTTGCATTTATAGCTCTTGTTTCCTCTTGTGGAGATAAAGAAAAACAAACAAATAAAGAACCGGTGAAAGTTAAAGTTGAGAAAGTCGCCAATGACAATCCGTATAGTGGAGACGAATACGTTGGCACAGTAGAGTCATCTTTGGAAACAGTATTAAGTTTTGAGCTTGGTGGAAATATAACCCGCCTGTCGGTTAAAGAAGGTGATCACGTAATTAAAGGTCAACTTCTTGGTACAGTGTCACCTACAAGTTTAAAAAATACTCATGCAGCAAGTTTGGCAGTGCTTCATCAGGCTCAAGATGCTTGGAGAAGAATGAAAAAGCTCCATGTAGAGGGAGTCGTTTCAGAAATCAAGTGGGTTGAGGTAGATTCAAAGCTGAAAGAAGCCGAAGCTGCTGAGCGTGTGGCAAGGGAGCAACTTTCACATACAAGTTTATATGCACCGTTCAGTGGTGTAATAACAGACAAGTCAGGTGAAGTTGGCATGAACGTTCTTCCTGATCAGCCTGTGTTAAAACTTGCAGGCGGAACAAATGTTGATGTCGTCTTCTCTGTACCGGAGGGTGATATAAATGCAATAAAAATAGGAGATGTTGCAGAAGTCTTTGTTAAAGCAGCAGATTCAAAGACTTATTCTGGTGTGGTAAAAGAAAAAAGTGTTGTGGCAGACAAAGTTTCACATTCATATAATGTTCGACTCGGTTTGCAAACTTCCGATGGCAAATTGCTTTCAGGAATGGTTTGTTCTGTAAGAATGAAGTCACATGTGTATTCCAATCTTATAATATTGCCAATGGACTGTATAGAGCTTGATACAGATAACGTGCGATATGTATGGATTGTTGTCTCAGGAAAAGCTCATCGCAAGAATGTTATTGTTGGAGATTTTTGTGATGGTGGTATAATAATAAGAAGTGGCCTGTCTGTAGGCGATAAAGTGATTGTTGAAGGTACACAAAAAGTCAGCGAAGGAATGGTCGTAAAGGAAATATAAGGTTTAGAAGAGAATATTTAGAATGTGTAAACACTAAATTGGGATATTAAGATGTCAGAAGCAAAGAAACGCAGTTTTATAGAATCGGCTTTGGTTAATCATAATATAGTTATGTTGCTTGTCGGTATGCTTGTCCTGACAGGTATTTGGGGGCTTATATATATGCCGAAGCAGGAAATGCCTGTATTTACAATCCGCCAGGGAGCAGTTGTTGCCGTTTGTCCGGGAATGAGTTCTTTAGACATAGAACAAAGGGTTGCACCAGAGGTGGAAAACTTTATATTTTCTTATGAAGAGGTGAACAAAGCAAAGACTCGTTCTGTAAGTGAAGACGGAATGCTGATTGTTTATGTTCAACTTGGTGATGAGGTGGAAGACAAAGATGCTTTTTGGGCAAAGGTTAAGCACGGACTTTCTGCTTTGAAACTGAAATTACCATCAGGCGTACTTGCTGTACAGGCTGTTGATGATATTGCAGATACGTCAGCATTGCTTGTTACGATAGAGAGCAAGGAAAAGACTTATAGAGAGTTGAATACTTACATAAAAGATATTAAAAACAAACTACGCAGTATTGATGCTATTTCAAATTTGCGTACTTATGGTTTGGAGAATGAGCAAGTATCTGTTTATTTAGACCAAAACAAGCTTTCGAAATATGGTATCGGACCTGCATTCGTAATGAGCACATTGTCGTCACAAGGGTTTACTACGATGAGTGGAACTGTTGAGAACGGTAAGAACAATGCACCTGTATATATTTCAGACTCATATAATTGTGAACGTGATATAGCTCAACAGATTATATATTCTTCACCTCAAGGAGATGTAGTAAGACTTAAAGATATAGCAAGAATAGAAAGAGAATATCCACGGCTTGACAAATATATAAAGTATAACGATAACAAGTGTGTTCTTCTTTCTGTTGAAATGCGTCCGGGAAATGATATAGTTAAGATGGGGGAACAAGTCAGAGCTTTGCTTGATAAGTATGAACAGGAGCTTCCGGATGATGTTCATGTGCATATAATAACCGATCAAAGCAAAGTTGTGTCCGAATCAGTAATCAATTTCCTTAGAGAGTTGCTTATTTCTGTTCTTGCAGTAATCCTTGTTGTTGTAATATTAATGCCGCGAAGAGTTGCAGAAGTATCAGCAATGACAATTCCGATAACAATATTTACGTCTGTTGGATTGTTCTTTATTTTTGGAATGGAGTTAAACACTGTTACACTTGCTGCATTGATTGTCACTCTTGGAATGGTTGTTGACGACTCTGTTGTTATTATAGACAACTATATGGAAAAGCTGGGCAGTGGTATGACACGACGTCAGGCAACAATTGCAGCACCGCGAGAGTTCTTCATGTCTGTTTTGTCTGCAACACTGTCTATAAGCCTTACGTTTTTCCCATTTCTTCTTACTATGAAAGGAGACATGGCAGACTTCGTAAAGACATTCCCTTGGGCTATGTTTATAATATTGACAGTGTCTTTGTCTATTTCGTTGCTACTAACGCCATATCTTCAGTTTAAATTTATAAAAAAAGGACTTGCTGTTGAAAATGTTGGAGCTACAGTAAAGAAGAAAAAAAATCCGCTTGATTATTTGCAGAATGGCTACACATGGCTTCTCACACGATGTTTCAATCATCCAATGCTGACTATTAGTGGAGCTTTATTTGTTGTTGCAGTTGGTGGGTTGCTTTTTGCTGTTGTTCCACAGCGTATGATGCCTATAGCCGAGAGAAATCAGTTCGCTGTGGAAATATATATGCCAAACGGAAGTTCAGCACAGCAGACTGCAACTGTTGCAGATTCATTGCGCAATATAATGAAGAAAGATAAGAGAATTGTTGGTATAACCACGTTTGTCGGACAAGGTTCGCCACGTTTTCACACCACATATGCTCCTCAGATTGGTGGACCAAACTTTGCACAATTTATTGTGAATACAATTGATGACGAGGCTACGCAAGGTGTTCTTGATGACTATGCCAACAAATATAGAGAATATTTTCCAAATGCTTATGTCAGATTCAAGCAGATGGATTATAACAATGCCATTTCTCCTATAGAGATTCGTATAAGTGGTGATTCCATAAAAGATATAGTTTCTGCAGCTCATAAAATAGAAGGATGTATGCGCAAGATAGATGGATTACAGCTTATTCGAGATGATTTTGGAAATCCTCTGCCTGGCGTGTCTGTAAAGTTGAACGATACGGAGGCAAACAGGCTTGGTGTTAACAAAACTTTGCTTTCTGCTAATATGGCGCTTAGATTTGGTAACGGTATTCCTGTGTCAACAGTGTGGGAGGATGATTATCCTGTAAGCGTTGTCTTGAAGTCTGATTATTCAAATCCAGATCGTTTTGCAGCTTTGCCTGATGAGAATATCCCTGTTATGGGTGGAACTGCTTCTGTACCTCTGCGACAGATTGCTACAATAAAGCCGTCTTATACTTATGGTGCAGTATGCCATCGTAATGGCATTCGCACAATATCCGTACTTGCTGAACCAATGAATGGATACAATGTGAATAACATTACAAAGAAAATAATGAGCGAGGTTGAAAAACTTGATTTGCCGTCAACTGTTACTGTCAATGCAGGTGGAATGTATGAGCGAGATACAGAAACCTTACCTCAGGTGTTTGGTGGTGTAGCCATTGCTGTACTGATAATATTCTTCATTCTTTTGTTTCATTTTAGGAAGATTAGTCTTGCACTTGTCAATCTTTCGTCTATGTCACTATGTATTTTGGGTGCAGTATTAGGTTTGTTGATGACAGGGTATGATATGAGTCTTACGGGAGTGCTTGGAGTGGTAAGTCTTATGGGAATACTTGTTAGAAATGGCATCATAATGCTTGACTATGCAGAAGAACTTCGTAGAGATAATAATATGACAGTTCGTGAAGCAGCCTTTAAGGCTGGTGAACGCCGCATGCGACCAATATTCCTCACCTCAGCAGCAGCATCAGTTGGTGTGTTGCCAATGATGCTTGAAGGTAACACTCTATGGTCGCCAATGGCAGCTGTTATATTTTTCGGAACTTTGATATCCATGGTTCTCATAGCAACAGTCTTACCTGTATTCTATTGGGTCGTATTCAAGAAAATGGATTATAATGTTAAATCATTATTGGAGGAATAAACAAATTTCTTGCTTTCTTGATAAAAAATGGAAAAAAATTTGTAGAGTCAAAAAATTATGTGTACCTTTGCAACCGCAAAACAGAAATATGGTTTTGTAATTGCAAAGGTGCCATAGCTCAGTTGGTAGAGCAAAGGACTGAAAATCCTTGTGTCCCCGGTTCGATTCCTGGTGGTACCACTCCTCCTTTCATTAGCCCTGTTAGCGTAAGCTGCAGGGTTTTTTGTTTCTTTCAGTATATATTTTTTAATAATATTATTATGTATGGCTTAAATAATATTATGTATTAAGGTTTCATTCATGGATGAAAGGTATAAATGTTTTTTTGTGATTTATCCCTCATCCCTCACTCTTTTCTCTGAATCCCCGGTGTTTATGGACTTTTCAGAGTGTGAGGGATGGGTGAGGTATGGTGTTGGATTTAATAAGTTTTTTGTCTATGATAACCCGACGATTTCATCGTCTACAATGTCAATGAGGTTTGCCTGTGGAGTCTTTGGCAATCCAGGCATACGCATTATATCGCCAGCAATGACAACAATCATTTCAGCTCCGCTATTAACAACTATATCACGCACGTGAAATTCAAAATCCTTTGCCACGCCGTATGCTTTAGGGTCAGTAGAGAATGAATATTGTGTTTTGGCAATGCATATAGGAAATTTGTCAAACCCGTTTTCTGTAGCTGCTTTTATTTTTCTTTTTGCCATGGTGCTGTATGTTATAGAAGAAGCACCATAGATATGGCAAGCCACCTTTGTTATTTTTGTCTCGATAGAGTCATTGTTCGAATAAGTTGGATACAAAGGTGCAGACGGGTGATTGCCGATTGTGTCCACAACAAGATTTGCAAGTTCTTCAGCTCCTTTGCCACCTTCAACAAAAGCATTGTTTACAGCAAATCCTACACCTAATTCTTTACAGTGTTGGCGAACGATATTAATTTCTTCTTCTGAGTCGTTAGCATATCTGTTAAATGCCACAACAACAGTTTGTCCAAATACTTGTAAATTGTTGATGTGTTTGTCAAGATTGGCAAGTCCCTTTTTCAGTCCATCGTGATTTTCTTCCTTTATAGCGTCTATTGCCACTCCTCCATGCATTTTTAGTCCTTGTGCAGTAGCTACAATTACAGTCAACTTGGGTTGCAATCCAGCTTTACGACATTTTATGTTGTAGAATTTCTCAGCACCGAGGTCAGCTCCGAATCCAGCCTCTGTTATTACATATTCTCCGAACGTCATAGCCATTTTTGTTGCAATAATAGAGTTGCATCCATGTGCAATATTTGCAAAAGGACCGCCATGTACAAAGGCCGCTGTGTGTTCTGTTGTCTGAACGAGATTTGGCGAGATGGCGTCTCTCAGCAATACAGTTATAGCTCCAGCCACTCCAAGATCTTTTACGGTGAAAGGTTTATCGTCAATAGTATATCCCAATGTGATATTTTCTATTCTTCGCCTTAGATCGTGCTCGTCGGTTGCAAGGCATAATATAGCCATTATTTCTGATGCAGGAGTTATATCGAATCCTGTTTCGCGAACTATTCCGTTTGATTTTCCTCCAAGTCCGGTTACAACATTTCTAAGTCCACGGTCATTAACGTCAAGCACTCGGTTCCATAATATATCTTTGAGGGTAAACCCATTGTTTTTGTTTTGGTGTATATAATTGTCGAGTAGGGCAGTGATCATGTTGTGTGCAGACGTGATAGCATGAAAATCTCCGGTAAAATGCAGGTTAATCTTGTCCATAGGTAGAACTTGTGCATATCCACCTCCTGCAGCTCCGCCTTTTCGTCCAAAACAAGGTCCGAGCGAAGGCTCACGTAGGGCACAAATGGCTTTTTTGCCAATTCTGTTCAGTCCGAGCGCTAATCCAACAGAAACTGTTGTTTTTCCGATTCCCGCAAGTGTAGGCGTTATAGCCGTAACAAGAATAAGATTACTTTGACTGATTTTTTCTTCATTGATAAGTTTTAGCGGAACTTTTGCAATGAATTTACCATAGTTTTCGAGTTCTCCAGTTGGGATGTTGTATTTTTCTGCAACTTTCTCAATCCTTTCCAACTCGATGCTGCGTGCGATTTCAATGTCTGATTTCATAAATCTTAGCTGTGAATCCTATTGAATTGATATAAAAGTAAAATAAAAAAAGGAGACAACTCCTATTGGATGTCTCCCTTTATTTTTTTTGAGCCTCTTGTCGGATTCGAACCAACGACCCCGAGATTACAAATCACGTGCTCTGGCCAACTGAGCTAA
>CAKQCV010000014.1 GCA_934217675.1 uncultured Prevotella sp. | reverse complement strand
TCGCAGGAGTATTCGGCGGAAAGGGTAGCGGAACCTACGACTCTACGGTTAACGTAGTGTTGGAGAGCGCGTATTTCCACCCTACATGGATTCGTAAAAGTGCACGCCGACATGGACTGAGCACTGATGCTTCTTTCAGATTTGAGCGCGGAATAGACCCTAACGGAGTTATTTACGCATTGCAGCAAGCTGCAATAATGGCTAAGGAATTGGCTGGGGCTAAGGTGGCAATGGAGATAAAGGATGTTTATCCGGAGCCTATCGAGGATGCTAAGGTGTCGCTGAAATACGACTATGTGAATGGACTCGTGGGAAAGAATATCCCTGTGGACATGATAAAGAATATCGTCAGTTCGCTCGAAATGAAAATATTGGCAGAAACAACCGATGGGCTTGAGCTGCAGATTCCAGCCTACAGGGTTGACGTGCAGCGACCATGCGATGTGGTGGAGGATATCTTGCGTATCTACGGATACAACAATGTGGAGATTCCTACACAGCTGAAAAGCTCTCTCGTAATAAAGGGTGACGAAGACATTAAGCATAAACTTGAAAATATTGTAGGCGAGCAACTTACGGGATGCGGGTTCAACGAAATATTGAATAACTCGCTGACCAAGGCTGCATATTATGAAAACTTGAATCATTATCATGCAGACAATCTCGTGAGAATAATGAATCCTCTGAGCTCTGACTTGAATGTGATGAGAGAGACTTTGCTCTTTGGAGGACTGGAGAGCTTGGAGCACAACATCAAGCGTAAGAACCAGAACCTGCATTTCTTCGAGTTTGGTAATGTTTACAACTTCAACAAGGAGAAGCATACGGTGGATAATCCAAAGGCTGCATACAGCGAAGAATATCATCTCGCTTTGTGGCTCACAGGAAAGCGCATCAGCGGCAACTGGAACCATCCTGACGAGGATACGTCGTTCTTTGAACTAAAGGCGTATGTGATGAATATATTGCAGCGCATAGGACTTCCGATGGGGGCTGTAGTGTTCAAGAAGAGCGATAACGATATCTTCTCAA
The DNA here is from genome assembly GCA_934217675.1 of uncultured Prevotella sp. GTDB lineage: Bacteria > Bacteroidota > Bacteroidia > Bacteroidales > Bacteroidaceae > Prevotella. The sequence continues at coordinate 51,429 of CAKQCV010000014.1, read as the reverse complement.
CGGCAATCTCTATAGAAAACCGCGGAGGAAAGGTGCTGGCTGAAATGGGCATAATTTGCAAAAAAAAGCTGAAGGCTTTCGGAATCGAAACACCGGTTTATTATGCTGAACTGAACTGGACGGCTCTTATGAAGGCTATAAAGAAGGCTAAATTCAGCTTCAAGGAGATTAGCAAGTTCCCACCTGTAAGCCGTGACTTGGCTCTTCTGCTCGACAATAACATTGAGTTTGTAGAGATTGAGAAAATTGCTTACCAAACAGAAAAGAAGCTTTTGAAGAAGGTGGAGCTGTTTGACGTTTATGAGGGAAAGAACTTACCGGAAGGAAAGAAGAGTTATGCCGTGAACTTTATACTGCAGGACGAGGAAAAAACTCTTACGGAAAAACATATTGAGGCAGTAATGACCAAGCTGGTTGCCAACTTGAAAAAGCAACTGGGAGCAGAATTAAGATAAGTAATATTAGTATATAAAAGGAATCGTATGGTGCTTATGACACCATGCGAATCTTGATTTTAGAAGAAAACATTAATTTAAAATTTCAAAATAAACAATTACTCCAATGGGAAGAGCATTTGAATATCGCAAAGCGACAAAATTGAAAAGATGGGGCCACATGGCTCGCACATTTACCAAAATTGGTAAACAGATAGCTATCGCTGTAAAGGCTGGTGGACCGGATCCGGAGAATAACCCGCACCTAAGAGCTATCATTCAGACTGCAAAGCGCGAGAATATGCCTAACGCTAATGTTGAGCGCGCTATCAAAAATGCTATGGGTAAAGACCAGAAAGACTTCAAAGAGGTTACATACGAGGGATATGGTCCTCACGGAGTGGCTATTTTTGTTGATGCTGCTACTGATAATACTACGCGTACGGTGGCTAATGTGCGTGCCGTATTTAACAAATACAACGGTAACCTTGGTACTCAGGGCTCGCTTTCGTTCCTTTTCGACCAAAAGAGTGTGTTTACATTCAAAAAGCCTGCCGACCTTGACATGGACGACCTTATACTTGAGTTTATAGATTATGGCGTGGAGGAAGACTACGACTATGACGAGGAAACCAACGAGGTTACTATTTATGGCGATCCTAAAAGCTTCAGCGATTTGCAAAAGCATCTTGAGGGCAAGGGGATAGAGATTACTGGTGCTGAGTTCACTCGCATTCCTACCGACTTGAAGGATGTTACACCTGAGCAGCGTGAGACTATCGACAAGATGGTTGACATTCTTGAAGACGACGATGATGTTCAGAATGTTTATACTAACATGAAACCCGCTGAAGACGTAGCTGAATAATCTTCAGTAAAAGAATTGTTATTCATTTGGTTTCGTCAATTTCGATGATGATAAAAAATATGGGTTGGTTCCAATATCGGAGCCAACCCATAATCTTTTTATATTGTTTCTTTATCTTGACTAAAGAATCTTCTTGTATAGTTCAACAATCTCTTCTCTTGTCACAGGGCGTGGATTGCCTGGAGTGCAAACGTCAGTAATTGCCTGATCAGCAAGAGCTGGGATGTCTTCTTCTTTTATTCCTAATTCTGAAAGATGCTGAGGAATGCCAACAAGCTTTGAGAGATTCTCTATCTCGTTGCATGCTGCTTCTGCAGCTTGCTCGTCGGTCATGCCGATTTCATAGACACCAACGGCTTTGGCTATCTCAACATACTTCTTTATGCTTACTGGCATGTTGAAACGCATGATGGTTGGAAGCAGAATTGCACAGGCAACTCCATGTGGAACATCGTGGAGAGCACTCATCGGATGTGCCATACCATGGTCAACACCAAGTCCAACGTTAGAGAATGCCATACCGGCTATATATTGTGCCACAGCCATACCGTTTCTGCCTTCTGGATTCTTTGGATCGTTCACTGCTATCGGCAGATACTTGTGAATCATCTCTATGGCTTTAATCTCGAACATATCGCTCATCTCCCATGCGGCTTTGGTTATCAAACCTTCAATGGCATGTGTCATGGCATCCATTCCGGTTGCTGCTGTAAGACCCTTTGGCAATGAATACATAAGTTCTGCATCTATGATTGCAACGGCTGGAATATCATTAGGATCTACGCATACCATCTTCTGCTGGCGTTTTTCGTCGATGATGACATAGTTGATAGTGGTTTCGGCTGCTGTTCCAGCTGTGGTCGGAAGGGCAATGATTGGCAAGCACTTGTTCTTGGTATCAGCAACGCCTTCAAGCGAAACGACATCTGCAAATTCTGGATTGGTGCATATTATACCAATACCCTTTGCGGTGTCCATAGACGATCCGCCACCAATTGCTATTATAAAGTCGGCTTCAGCATCTTTACATGCTTTTACTCCGTTTGTAACATTCTGTACGGTTGGGTTTGGCTTTACTTCATCATATATCTCATACGGCACTTTTGCATCATCGAGCACGTCGAGTACCATCTTTGCTACACCAAATTTCATTAAGCCTTTGTCGGTAACAACAAGGGCTTTCTTGAATCCACGGCTCTTTACTACATTTGGGAGTTCTTTTCTTGCTCCAGGACCGAAGTATGAAACTTCGTTAAGGATAAATCTGTTAATCATAATTTTTTAGGTTTTTGTTTTTTGTTTATAGATAAACTTATGTCTTTATCTTTATATTATCTTATGTTTTGTATTATAATGCTTTATCTTTATGTGGTGCTCATATTTTTATTTTATGAAGCAGCTGCCTATCTGGTATACCAATGCTGACAGTATCCATGCGGTTGCTGTTGTGTATGCAGCTGTGAAAAATGCCCACTTCCAACTGCCTGTCTCGTTCTTTACAGCAACGATGGTTGCTAAACATGGGAAATACAGCAAAACGAAGAGAAGATAGCAGAATGCTATAAGCGGCGTAATACCGTCTGCTGACATCTTTTCATACAGATAATGGTATTTTGCAGAACTTGACTCTGAATCGTCGGCAACGCTATCATCGCCAGAATACAGCACGCCCATGGTTGAAGCTACAATCTCTTTTGCACCAACGCCCGAAACTAAACCTACGGATAGCTTCCAATCAAAGCCCTGTGGCTTGAAAACTGGTTCTATAATTTTTCCTATCTTGCCAATATAGCTTTGCTCTTGCTGCTCCTGCATGTTCAGATTGTCGTTGTGGGGGAAATATCCCAAAGCCCACACGATGATGCTCGCAACAAGGATAATGCCTCCCATCTTCTTTAAATATTGTTTTCCTTTCTCCCAAGTGTGGCGCAGTATCGCTTTCGTTGTAGGGAATCTGTAAGGTGGCAATTCCATAACAAACGGTGTGTCGTCTTTTTTCACTAACCATTTGCTGAAAAGGCGACTCATTATTATTGCCACAACGATACCTATGACATACAGGGAAATCATTATCAAACTGCAATATTTTACGGCAAAGAAGGTGCTTGTTATCATTATATAAATCGGCAGTCGTGCTGAACAGCTCATGAAGGGGAGAATAAGCATAGTTATGAGTCTGCTTTTACGGCTTTCTATCGTTCGTGTTGCCATTACTGCCGGCACATTGCAACCAAAGCCCATTATCAGCGGTATGAAAGATTTTCCGTGCAAGCCCATCTTATGCATCAGCTTGTCCATAATAAAGGCTGCACGAGCCATGTATCCGCTGTCCTCCATGAAGGAAATAAATGCATACAAGATAAGGATTTGGGGCAAGAATACAATGACAGAGCCTACACCGCCTATCACTCCGTCTACAAGCATTGCCTTTAACGGACCGTCTGCCATGTTCTCGCTTATCCAATCGCTTAATGCTCCTATGCCTGAGTCTATCCAGTCCATAGGATACTGTCCAAGCGAGAATGTTACTTGAAACATAATGTAGAGCAGAAAGAAAAAGAGCGGAAAACCAAGATACTTGTTTGTTATAATACTGTCAATAACGTGTGTCGTTTGATATGTATCTTGCTTGTTTCCAGTCATATACTCAGCTTCCTTTAAAGCTCCACTTATAAAGCCATACTTGGCATTCATAATGGCGGTTTCGCTGTCTTCTGTAACTTCTTCTTTTATCCTTACGGCTTCTTTATCCCTTCTTTCGATTATCTCCTTGCCGTTTGGCAGCTCGTTTATTAAAGTCTCTGCACTGCTGTCGTTTTCAAGAAGTTTTATGGCAAGATAGCGGGTAGAATACTTGTATCGTATCTGCTCGTCTTTTTGTATCAACTCTTTTATGCGGTCAATACCTTCTTCTATGTCTTTTCCATGGTTGATGTGTATGTGACGGTAGGTCTTGTCTTCGTCTTCATACATGTTTATTACCGTAGAAAACAGTTCGTTTATTCCTCTGCCTGACTTGAAGACAGTTGGAATCATCGGTACGCCAAACAGCTTTCCTAAGGTTTGGTAATTTAGCTTGTCGCCACGCTCTTCAAATTCATCATACATGTTCAGAGCACATACAATTCGCTGGTTCATGTCTACAAGCTGTGTCGTAAGATATAGATTGCGCTCTATGTTGCTTGAGTCTATTACGTTTATTATAATGTCTGGAGTCTTGTCAATGATTTCCTTTCTTACATATAGCTCTTCTGGACTATAGGCTGAAAGAGAGTAGGTGCCTGGCAGGTCTATTATATTTAAATCATAGCCTTTGAATGCGGCATGACCTTCTTTGGCATCTACTGTAACGCCTGAATAATTTCCCACTCGTTCATGGGCTCCAGATATATAGTTGAAAAGAGATGTCTTTCCACAGTTTGGATTTCCTACCAATGCTATATTTATACTTTTCCTCTTTTTCAAAGCTACATCATGCAGTTGTGTTTCTGAAATCTTATTGCAACATTCGGTGCTGTATGTTACTTCTGCATTGTTATTTTGGATACCATATCTTTCTTCATCATTCAGCTTTTGGGCTTCGTCAACGGAAATTATCTCAATCATTGCAGCTTCGTTATGTCTCAACGATACTTCATAACCCATTATCTTGTATTTAACAGGGTCGTGTAATGGTGCGTTGAGCAAGACTTCTACAACCTGTCCTTTGATGAACCCCATTTCAATGATTCTTTTCCTAAAGCCACCGTGTCCTAATACTTTAACGATGACTCCCTTTTCTCCAGTTTTTAGCTCTGATAATTTCATTTTTCTTAATAAAGCAATTTTATGCAATACAAAGTTAATATGTTTCACCGAAAAAAGCAAATGCTTGAATAAATACTAATTGTTTTTATAACTATTTTATGCTATATGTGCATGGTGGGATGAAAACTGGTTTGTGGATTGTGCAGCTTGCTGTATTTTATTTGTTAAAGTATTCCTCTAACTCTTGTCTGGTGTTGCTGTTTGGCTCAGAAAAATCTTTTACAATACAACCATGCTCCATTATAACAATTCTGTTGCAGATGTCCATCGTGTGTGACAGGTTATGGCTGCTTATAAGTATTGTGGCTCCTGTGGCTTTATTGTATTCAACTAATATCTTCTTTAAAATATTTTGACTTGAGGGGTCAAGAAAATTGAATGGTTCATCAAGTATAAGCAACTGAGGCTCGTTTAGCATGGCAGAGATAATGCCTATTTTCTGCTTATTTCCGGCAGACATGCTTCTTATTATGTTATTTTTGCCAACAATCTCTTCGTTCATAAAATGGGAGAATTTCTCTATCCTTTCGATCATGGCACTTTTGCTTATGTCGTTTGCCTTTGCTATAAATTCAAAATATTCCTCTGGCGTAAGAAAATCTATCAGAAAATTCTCATCTATGTATGCTCCCGTGTAAACTTTCCATTCTTCGCTAACTTTTACGTCTGTTCCAAATGTAGTACCGTCTGAATTTACGAACTGGGTTATTACTTCGCCACTGTCTGGTCTGAGCAAATCAAGGGTAAGCCTAAACAGAGTTGTCTTGCCTGCTCCGTTGTTTCCAACGATACCTAATAATGTTCCTGGCTTTACATCAAGATTTTCTATGTTTACTGCTATCTTGTCTCCAAATTCTTTTCTTAGATTAGTAAATGTAATTTTCATAACTTTTCGTTTTATAAAAGTAAGGATTGTAAGCTGTTTTATTAAAAAAAGTGTGCCATATAAATATTTCTACTTATCTGACACACCTGTAAATAATGTTTCCTAATTAAAAATTAGTTAATCCACGATAGGATATTAGTTCTTTTTAAACCAATCCACGACCGTGACAGTTCTTGAATTTCTTTCCGCTACCACATGGACACAAGTCATTTCTGCCAGGTTGCTTTTCTTTTACAACAGGTTCGTTGGCAGCATTTTCTCTTGTATCTTGAGTTGCAGCTATCTGTTGTGCTTCCTCATCAGGATTTAGCTTCTCCTCAGTATACTGCTGTGAGTGCTCCTCTGGAGCGGCTTCCTGCACCTCATCCTGCTGCATTACAGGAATCTGTGCACGCATTAGAATTCCAACGATTCTGTTGTTCATTTGGTCAACCATGTCGTCAAACAGCTTGACACTCTCCAACTTGAATATTACGAGTGGATCCTTTTGCTCATAAGAAGCATTCTGAACACTATGTTTCAACTCGTCGAGTGCACGCAGATTTTCTTTCCAACAGTCGTCTATGATATGAAGCAAAATTGTTTTCTCAAATTGTTTCACTACACTCTTGCCTTCACTTTCATAAGCTTCTTTCAAGTTGCAAGGTATGTTATACATTCTCTTGCCGTCTGTCAGTGGAACCATGATGCGCTCATAGATGGCTCCTTGCTCCTCGTATACTTGCTTTATCACTGGCCATGCTACAGACTGTATACGATCTGTCTTTCTCTTGAAGTCTGCCATAGATAGCTGGAATGCTTTCTCCTCAAGATTCTCGCGGTTCTCATTTTGGAATTCCACTTCTGTGAATGGGCACTCCATTGAGAATATCTTTAAGAATTCATCCTTACAGCCCTCATAGTCATTCTTTTCGATGATGTTGACAACACGGTCCCAAATGATATTGGTTATATCCATGCCTATACGCTCACCCATAAGGGCATGTCTGCGCTTCTCATAGATAACCGTACGCTGCTTGTTCATCACGTCATCATACTCCAACAGGCGCTTACGGATACCGAAGTTGTTTTCTTCTACCTTCTTCTGTGCTCTTTCGATACTCTTGGACATAAGAGAACTTTCAATGCGCTCACCATCCTCTATTCCGAGCTTATCCATAACTTTGGCTATTCTTTCGCTTGCAAACAAACGCATTAACTTGTCTTCCAAACTTACATAGAATACAGAACTGCCTGGGTCACCCTGACGACCTGCGCGTCCACGCAACTGACGGTCTACACGACGACTCTCGTGGCGCTCGGTTCCAATGATAGCAAGTCCACCTGCAGCTTTTACTTCTGGAGAAAGCTTGATATCAGTACCACGACCTGCCATGTTTGTGGCAATGGTTACAGTTTTGCTTAAACCGGCTTTTGCAACTATGTCAGCCTCATGCTGATGCAACTTCGCATTAAGCACATTGTGAGGAATATGACGCATTGTGAGCATCTTTGACAAAAGCTCTGATATTTCAACCGAAGTAGTACCAACCAAAACTGGGCGTCCTTGATTTATCATCTCTTGGATTTCCTCTATCACGGCATTGTATTTCTCGCGCGCAGTCTTGTATAGTCTATCGTCAAGATCCTTTCGTAGTATTGGTCTGTTTGTTGGGATTTCAACAACATCAAGTTTATAAATATCCCAGAACTCACCAGCCTCAGTGCTTGCAGTACCAGTCATACCAGAAAGCTTGTGGTACATACGGAAATAGTTTTGCAGAGTTATGGTTGCAAAGGTTTGAGTTGCTTCTTTAATCTTAACATGCTCCTTTGCCTCAACTGCCTGATGTAATCCATCGCTCCACTGGCGACCTTCCATTATACGTCCGGTTTGCTCGTCTACAATCTTTACCTCACCGTCCATGACAACATATTCGTCGTCTTTGTTGAACATTGTATATGCTTTCAGCAACTGCTGCAAAGTATGTACACGTTCACTCTGTACAGAATAGTGGTTTAATAAGGCATCCTTTTTGTCAAGACGTTCTTGATCACTCAGGTCTTTCTCGTTTTCAAGCTGAGAGAGCTGTGTTGTTATGTCTGGTAAGACAAACAAGTCTTTATCATTAACCTCTTTTGCTAACCAATCTGTACCCTTATCTGTTAAATCTACAGAATTGAGTTTCTCATCAACAACGAAGTATAGTGGCTCTACTGCTTCTGGCATTCGACGGTTGTTGTTTTCCATATAAATTTCTTCCGTCTTCAGCATTCCTGATTTTATTCCGTCTTCAGAAAGATACTTAATCAGTGGCTTATTCTTAGGCAGAGCTTTGTGGGAACGATACAGACTCAAGAAACCTTCATCAATAAGTTTTTGGTTGTTGGTTTTCTTTCCTTCCGAAATTTTCTGCTTTGCATCTGCAAGATACTTGGTTGCCAATTTTCTCTGAACATCAACAAGCTTTTCAACCAATGGCTGATATTCCTCAAACATCTGGTCATCGCCATTTGGCACAGGACCAGATATAATAAGTGGTGTACGTGCGTCATCGATCAAAACTGAGTCAACCTCGTCGACAATTGCATAATTGTGCATACGCTGCACAAGATCATCTGGCGATATTGCCATATTGTCACGCAGATAGTCGAATCCGAACTCATTATTCGTACCAAATGTTATATCTGCCTGATAAGCTTTACGCCTCTCTGGAGAATTTGGACGATGTTTGTCTATGCAATCTACAGACAAACCATTGAACATATATAATGGTCCCATCCATTCAGAGTCACGTTTTGCCAGATAATCATTGACGGTTACAACATGAACTCCATTGCCTGTCAAGGCATTCAAAAATACAGGAAGTGTTGCAACAAGGGTTTTTCCTTCACCAGTTGCCATTTCTGCTATTTTGCCTTGATGAAGTACGGCACCTCCAAATAACTGTACGTCATAATGTACCATATCCCACTTCATGTCGTTTCCACCGGCTTTCCAATGGTTGCTGTATATGGCTTTTTCATCTTCTATGCGGACAAAATCTTTTGTCGCAGCCAATTCACGGTCAAAGTCGTTTGCAGTGACAACAATCTCCTCATTTTCCGCGAATCGCCTTGCAGTATCTTTCATTATACTGAATGCAATAGGCAAAATATCATTCAGAACAACTTCATACTTGTCGAGCACTTCTTTCTCAAGCTTGTCTATCTTGCTAAAGATTTCTTCACGCTCATCAATTGGTGTGTTTTCGATTGTTGCCTTTAGCTCTGCGATTTTTGCTTTGTCTTCTTTTACTGCATCTTGAAGCTTTTGCTGTAACTCCTTAGTTTTTGCTCTAAGCTGGTCATTTGTCAGTGCTTTAATCTCAGGGTAAGCGGCTTTTACTTTTTCAACAATAGGTTGAATTTGTTTCATGTCGCGTGTCGACTTGTCACCGAACAGCGCTTTCAGAAAGTTATTAAATCCCATTTTATCTATTTTTGTTATATTCGAAAATTAATTGTGTGCAAATTTAACTATTTTATTTTGTTTTAAGGCATTATAATCCTTTTATTTAACTTCTCTGTGCTCTTTTATGGATAATTCTGTTATAAAATTACCACATAATTCAGAACAGATATGTTTCTTTGCACGCATTGGGAGCTCGAATACGAATGGACTTAGCGATGGTTGGAGATACACTTTCCACTGAAACATGGGTCGTTATCTTTCCTTTTTTTACGTTAAATCCATAAAACAAAACGGGTGTTTGTATATATGCTGTACTTATATTACTTTGCTGATGCGTTTCTTCATTGTATATATCCCACCCGGGAATTGTTTCGATAAGAATGTCACCACACTTTGAAATATTAAAACCATGTCTTAGCTTTTCTGTTTCAGATGAGTAGTTCGACATTATATTTTCGCTTGAAAAAGCATTGGCTACTCCCTGGCTCTGTCTTAGAAATGATTTTGACAATTCTGTTATTTCAGTATATCTAAGTCTTTTCTTGTCTATTAATTTTGTATTTAGATATATTTGGTTGTTATAATATCCATCTACGTACCGATCGCTTCCATACAATGCTCCTAAATACATATTCAGTAAATTTGCAGTGCGATTTATATAGAGTGTTCCGCCTGGTATACGGTATTTTTTTCTGTCTGGTTTTAGTTCATTGTAATATCCAGTCCCATTAACAACAAATAAAACTTTGTCAAGTCCAATAGTCGCTTGGATATTTGTCATCAACCGTCCAAGGTTTCTGTCTATCTGCAAATACACTTCTTGGCAATCTTCATATCCGTTCTTGTCTATTACTGGTGCTGCATTATATGTAAGGAACAGCATGTCTGTAGTTTCATCTTTTCCAAGTGAATTCATAGACATACATTGGATTGCAAGATTGGTAATTTGCTCGTTTATACTACTATTCTTTTGATAAGGAATATTGTATAAATTGTATGTTTCCAGCCACTTAGGGGCTTTCTTTGTATAATACGTTGAAGTGCACCAGCAATTATCTTGTCCATTTACCCAAAATGCACCATCGCCGTTATGACCTGCAGGAATAACGGCGGCATCCTTTCTTTCGGCAATACTATAAATTAAAGATTTACCTTTAGTACTGATTTTCAGTTCATCACTGAGGGTTGTGGTTAGGACATTCTGGGCTGACACTGTTTCACTTGTTAGCAAGCCTTTAAAATTGGTATCATCAACACATGAGACAGACCTTAAAACAGTTCTGTCAAACCACTGCTCTGCAGCTATACCATTATAATTTGGTGTTGTGCCTGTATTCAGAGTCGCAATAGCCGAAGCTCTGTCTACGGGATAAAATGGAAAATCTACAGACGAATACATCATTCCATCTGTCATCAGGCGTTTAAAGCCATTGTCTCCATAAAGACTTTCAAATGATTCGAGAAAGTCTGTTCTCAGTTGGTCTATTGTTATATTGACAACCAGTCGTGGGGCATTTCCCGACTTCTGTGCTGCACAATACTGTAATGCAGCTATAAGTGTCAGTGCCGTAGCTGTTATATACCTATTTCTCATTTATCTTCAAAAAATACAAATCAAACATTGTTCTCATTAGCAAACTCCATGCCAAAATACTGATTCCTTCAGCATAGTCTTGAAAAATTCCGCACAATATGAATATAAATATTGTAAGCAGACAAATCTTTAGGATATTTTTTTGTCTATTTATGCTATGCTTATTCCTTATTATATAGATAGCAACGAATAACCACAGAGGGTTTAGTAATAATATTTGCAAGTTTGTACTTGTGGTAGGGTGCTGTGAAAACAACATTGCAAAAAGTACAATACCTGATATTCCTTGCAATATCATCAATATAATATCAATAAAGATGAAGCGTTTATGCATAACAAGTTCTATTAGACTTATAATTGCGATAACTGCTGCTATCATTAAAAATGATACGGTTGGAGTGGGGATTAAACTACTTTCATTTACCCGATCTCGTTGCATAACGATGGTCTTCGTGTCTTTTATAAGCGGATAACGTGTTCCATTTGATTTTACCACGTATGCAGAAGCAAAGTCTGTCATCAAGTTCTTTGGCAGGAACTGCTGATTTTCTCTTGTCGTTTTCAAATCAGCCTTCACTCCAAGCAGCAAATCATTTCCGAATCTTGCCCAGCGATAATCTTCATTACAAGAATGTATCATATCACGGAATGAAGTTTTGGTATTTATCTTGTTTTTGTAAACGATATTACCATCAATATTTTCAAGTATAATATCACGAGCTTTAGTCGTGCAGTTGTTGTAAAAATAATTATATCTATAAACTCTGTTCTCAGGTTCATAGTTGTTCTGTAATGCTTTTGTGATTTTTATTTTCTCTTCATCTGAGAGGTTTAGTGTCTGTTGAATGACTTTAGAACCATAGTAGCTGTACTCTTGACAAAAGTCCTCAAACGGCACAATCCCCATTTCGTAATCAGTAAGGCCAAACACGAATCTTAGAATAAAATATGGTTTATGAAATGAGAACACTCCATAATTCACTACAAAATCCACACCTTGCGCCTTGTCTTGAAATCTAATAGCAGTATGTCCGTACAGACTGTAGATCTCATTATGGGGAGAACAAGTGAGTATGCTTATCTCTATTGAATCCGCATTGCAAATTCCTTTTTGTGCTTCCATTTTATTGCTAATAAATGACAAAAGCACAATAACCATCAATATTTTTATGTACTTTAAACTTTTCACGCTGCAAAAATAACTTATATTTTTCACTTAGAGTTATGTCATTTCATTTTTTTTCAATAATTTTGCACCTCACAAATTTATAAAGGCGTGAATTTAATAATTGATATAGGTAACACTTGTGTAAAGTTGGTGTGTTTCAACGGTGACAAAGTTGTCGAAGAAATGCGCTCTGATAAGGACGATGTAAAATCTCTACAATCGTTCTGCAATAAGTATGTGTTTTCCAATGGCATATATTCAACAGTATCAGAAATAGGCCCCAAATATCTTGATGTTCTGTCATCTCTACCGTTTGGAATGATGGAATTCCAAAGTGGAAAGTCTCATATTCCAATAAAAAACAATTATCATACACCTTATACTTTAGGAGCGGATCGTCTTGCAGCTGCAGTTGGTGCAAATTATATGCAACCAGGACGTGACATTCTTATAATTGATATAGGAACATGTGTTACGTTTGACTTTATAAATGCTGCTGGAGAATACTTGGGCGGTAACATTTCACCAGGACCGACAATGCGCTTAAAGGCTCTTAATAATTACACTTCCAGGTTGCCACTTGTAGACCGCATAGGTAAGTTGCCAAATATAGGATACGATACGGAAACAGCCATTCGCAGTGGTGTTCTTAATGGCATAAAGTATGAAATAGAAGGATATATACATTATTTTTTAGCTAAATATCCTAAACTTTTTGTATATTTAACTGGTGGCGTGCATCTAAATTTGCATTTTTCAGAAAATATATCCATCTTTGCAGATGATTATATAGTTCCTAAGGGACTTAATAGAATATTACAATACAACACCACATTATAAAATACAACAATGAGTTTTAACAAAACAGTTTTTGTCGCCCTCTCAACGATGGCACTTTCAGTAGATGCTTTTGCACAGAGTGGAACAAATTCACCATACAGCCAATATGGATTGGGAGTACTGAGCGACCAGACCAGTGGCTTCAACCGCGGAATGAATGGTTTAGGTCTTGCTTTCCGTGAACACAATCAAGTAAACCATTTGAATCCAGCTTCTTATTCGGGAGTTGACTCTCTTACTTTCATATTCGACATTGGTCTATCAGGACAAATTACGAATTTCAAGGAAGGAGGACAGAAATTAAATGCAAACAATGCTGATTTTGAATATGCTGTTGCTGCTTTCAGAGCATGTAAAAATGTTGGTGTAAGCTTTGGTATCCTTCCATATACAAATATTGGATACAGCTATTCGACAACAGGAAAGTCTTCAAACAGTATAACAAGTACGTATGCAAACACTTATTATGGCGAAGGCGGATTGCATGAAGTGTATTTGGGAGCTGGTTGGCAAATATTCAAAGGTCTTTCAATAGGAGCTAACTTTGGTTATTTATGGGGCGATTATTCGAAGAGTGTAACAAATTCATATACTGATTCGTATGCCAAGACCGTCAGTAAAATTTATTCTGCTAATGTTACAAGCTACAAGGTAGATTTAGGACTTCAGTATCTGCAGCGGCTTGGAAAGAATGATGAACTATCAATTGGTGCCACATATAGTTTGGGACACAAGCTTGATGCAGATCCTTCCTGCAAAGTAATTTCTACCAATCCTTCAACTGCTGTTACAGACACGGCGGCATATGCAATAAAAGACGGTCTTGAAATTCCATCGTCTATTTCTGGAGGATTAATGTGGAATCATAGCAATAAGATAAAAGTTGGTGTAGACTACTGCTATCAGAACTGGGGTAGTATCAGTTACCCTGTATACGAAGTCAATAATGATGTTCCATCATATGTCTTAAATAATAAGTATTATATGGATCGCCATAAAGTAACTGTTGGAGGTGAATATTGTGGCGATGAAACAAGCCGTAGTTTTATAAAGCGTTTGCATCTACGCGCAGGTGCAAGTTATGCTACACCTTATTATAAAATTAATGGTCAAGATGGTCCAAGCGAACTTAGCGTAAGTGCTGGATTTGGCATTCCAATTGTTAATAGTTATAACAATCGTTCTATACTTAATATATCAGGACAATGGGTGCATAGTTCGGCCAAGAACTTTATCACAGAAAATACATTCCGTATAAATATAGGACTTACGTTTAATGAGCGTTGGTTCATGAAATGGAAGGTAGAATAATGGAAAAATCTGCGTTATTGGTATTAGTGATAATTGCAACAGCGTTATTCTCTTGTGCAGAGGAAAAGGAACACACTGCACCGGCAATAAATCCAAGAGACTCTGTTTCAATGATGACTTCATATGGTGTGAATACTCTTATTTCTGATTCAGGTGTAATGAAATATCGGATTATAGCTGAGAAATGGGAAGTAAACACCGTAAGAACACCGTCTCGATGGATATTTATTGACGGATTGTTTTTGGAACAATATGATAACAAATTTCACACAGCTGCATATATACAGTGTGATACGGCTTATTATTTCGATCAGCTTCGTAAATGGGAACTCCATGGTAGAGTAAGGGTGAAAACATCTGAAGGATTACGGTTTAATAGTGAGGAACTATATTGGGATCAGAACAAGCATGAGCTGTACAGCAATAAATATTCTCATCTTGTTACACCTGATAGAGAATTACAGGGAGCATATTTCCGTAGCGATGAACGGCTTACCCACTATATGATAAGTAATACCAAAGGTTCATTCATAAAAGGTGACATGATAAGTAATGATGGCGATACTATAATATCAGCTCCTGATACGGCAAAACAAAAGATACGTATGCCAGCGACGCCAGCTGCCAAGACTTCACAATTTTAATTAATGTGCCACATAATCAGTAATGATTTATGTGGCTAAATTAAATATAAAAAAGATATGGAACAAGTTGATTTATCCCTTGTAATGGGGATAATCATTACATTAATATTATCCGCTTTTTTTTCCGGTATGGAGATAGCATTTGTTTCAAGTAACAGGATGCTTGCGGAAATGGACAAAGAGAGTTCTGGGATTTCCAGAAAGCTTCAAGCATATTTTTATCATCATCCAAATGATTTTGTAAGTACAATGCTTGTTGGTAACAATATCGTACTTGTTGTTTACGGTATTTTTATCGCCCAATTTCTTGACAGTACCATATTTCGCAATTTGGATGCAGCGATAACAGTCCCTGCAGATACAATACTCTCAACAATAATAGTTCTATTCACAGGAGAATTTCTGCCGAAGACCCTGTTTAAGAGCAGTCCGAATAAACTTTTTTCACTATTTGTTGTTCCTGCCTACATTTTCTTTTTACTGTTATGGCCAGTATCAAGATTTTCTACATTACTTTCGAAGCTTATGTTAAGAATATTCGGTTTCAAGGTTTGTGACAATAATGACGGAGGAGAATTTACAAAGGTTGATCTTGACTATTTACTTCAGTCAACAATAGACAACGCCCCGCAAAACACAGCAATAGATGATGAAGTCAAAATCTTTCAAAATGCACTTGAATTCTCAGACACAAAAGTTCGCGATTGCATGATTCCACGTACAGAAATATGCGCTGTCGAAGAATCTTGCCCCCTTTCAGAACTTCGTGAAACGTTTATTGAGAGTGGTAAATCAAAGATATTGGTTTACAAGGAAGATATAGATCATATCATAGGATACATACATTCATTGGAATTGTTTCGCAATCCAGACAATTGGCGTAGCCATATACGTACAATGCCATTCGTTCCAGAAACGATGTCAGCGCGAAAACTTATGCAAATGCTTATGCAACAAAAGAAAAGTCTTGGTGTCGTAATCGACGAATTCGGAGGCACAAGCGGAATGATTTCACTTGAGGACATAGTAGAAGAGATTTTTGGTGATATTGAGGATGAACATGATAATTCCAATTATGTTGCACACAAGACGTCGGACGGTTGCTACATTCTGTCTGCACGTTTGGAAATAGATAAAGTGAATGACATGTTTGGTTTAGATTTGCCAGAGAGCGAGGATTATATGACTGTAGGTGGACTGATACTTCACGAATATGAGAATTTCCCAAAACTAAATGAAATTGTAAAGATAGGCAAGTTCGAGTTTAAGATAATAAAAAATACCATGACAAAAATAGAACTTGTCAAATTGAAAGTCTTGCATTAGAACTATAATATTGAAAATATGTATAACACATAAATCATGATAGGAAAAACAACATTAATTAAACTGCGATGTCGTTATGTGTAAATACTATAATTTGTGCCCAATTTAATAATTTACAGAAAAAAATTACGATTTCTGTTATCTTTTTTGTAATTTTGTGCGCTAAAGTGGAATAGACACTAAATGGAGAACAATAAATAATAATTAAATAAAACAAATTAATGGCAGCATTAGGCAAAATTAGAAGTCACGGCGCTATTCTGATAGGAGTTATCGGAGCTGCGCTATTGGCGTTTATCGCCGAAGAAGCTTTTCGCTCATGCGATGCTTCAAAAAATGAAAGCCGTCAACAGATTGGAGAAGTGCTTGGTGAGAAAATCAACATGCAAGAATACCAAAAGCTTGTTGACGAGTACACAAATGTTATTAAGATTACTCAAGGTAGAGAAAATCTTACGGATGACGAGCTTAATCAACTTAAAGATGTGGTTTGGAATACTTTTATTCAGAATCGCATAATTGAGAATGAGGCAAAGAAACTTGGTCTGACAGTTACTGACAAGGAGCTGCAGAATGTATTGACAGCAGGAACAAATCCAATGCTGTTGCAAACTCCATTTGTAAACCAGCAAACAGGTCGTTTTGATGCCAACATGCTAAAGAAGTTCCTCAATGAGTATAAGCAGGCACAGAACACAAATCCTCAGATGGCAGAACAATATCAGAGTATATACAGTTTTTGGTCATTCATTGAGAAGTCACTGCGTCAACAGCTTTTAGCACAAAAGTATCAGGCTTTGTTTGCAAATTGCTTCCTTTCAAATCCTGTAGAAGCTAAGATGGCATTCAAAGACGAGAACGAGGAAAGCAACTTGCAGCTTGCTGCATTTCCTTATTCTTCAGTAAGCGACAAAGACGTGAAAGTAGACGAGGCTGATCTCAAATCAAAGTATGATGAGCTGAAAGAACGTTTCAAGCAATATGAAGAAACTCGCGACATCAAGTTTGTAAGTTTCCGTGTTGTAGCTTCTGCAGCCGACAAAGCTGATTTAACCAAGGAGTTTGCAAATTATGACAAAGAACTTGCTGCTGCTGCAGATCCATCACAGATAATGCACAAAAGTTCTTCACTTGTAAATTATCTCGGTATTCCACAAACAAAAGCTGCATTCCCACAAGATATAGCACAACGTCTCGATTCAATAGCTGTAGGTTCAACAACAGGAGTAGTAGAGAACAAGCAAGACAATACACTTAATATTATAAAATTGATTTCTCGTCAGGAGATGCCTGATTCTGTTCAGTTCCGTGCAATACAAGTTGTTGGAGCAACTCCAGATGCTGCACATGTAACAGCCGACAGTATATATAAGGCTATTGAAGGTGGTGCTGATTTTGAGGCTATTGCCAAGAAATACAATCAGACAGGCGAGAAGCAGTGGGTAACATCGCAGCAATATCAGAACGCTCCTTCTATGGATACAGATACAAAGGAATATATCAATACCTTAAACACATTGGGCGTTAATGCTCTCAAGAATGTAGAGATGCAGCAAGGCAATTTGATTATCCAGGTTACAGACCGCAAGGGCATGACCCCTAAGTATGTAGCTGCTGTTATAAAGAAAGAGATAAAGTTCTCTAAGGGAACATATAACACTGCATACAATAAGTTCAGCCAATTTGTCAGTGAAAACCAGACATTGGCAGGAATGGAAAAGAATGCAGCAAAATTTGGTTATAACGTACAGGAGCGCAAGGACGTTCGTACTTCAGAACACTATGTAGCAGGTATCCACGGCACACGTGAGGCAATGAAATGGCTCTTTGATGCAAAAGACGGTTCCGTATCTCCTCTTTACGAATGTGGCGACAATGACAATCTTCTTGTAATGGCTTTGACAAAGACACACGAGAAAGGATATCGTTCTCTTGACGATGAACAAGTGAAAGAGTATATCAAGCAGCAAGTTCTGAAAGACAAGAAAGCAGAGAAAATTATCGCTAAGCTTAATGGTGTTAACAGCATAGCTGGTGCAAAAGCTAAGGGTGCAAAAATCGGTGAGCTAAATCAAGTTACATTTGCATCTCCTGCCTTTGTAACTCTTACCGGAGCAAGTGAGCCAGCATTGAGTGGAGCAGTAGCAGCCACAGCAAAAGGTAAATTCTCAAGTCATCCTGTAAAAGGTGAAGCTGGTGTATATCTTTTCCAGGTTGTTTCCAAGAATATGCGTCCTGGTAAGTTCAACGACCAAGAGATTGAGCAGCGTATGAAGCAGAAGGCAATGCAATATGCAGGAAACTTCATGCAAGAGCTTTATATCAAAGCTAATGTAAAAGACAACAGATATCTGTTCTTCTAAGTAAGAAAATGAAAAAATAATTGCTGAAGTGGGGTGAGACATTATTGTCTTTCATCCCACTTCTTTTTATTATATACACATATAACTATGTATAAAACAGAAGTAACACATAAGACACTTCATTTTATAGCCCCAGCTGGCACATCAAGAGGTGTTTATACAAAGAGGGAAATTTGGTTGATAAAACTCTATTCTGATGAATTTCCAGGACGTTGTGGAGTAGGGGAATGTTCCCCACTTCCTGATCTAAGCTGCGATGCATTACCGGATTATGAGGAGAGATTGAACCTGTTGTGTCGCAACTTCGAACAGACGGGCAAAATCAATCGAGGGTTGTTGCTGCCATATCCTTCAATTTTGTTCGGCCTGGAGGTGGCATTGCTAAATTTGCAAAACGGTGACAAGTTGTTTGACACACCATTCTCAAACGGTGAAGTTGGAATACCATTCAACGGTCTTGTATGGATGGGTACATTCGATGAAATGAGCAAGCGCATTGAAGAAAAGATAAACGATGGTTTTACCTGCGTAAAACTGAAGATTGGTGCAATAGATTTTCAGAGCGAATTGTCATTGATAAAAAGTATAAGGAAAAGATTTTCAAAAGATGCTATAGAATTAAGGGTTGATGCCAATGGAGGATTTACCCCAAAAGATGCACCGTGGAAATTGGACGAACTTGCAAAATACGACATACATTCTATCGAACAACCAATTCGCCAAAAGCAATGGAAAGAAATGTCTCATCTGTGCAGCAACACCCCATTGCCGATAGCTTTAGACGAAGAGTTGATAGGAATCAATATGAAAGACATGAAAGAGGAACTCCTTGATATAATCAAACCTCAATATATCGTTCTCAAACCTTCTTTACATGGCGGAATAAGCGGAACCGAAGAATGGGTGGAGCATTCAAGCAAACGAGGTATAGGAAGCTGGATAACGAGTGCACTTGAGAGTAATATAGGCTTAGATGCTGTTGCACAACTTGCTTCTCATTTATACGGAAACGATATAAAAATTCCTCAAGGTCTCGGCACTGGGTTATTGTATGCAGATAATTTTCCGTCAAGAACAGTTATAAAAAACAATAAGATATGGAGAACACAGGAATGACTTTAGAACAATTCCTAAACGATTGGAACAATAACAGATCTGTTATAGAGGTTCATACAAGCGGTTCAACGGGTGTCCCCAAAAAAATATTTGTTGAAAAGCAGCGAATGATTTCGAGTGCAATGATGACATGCTCCTATCTGAATCTCTCTTCGACAGATACAGCATTGCTATGCATGCCGCTTGATTATATTGCAGGCAAGATGATGGTGATAAGGAGTTTAGTATGCGGAATGAAATTGATAAGTGTGAATCCATCGTCACATCCGTTAAGCAATCTGACCGAATCCCCCTCATTTGCAGCAATGGTCCCAATGCAAGTTTACTGTAGCTTACAAGTTGAACACGAGAGAAAATTGTTGATGGGTATAAAAAATCTGTTGATTGGAGGTGGAGCTGTAGACAAAAAACTGTCTGAAGTTTTGAAAAGCTTCCCTAATGCAGTTTGGAGTACATACGGTATGACAGAAACCTTGTCGCATATCGCATTGCGCAGACTTAGCGGTTCAGACGCCTCCGACTATTATACACCTTTCTCAAACATTTCCGTTTCTCTTAATGATAAAAGCTGTCTATGTATCGAAGCACCTAATTTATGCCAGCAAGTACTTGTGACCAATGATGTAGCAGAATTCAGCGAAACAGACAGCAGACAATTTAGAATATTGGGAAGGATAGACAACGTAATTGACAGCGGAGGTATAAAAATCCAAATAGAAGATATTGAAGAAGCCATACACGATAAGCTTGACATTGAATTTGCTATAACCAAGCAACCGGATGAAAAGTTTGGCGAAACGATTGCTATACTTATCAAGTTTGATAACTTGCCTGACAATGCATTTACAGACAAACATGAATATGAAGAAGATTGTCCGATATCAAAAAAAGTAATGCAGATAAAAGATACATTGATGCATATCCTTCCCAAATACTGGATACCAAGACAATATTACGTATGTAGCAGGATACCACATACAGGAACAGGAAAAATCGCACGAAAAGAAGTTTATGAAATGGTCACAAATCTATCTCCAATTATTTAAAGAAGACAGATTTGTGACATCATAGCAAGCTCCTATTAAAATTTGCTATTTTCTCTACATGAGATTGTATCCTTATAGAAATTCTCCCAATTGTATGCAAACTCGGCAATTGAGTGGAACAGAAGTTCAGCACCCTCTGTCAGCAAATCAGAATCTGGCAGAGGACCTGTGTTGACGGCAACTGTGAACACATTGGCAGCCACTCCAGCCCTAACGCCAAGCGGAGCATTCTCAACAACTATAGACTCCCATGGATTCATGCCAGCTTTTTCCAATCCCTTTAAATAAGGTTCAGGATTTGGTTTCCCATGTTTCACATCCAATGCACAAATTACGTTACTCCGGCTGACAAGTCCATGCAGATCATTTTCAAGCTTGTCAAGCAGAGTATGTTGTGCACTTCCTGTTACGACATAAATATCAAGTCCCGATTTCTTTATATTCTGCATTAAATCAACAATACCATCCATAATATGTGCTTTCGGACAATGATTGAACTCGTCAGACTTCAGTTTATAGTATTCTGCAGCCTTTGAGTCGGAAACCATCTTATTCCATTGTTTGCGTGCCAGCAACTGAATTGTTTCAACCCCACGCATACCTTCATATTTATATGCATCTTCCGGTGGCATGTCAATACCTATTTTTTTCATTGCCGTGTGCCAACTTCTTGCATGATTAGGCATACTGTTGTAGATTACTCCATCCATGTCAAACATTACAGTCTTTGGCGTAAATGTCTTAAATCCACTCCTGTTCAAATATCTTTTTATATTCTCTTCAAACATAGATAATTGTATTTACGATAATAACGAAAAATGAGAATCATGCCAAGTAATTGTTACTCTACATGATTCCCAATAAAGATATTTCAATAAAATTATCCTTAGTAGCTTCTTGCTATGATTACACGTTTAGTTGAAGGCTTTCCTGATACCATGTCAACGCCAGGAGTTTGCTCCACATTAAACGGAATACAACGTATTGTAGCCTGTGTCTCTTCCTTTATCTTTGCCTCTGTTTCAGCTGTGCCATCCCAAGGACATACAAAGAATCCTCCATCTTTGATTTTCTCTTTAAACTCCTCGTAATTGTCACATTCGTATATGCGTGCATCCCTGTATGCTTTTGCCTTTTCAAACATGTTTGCCTGAATATCTTTCAGCAGCTGCTCTACATGTTCCACAATACCTTCGAAAGAACGTGTCTCTTTCTCAAGAGTATCTCTACGCATTACTTCTATTGTGCCATTCTCAAGATCTTTTCCACCCATTACCAATCTAACAGGAACACCCTTCAGCTCATAGTCTGCAAATTTAAATCCAGGGCGCTTGTTGTCAGCATCGTCATATTTCACGCTGATTCCAGCAGCACGAAGAGCGTCAATCACAGGTGTGAGCTTAGCAGTAATAGCATCCAGCTGCTCCTGACCCTTTGTAATAGGTACAATAACAACCTGAATTGGTGCAAGCATAGGAGGGAGTACAAGACCATTGTCATCAGAGTGTGTCATTATAAGCGCACCAATCAAGCGTGTAGACACACCCCACGATGTAGCCCAAACATATTCCGGTTTATTCTCTTTATTAAGATATGTTACATCGAAAGCCTTTGCAAAATTCTGTCCCAGGAAATGGCTCGTACCGCTTTGCAATGCTTTGCCATCTTGCATCATAGCCTCGATAGTATATGTGTCAAGTGCACCGGCAAAACGCTCAGTTTCGCTCTTTACGCCACGTACAACCGGCACAGCCATGAACTTCTCGGCAAAGTCAGCATATACATGCAGCATTTTCTGTGCTTCAGCCTCAGCCTCCTCTTTTGTAGCATGTGCAGTGTGTCCCTCTTGCCAAAGGAATTCCGATGTGCGAAGGAACGGACGGGTGCGCATTTCCCAACGCATTACGTTACACCACTGGTTGCACATCAATGGCAGGTCTCTCCAAGAATGAATCCAGTTTTTGTATGTGTTCCATATAATAGTTTCGGATGTAGGACGGATAATCAATTCCTCGTCGAGTTTTGCGGCAGGATCTACCTCTACACCACTTTTGTCCTCTTTAGCTCTCAGGCGGTAATGTGTCACAACGGCACACTCTTTAGCAAATCCTTCAACATGTTCAGCCTCTTTTGAAAGGAATGACTTTGGGATAAGCAGAGGGAAATATGCATTTTGCGCTCCAGTTTCCTTGAACATCTTGTCAAGTTGGTGTTGCATCTTTTCCCATATAGCATAGCCATAAGGTTTGATAATCATACATCCTCTGACCGGCGACTGTTCTGCAAGATCAGCTTTTGTTACCAAGTCATTGTACCACTGACTGTAATTGTCAGATCTTTTCGTTAGTTGTTTTAATTCTTTTGCCATATTTTTATTTTAATTTCTGTATTCCAAAATCCTACAATTAAAAAAATCATTATCAAGATGCAAAATTACAGAAAATAGGCGAAACCGACGAATTTTTCCATATTTTTTAAAACACAAGCCGTAAGCTTACAATTGCCAAGCCGCAAGCTTAATGCTGTTAAGCCGCCTGTTAAACACACAAAAGCCGTAAGCTTCTTTTTGCAAATCCACTTTATATGAAAATAAAACATTTCTCTATTTGCCGTTATCATGATGATACATGCAAAAATATAGTTATGTGGAATAAAAAAACTCAAGTATTCTTTGTTGAATGGAGGATTTATTTTAATTTTGTAAAAGATTGCAGTAATGTTAAATTAAAGAATGAGAAAATATATATTTACGCTGATACTTTTTTGTTGCACATTTTCTGATGCATATTCACAACTGAAATGGAATCAGCGTTATCAAACGTATATAAACCAATATCGTGACCTTGCGATAGAGCAAATGCTGAAATACAAGATACCGGCAAGTATAACGCTTGCACAAGGATTGCTTGAGAGCGGCGCCGGATACAGCGAGCTTGCAACGAAGGGCAATAACCATTTCGGAATAAAATGTCACGGATGGACAGGGCGCAAAAGTTATCATGACGATGATGAGTTGCAGGAGTGTTTCAGAGCATACGACAATGTGTATGATAGTTATGAGGACCATAGTTTGCTGCTAACCACACAGCCACGCTACAGTGTGCTGTTCTCAATGGGAATAACCAACTATAAAGGTTGGGCTCACGGGTTGAAAAAATGTGGATATGCCACCAATCCGGCATACGCGCAAAAGCTTATAGGCATCATAGAACTGTATAAATTGCAGCAGTATGACAAAGCTACCAAGTTCGACCACTTTATGGAGAAACGCTCATATAAGGACTCTCGAACAGCCAAGGGCGGAATAGAACATCCGATACATTTATATAATAAAAACTATTATGTAATAGTGAAAAAAGGCGATACCTTCAAGTCTATAGGAAAAGAACTCGGACTTTCATACCGGAAAATAGCAAAATACAATGAGCGCAACAAGCATGACAAACTGGTTGAGGGCGAGATGATATATCTGAAAAAGAAACAGAAGAAAGCTGATAAGGTTTACAAAAATCGCCCACACATAGTGAAAGCTGGCGACAGCATGTATAGCATAGCTCAATATTACGGCATCCGACTGAAGAGCCTGTATAAGAAAAACGGACTTTCGCCAAATTATCAGATAAAGGTTGGTGACAAGTTGAGAGTGAGATGACAACGCTACAAAATGGAATATAAAGTAATAACATTAAATTAAATACTATTATATGTTGAACTTAGATAATTTTTACAGAGCCCGTTATGAATTGGGTAAAGTAATCAGACAGACTGGAGTTGTACACGCTCCACAGGTGAATTCTGAGTGTGAAGTCTATTTAAAACTTGAATGCCTACAGCGCACAGGCTCTTTTAAGGTTAGAGGAGCTTGCTACAAAATATCCCAACTGACAGACGAAGAGAAATCACATGGTGTTATCGCTTGTTCGGCAGGAAACCATGCGCAGGGAGTTGCATTGGGTGCAACGGCACATGGCATAAAATCGCTAATCTGTTTGCCGGCAGGAGCACCAATAAGCAAGGTAGAAGCGACGAAAGGATATGGAGCAGACGTTTGCCTTGTTCCGGGAGTATATGACGATGCTTACAAAAAAGCCATTGAGCTTCGCGACGAAAAGGGGTACACATTCGTTCACCCATTTGACGATGAGAATGTTATTGCCGGACAAGGCACTATCGGTCTTGAACTTATAGACCAAGTAGCAGATATGGATGCTGTTGTTGTGCCTGTAGGTGGTGGCGGACTTATCAGCGGAGTGGCATTTGCATTGAAATCGCTTAATCCTAAAATAAAAGTATACGGAGTGCAAGCAGCAGGTGCGGCAAGCATGGTGCACAGCTTGCATGAACATAAACGCGAGGCTCTGCAACAGGTATCAACAATTGCCGATGGTATATGTGTGAAAGAACCGGGAGAAATTACGTATGATATCTGCAGCAAATACGTGGACGACATTGTAACCGTTTCTGAAGATGAAATATGTGCCGCTATATTACAGCTTCTTGAAAAAGAAAAGGTTGTGGCAGAGGGAGCCGGAGCTACAAGTGTCGCTGCTGTTATGTTTAACAAAATCCCAGTAAAGGGGAAGAAAGTGGTATGTGTCGTGAGTGGCGGAAATATAGACGTAACGATACTTAACCGTGTAGTTCGCCGCGGACTTGCCAAGAGTGGTCGCATTGCTATAATAAATGTTGAGCTTGACGACAAACCAGGAAAACTTGTTGAAGTGGCATCAGTTATTTCACGTGCTGGAGCCAACATTACAAGTGTGTATCACGACAGAAACAACTATAGCGAGAAGGTAAACTCATGTATACTGCGCGTGATTTGCGAAACCAGAAACCAGGAACATGTAGATGAAATTCTTGAGAGCTTGCGTAAGGAAGGCTTCAAATTATTATAAAGGTAAAAAATAAATTAGACACAGAATTATGGCAAATAATCATCTTGTTATAATGGCAGGTGGAGTGGGGAGCCGCTTCTGGCCAATGAGCACAGCAGAAAAACCAAAGCAGTTTATTGATGTGCTTGGAGTGGGACGCACATTGATTCAGTTAACTTACGATAGATTTCAGACTATCTGTGCTCCTGAACATGTTTGGGTTGTGACAAACAAAAAATATGTTGATATAGTAAAAGAGCAACTGCCGGAAATTCCTGTTGGAAACATTCTTTGTGAGCCTTGTCGCAGAAACACTGCGCCATGCATCGCCTATGTTAGCTGGAGAATAAAGGCACAAGACCCTACTGCAAATATTGTGGTCACGCCAAGCGATCATATAGTAATGAATGTTGAGGAGTTCAGAAGAGTCATAAAAAACAGTCTTGCCTTTACTTCCGAAACAGATGCTATCGTCACACTTGGTATGAAGGCTACAAGACCAGAAACAGGCTATGGATATATACAGGCAGATCTAACAACAAGTTCTCCGCGCAACAAAGAGATTTTCCGCGTTGATGCTTTCAAGGAAAAACCAAATCTTGAAACCGCAAAGAAGTATGTTGCCGATAAAAATTATTTTTGGAATGCAGGTATATTCTTGTGGAGTGTAAGAACCATTGTAAATGCTTTTCGTGTCTATCAACCGGCTTTGGCAAATATCTTCGAAGGCATGAACGATTATTATGGCACGAGCGAGGAGCAGAAATATATAGACGAAAGATTCCCGGAATGTGAGAACATATCTGTAGACTATGCCATAATGGAAAAGGCTGAAGAGATATTCGTATGTCCAGCAGATTTTGGCTGGAGCGATTTAGGCACATGGGGGTCACTTCAATGCCAGGTTAAGCATGATGAAGCCGGAAACAGCATAATCGGAGAAAATATAGGTCTGTTTGAAACAAAAAACAGCATCATACACACTGTAGGCTGTAAACAAGTCGTAGTGCAAGGTCTTGATGGATATATCGTAGCAGAAAACGACGGAAGACTTCTAATCTGCAAACTATCAGAAGAACAGCGCATAAAGCAATTTACAGGACAGAACTAATACATATAGCAAGAACATATTATTCTTGCTTAAAAGTTATGGCGGATTATACTTCATTTTTATTAAGTATAATCCGCTTTTATTGTTAATACAAATAAAAACAGAGTATAATTTTAACTTAAAAAATTGCTCTGTCGCATTTTTGCAATATATTTGCGGCATGAAGAAGAAAACGATTTGGATTATAGCAACAGTAATGGGATTTTCATTCCTTGCGTTGCTCTTTCTGCAACTGAAATACATGGATGCCATGATAAAGATGAAGAAGGAGCAACTGGACGAGTCTGTGAATAAAGCCCTGTATCAAGCATCAAGGAATCTTGAGCTTAACGAAACACTAAGATATCTGGAACGTGACGTTAACGAAACAGAACGCAGAGCTTATAAAAAAGACTCTACAGGAAGTAGAACCGGTGCTCATGACGGAACTTTCCAACATTCGCACCAATATGCTGTGGCTGACAAGAATGGAAATATATACTCTTCGTTTGAGCTCAAAACAATAACAATGAAGCCGTCTGCAATGCCAAAAGCTATGATTCTTAGAAACGACAAGAATTCCATATCCGAGGCAACAAAGTCAATGAGAGAGATTGTAAAAAACAGATACGTCTACCAGAAAGCCCTACTCGACGAAGTGGTATATAATATACTGTATACGGCATCAGACAAACCACTAAAGGAGAGAGTTAACTTCAAGTTGCTCGATCAAGATCTGAAAACAGAGCTAATGAACAATGGTGTGAATATGCCATACCATTTCACCGTGTCTACTCAAGATGGCAGAGAACAATACAGATGCCCAGACTATACTGACGACGGCGAGGACTACAGCTATTCTCAAGTTTTGTTCAGAAATGACCCAATGAATAAATCGGGTATAGTAAAGATAAACTTCCCCGACATGAACAACTATATATTCAGCAGTGTAAGATTCATGATTCCGTCCATTGCTTTCACTATAGTTCTGCTCATTACTTTCATATTCACTATCGTGGTTATATTCAGACAAAAGCGTTATACGGAAATAAAGAATGACTTTATCAACAATATGACGCACGAGCTGAAAACACCTATAAGCAGCATATCACTTGCTGCACAAATGCTGAACGACGATAGCGTGACGAAAAGTCCGGTAATGATGAAACATCTTGGAGGAGTAATTAACGACGAGTCGAAGAGACTGCGCTTCCTCGTTGAAAAGGTATTGCAAATGTCAATGTTTGACAGGAAAAAAGCAATTTTCAAGAAGAAGGAACTCGATTTAAATGAACTCGTGGAAAGCGTTGCAAACACATTCACTCTGAGAGTAGAACATACTGGCGGACATATAAAGACAGAGCTGAAAGCAACTGAGCCTACGATATATGTGGACGAAATGCACTTCACCAATGTATTGTTTAACTTGCTTGACAATGCTGTGAAATACAAGCATCCTGACAGAAGTGTTGAACTGCTTATAAAAACATGGAACAGCGACAATAAGCTCTATTTCTCTGTTCGTGACAACGGAATAGGACTGAAGAAGGAAAACCTAAAGAAAATCTTTGAGAAGTTCTATCGTGTACACACAGGAAATGTTCATGATGTCAAAGGATTTGGACTCGGATTGGCATACGTCAAGAAAATCGTTGAACTGCATAAAGGTGAAATCCATGTGGAAAGCGAGAAAGGCAAGGGTACTACATTTATAATATCATTGCCGGAAATAAAAAAAGAAAGAGAATAAAAAATAATATTAATATAATAGAAAGGAAATGATTATGGACGAGAAACTGAAAATTCTACTATGTGAAGATGATGAGAATCTTGGAATGTTGCTCCGCGAATATCTGCAAGCAAAAGGATACTCTGCTGAACTTTGTCCGGATGGAGAAGCTGGATACAAAGCTTTTTTGAGAACAAAGTTTGACATCTGTGTTCTTGACGTGATGATGCCAAAGAAAGACGGATTTACTCTCGCTCAGGAAATTAGACAGGCAAATGCTGAAATGCCAATAATATTCCTTACAGCAAAAACTCTGAAAGAAGATATCCTGGAAGGATTTAAAATCGGTGCAGACGATTATATAACAAAACCATTCTCGATGGAAGAACTTGTATTCCGTATTGAAGCTATCTTGCGTCGTGTACGCGGAAAGAAGAACAAGGAGAATACACTCTACCACATAGGACGTTTCACATTTGATACGCAAAAGCAGCTTCTAACCATTGGCGACAAGCAGACAAAGTTGACAACAAAGGAGAACGAACTGCTTGCACTGCTCTGCAGTCATGCAAATGAAATTCTGCAGCGTGATTTCGCACTAAAGACAATATGGATTGACGACAACTATTTCAATGCTCGCTCAATGGACGTTTACATCACAAAGCTACGCAAACATCTAAAGGATGACGAACAAATTGAAATTATCAATATACATGGAAAAGGATATAAACTGATTACTCCTGAGGAAGACTAAAGAATAAAATCCGCAAGTTACGTTAGTGTAACTTGCGGATTTATTTTTTTATTTATTTGCTTGGTACATTCTTTAATACTTCAAGTAAGTGATCCCATACCATCTGAACTGTCGGTATCAGCAATCGTTCATCAGGTGAATGTACACCGCGTAGGGTCGGACCAAATGAAACCATGTCGAGATGAGGATATTTCTCCGAGAAGAGACCACATTCAAGACCTGCATGTATGCCAATGACTAACGGATCCTTATGGAAGAGCTTCTTGTATGCTTCAACAACAATTTTCGTAAGTTCACTGTTTGGATTCATCTTCCATGCAGGATAAGCGTCGTCTACTTTAACTGTGGCTCCGCCAAGTATAAAGGCAGCTTTAACAGTATTTGTCATGTTCTGCAGATTACTCATCACATTAGAGCGTTGTGATGCTACAACAACTATATCGTTTTCAGAAGTGACAACACTTGCAACATTGCTTGAAGTTTCAACCATCCACTCTAATTCCTTGTCTTGACACATTGCAAGCACACCATTGTCTACAGCCTGCATTGCATAAACAAATTTATCAGAATTCTCTTTAGGCAACACATTCTCAGCATCACAGCTTTCGAGCGAGAATGTCATGCCAGATTCTGTTACGTGAAACTCGTCTTCTACATCTGAAACAAAAACATTCCAATCTGCCTTTACTTGCTCCTTGCACTCTGCCGGTATTGCAAACACAGCAACTCCATCACGAGGAATGGCATTGTGCATTCTGCCAGAGTTTAGACTTGCAAGACGCACATCAGTCTTCTGCAATTCGTTGAACAGGAAACGTACAAGCAACTTGATACAGTTAGCACGCTTTTTGTTTATATCATCACCACTGTGACCGCCAACCAATCCTTTTATTGCAGCTTTCATGAAGAAGTAGTCGCCAGAGATTTTTTCTTTAGTAAAGCTGAATGTTGCCGTTGTGGTTTGACCTCCAGCACAACTGATAAATATCTGTCCCTCGTCTTCGCTGTCAAGATTTATAAGCATGTTTCCTGTCATGAAACCAGCCTCCATGCCGTGAGCTCCTGTCAGACCTGTTTCTTCATCACGAGTGAAAACACACTCTATAGGTCCGTGTTCAATATCATTACTGTCAAGAATTGCCATTTCAATGGCACACCCGATACCATCGTCAGCTCCAAGAGTTGTGCCCTTGGCTTTCATCCACTCTCCGTCTACGTAGGTTTGGATTGCGTCCTTAGTAAAGTCAATGTCTACATCGACAAGTTTCTCGCAAACCATATCCATGTGGCTTTGCAATATAATAGTGGCGCGATTCTCATATCCTTTCGTAGCAGGCTTACGAATTATCACATTACCTGTTTTGTCTACTACAGTTTCGAGATTACGGCTCTCACCAAATTCCTTGAGAAAGTCGATCATTTTCTCCTCGTGCTTTGACGGACGAGGAATCTTGTTTACTTTGGCAAATTGCTCAAAGACACAAGCTGGTTTTAATTCATTGTTGTTCATAATATTTCGTTATGTAATTTTGTTTTATCCTTACTTTATGCAAAGTTAAGAGATTTGTTTCTAACGTCCAAACTTTTTTTATCTTACTTTCCGCAAAGTTTCCTATAGGCACAATACTGGCATATCTTCGCATTGTCTGTTGGAACAAACGGATGTTCCTTGTCAAACATTTCTGACAGCAAGCCCTTGAGCCCATCAGTATATTCAGTGGCATATTTCTCAACATCTGTTACTTTTTCTTTGTTTATCAGTATTGTGGGATCATAATCATCGCTGAATGCATGCTGTATAAATATTAGTGCAGGACTAACCGGTAAAGATTCTCTATTGCAGTTGTTGTCTCCACTTACAATCAAAGAATACAGCATAGACTGTAAATAATAGTCTGTATGCTTATTGCTGCCAGCATTTTCCGGCGCAAAGATTTCAGAAACATTATCAATGCCAGTCTTTATATCTGTTCCACCCGTTTTATAGTCAACCACTCTTATTCTGCGTTGTCCTGTTTGTGAATCATTAATTACATCAAGTCGATCTATACGACCGCCAACTTTAACGTTTCTTTCACCAAAGCATGTGTTTATTGTATATTTTCCATACATATCTTTTTCTACAGCCAGAATATTAAATGGAGTCAAGCTCTTGTCTATTTCAAGCAAACGCATAACATATCTCACAATAACCTCGCGACTTATCAGCTGCATGCCATTATAGTTTATTTTTCTCCATTTCGTTTCATCTGTCCCAAACATTTCACGCAAAAACATTCTGTCAACAACTCTTTCAACATATTCCTTTTTCAAAAGTTCGTCAATAATGCTTGAAGTTATCATGCGCCCAGACTGTGAAAAGTTTTTATATATTTCCTCAGACGAATTATGGAAGATATTACCAAAAGCTCTGCTGCTCAAACTTTCTTCAATATCGTCATCGGGTTCTTTTACTCCCAATATGTAATTATAGAAAAACTGTAATTGACAGTGAAGATATTTATTTATGGCTGTAGGAGAAATGCTTTTATACGACAATAATTTTTGTATTGTTGTCTCACTTTTCTCTATTGCATGGCATGTTACAGATGCTGCAGATTGCTTGGCATGCAATGAAAGCAATTTTATGTTATGATTACTTTCTACCATCAATTGCAGCATAAAGCGACTCATCTCACCTCTATTTCCGTTTTCAGTTGATGTATTATACAATATAGTAATATCCTTTGCACGTTGCAGTAAGCGGTTAAAATAATATGAATATATGGCAACTTTATTGTCGACAGTGGTAAGACCATACGCTTTTCGGATAGAGTAGGGGATAAACGAAGAATCACGTATCCCTTTAGGCATGTTTCCCTCGTTGCATGACAGAACCAGCAAATGGTCAAAATCAAGATTTCTTGTTTCAAGTACTCCCATAACCTGCACTCCGATGGCTGGTTCGCCATGGAACGGAATTGTGGTTGTATTGATCAACTGCTTTATAAGCTTTTGTAAGGTTATATTGTCGATAGTTAACTCGTCAGATTCAACAAGAGATGCAAGTCTGTTGATTATAGTGTACATGTTGAATACTGACTCCTGGAATAGAATAGAGTCTTCTTTTACAGCAATTATTCGCAGTATAGACAATAACCATCTTAAAATCTGGATATTACTGCTTATGGAAGAGAAAAGAAGTGAGGTATTTTCATCAATCTTCAGTTCTTCATTTCGTGGAACAAGATTTTTCTCATCAATAAGTTTAGATAATAAATTGCTTGATTCCTCGGATATGTATGATGCATAAGGATTACTCAAGATAGTCTTTATAGATGAAAATCTGAATCCACCATCTTTTCTTGTTCCAATAATCCGTAAGTCTAAAAGCTGTAATACAAACGAGGCTATTGGTGTTTGCGATAGTGGGAATCCTGTCGTTATATTTATGTTTTTTACTTCTTCTGGAATGCAATGTATGACGGATGGCAACAGCGTTTCGTCACACATTACAATTGCTGTACGTTTTCCGTCATCTTTTCTATTGTTTTCACTTAACCATTCTTCAATGTATCTGGCTTGTATGTTATTTGTTTTTGCTTTTATAAATGATATGTCTTTAGACTTGATGAAATTGCAGCGAACCGTTGATGAGTCAATATTATTGCTATCGTCTATTGCATCGCCGTATTCTTTTAGATGAGAGGCAATATATTTTCCAGCCTCGTTAATGAGACCAGAATCAAGTTTCTGCATATAATATCTGTCGTAGTCCCAATAAAATTCGGCAACTCCTTCAGATTTTAGATAAGAGAAAAGTTTTTTTTCTACTTTTTGCAATAAGTTAAATCCTACAAATATATATTTTTTATATTCAATATCTATTTTGCTATTTTCTATTATTTCTCTATATAGCATACCTTCATAGGCAATGTTCTTTTTCGAGAGTCGGTCCTTGTAATTGAAATATATATCTGACAATTTATTCCACAGCGACAAAAACAGCTCCTTTAGTTTTGAGTTGTGATCTGTTGTAAAATTGCTGAAAAAGGACTTTAAAATATCTTTCTGTTCATCCGTAAGATATTGAACATCATCATATTCATGTATATTTGCAATATTTGAGAAGACTTGCTTTGCATCTGCAAGATTTTTATCAATATCATCAAAATCGCTAATCAGAAGTTTACCCCAATCATAAAAATGGTCAAGAGTCTCGTCTTTGCCTGTAATTTCAATGTATGTATTGTATAGCTCACATACCAATCTTATTGGATCTCCAACAGAAAGTGCTGAGTATTTCCTAAAAAGATCACTGATCGTAAGGTATGTTGGTGCCCAAACTGGTTTGCCAGCACATCTTGCAAGCTCTTCATTCAAGAACAGTGCTGCACGCTTGTTTGGAAACACAACAGCAACGTCTGATAGGTCAGTTCCGTATTTTGATATAATGTCAATTGCGACGTAGTGTAAAAATGATTTCATAATTGTTATTTTTAAAGTTCTACAGGTACTACTTGTTTTTTCAATACAAACCACAAGTAGCCTTTTACATCGTCATATCCCATTTTTTTCAGAATTTCCAAATATCCTTTAACTTGGTCTATATATTCCTTATGCATGTTTCCGAATTTAAAGTCTACAACGATGATTCTATTACCGTCTCTCATGACACGATCCGGGCGACGTTCTGTTATCCTTCCAGATTTTCCTTTTTCTTCGTCTAAAGAAAGTACGGTGCATTCATTATATAATTTCCATCGTGTTGAGAACCAATCTGCAATTTGTTTATCTGACGAGATATAATATCTAAGTTTTTTTTCTAATTCTATTCTGTTTAAATCTCCTTCATATAACACACCGTTGGCTTCAAATTCATCAAGAACCATAGGTATGTCATCTGCTGTATGTATCTTTGAGAAAATGAGATGCAGAATATTTCCGAACTTTATATAATTTCGGCTTTGTTGTTCGTCACCACCTGTAATATCTGCTGTAAAATCTTTACTTTTGTTGCTTTGTCGAAATGTTATCGGCATAATATGAGATTTGACACATATATCAACAGAAATGCTTTCGCGCATGAATATATTGTCAATTGAGGAGGTCTTTACCCCATTCTTCGTATTCTTTATTTCTTTTTTTGATTGTTCATCAGTTTCTTTACTTGCAGCAAACGAACCAAACTCGTAAAAGATATCGCTATCTGAATTTTCTTCTCCTTTCAGGATAGATTCAGGCAATGAAAGTAATGAGTCGTTGCATAGGCATGATTGTATGAGTGCAGAACGAGTGTTCTTTGTGTCACGCTTGCCTATAACAAACAGATTGTTGGCTGCTCTCGTAAATGCGACGTAAAGAAGATTTAAATTGTCAATTGTTGTCTGAAGATGCTCATGACGATAATCTTTATAATATACAGAGTTTGCAAGTTTCGGACTATAGTTTAATGGTATCAATGGCAATTCATTGTATGGTTTCTCTTGTGGGCGACACCATATATAATTTGAAGAATAATTTTCAAGATTCCAATCGCAAAACGGTATTATTACATTATCAAATTCAAGTCCTTTACTTTTATGTATGCTTATCAAACGTATTCCTCCAACCCCGTCTGTTTGTATAGTATTAGAATGAATGTTTTCATCCCACTCCTTTAAAAATCCTGCAAGATCCGACGACATATTACTTATATAATTTGACAAAGCATCGTAAAAGGCACATATATAGGCACTTTCATTCTGCATGGATTCAAGATTGAATATAATGAATAATCTTTCAGCTAATTCATATAATGGCAGTTTCTTTAATTCCTCAATGTCGTTGACAAACTCTTCTGGAAGTAATCCTGTCAAATCGTTAAGTGCTATATATTTATCATATACAGATTTTTTATCTTTGTCATTTTGGCTGCAATTTTTTATCAAGCACATTTTGTTTATCCTATCATTAGGATTTGAAATGTATTTCATTGCTGCCACAATTGTCATCACTGCAGAAGATCTGTCAAGCTTGAAAGCTTCATCACTTACTATGCTTATATCTGGTCTTCTTTCCATAAAATAGTTGGCAATAAGTGGTATATACTTATTTGAGCGAAGCAATATTGCTATTTTATTTTGTGGTGTTCCTTTTTCAAGAATCTCGTCAATAGTTACTTCTGTCTCTCCAAGCACTTTATTAGTGTAATCATCTTTGCTTAGCAATTTTATTCTAACAAGTCCTTCTTCATCCTTTTTTACCGGAATTTGTTCTACATCTTTATATGCCTCATTGATAAACAGTGCCTCTTCCTTATCAATCTCACTTTCATTAAGGCTTTCAACCTTTATACTATATTTGAAAAAAGTGTTATTGAAAATAACAATATTACGCTTTGAGCGATAATTAACCTTTAATTCCTTAGTTTCAACTGTAGAATTTTTAAAGAATTTATTTATGTTATTTAATAATTGCCAATCACCGGAACGCCAGCGGTATATACTTTGCTTAACATCTCCAACAATAAGATTGTTGACATTACTGTCATCTTCAGAACAGCGACTTATACATTCATTTATCAGTATAAGAAAATTTTTCCATTGTATACTACTCGTATCTTGGAATTCATCAATCATGATATGATCAAGCCACGTGCCAATCTTTTCGAAGATAAATGGAGAATCAGTATCTTTTATCATTGAACGCAATAAATTTTGTGTATCGCTCAACAAAAATCTATTGGCATCTACATTCATTTCTCTTACCTTTTTTTCTATATCATTCAGAAGCTTCAAACTGTTAATGTTTTTGAGAGTTGCATCAACCGACTGAATCGTATATTGGGCATAATGTCTTGCCTTTTCAGCATTCTCAAGCATTGGGATAAGTGTAGAACCTGCTAAAGACTTTATTATGTCTTTTTTTGCATTAGACTTGGTCGTCCAATTTTCAGGAGACTCTATACATTTTGCAACAGTTGCAGGCATAAACTTTTTATCATCAAGATTATCATCACTGAGCTTATAGAAATATCGTTGTATTCCAGTTCTTGCTCCTCCCTTAAAATCTGTAGGCTCAATATTATTTTCTTTTATAACACAAAAGAAATTATCCTTTATCTCACATAAAGCTGATTTTGAATCATTTCGCATCTTGCGAAGTTTCTTTTGATATTCAGAAATAAAATCTTTCTTTTGTAATTGCTTTGTTATATTTTTGCTTTCATCTTTATAAT
Source organism: uncultured Prevotella sp. (assembly GCA_934217675.1). Lineage (GTDB taxonomy): Bacteria > Bacteroidota > Bacteroidia > Bacteroidales > Bacteroidaceae > Prevotella. The sequence goes on along the minus strand of CAKQCV010000014.1, from coordinate 14,945 downwards.
TGTCATTAAAAATCATTCGTCCAAAGTCTTTAACAGAACGAATGACATTCCATCCTTTATTTTCATCAATATTATTCATTATAAAGCTGATAAGCCAACTGAATAGGGGAGAGGTCCTGTCAAGTTCTTCTATCATTGTATCAACAGCTTTTTCTTCTACCATCTTGTCATTAAGTTCTATACGCAAATTTGCTGAAAGATCAAGTTCCTTTGCTAAATTTCTTAGAACACTTTGAAAGAATGTGTCAATTGTTTCAACGTGAAAATAGTCATAATTATGTATGAGTAACGATAATGCTTTATGCGCGTTTATACGTATATCTTCATCAGTTATTCTATTGGTTCGTAGCTTATCAAAATAGTCTTTAGAGTCTTCAAGATTATTTGCAAGGCTATATAATTTTCCAGTTATTCGGTTCTTCATTTCTTCTGTTGCCTTGTTCGTAAAGGTTACAGCAAGAATATTTCTATAACTCTCTGGATTGTATATTAAGAATTTAATATATTCTAATGCTAAGGTAAATGTCTTACCACTTCCAGCACTTGCTTTATATACGGTAATAGAACTCATATCGTTTTATGTAATTGTTAAGTTATATTGCTTTATAAAAAACGTCTTTCTAAAAGAAATATTATGATTATATAGAATTTATGATTATATAGAATTTATGATTATATAGAATTTACCATTCTTTGAAAAGTTCAATTCCAAATCTTATTCCAAAGGCTCCAATTTTTTTATTGCTTACAGAGAAAAATATTCCTGTTGAAAATATCTTGTTAGTGAATCCATAACCAGCTTCGATGTATGGGTGTAACATGTCTGTAAAAAGCCAGTTACTGTATATACGTTCTGTTTCAATGTATTTTCCTACAATTGGTACCCAAGATAAAATTAACAGTGGAGATTCATATGTTATATTTGCTCTACTATAGAATTTTGAAGCGTTATACCAATTGCTATTCAATAGTTGGAACTCTCCTGTCCAATCATCATCCCATCCACCTGGAATATTTTCATATCTAAAATTTGTGAAGTCAAGAAAAAATGTTTCTTGACTTTTTGATGTATATATACCATATCCAGCTTTCATAGACAATAATCTCATACTATGCAGATATTTTTTCCAGGATATATCAGTTTCTATTCTTTCATAATTCATTGATGATTTTATAACTCCTTTTATTCCACGTTCGTAATCAACAGTAAAGATTGGTCCTTTGTCATACCAAGGATTGTATTGAAACTGTAGAGTTGGAGCAAATGAGTGATACTTGTATGGCTTCCCAGAAATTATAAAACCATATTTATCTGTTGCTGAACGCCTGTGATACGTTATACCAGGAGTTATAGATAATTTATTTCCAGCTTTTATCTTCAATTTGATATTCCAAAACAAATCTCGAAAATAGTCAAGGTTCATTTTATCCCATCTTATAGAGTCAATCTTTTCATTCTTAATTTTATTAAGTATCTCAGAATTTGTAATTCTATTCCCGACTCCAAATTCTGTACCTAAGGATAGAGTTCTGTTTAAATTGACTTTTAGTGGTATATTCGTATAAAATTGTTTCTGTTTAAAAGAGTATCCTGTTTTTATGCTGATATTTATATCTGAATTATCAGAAAACCTGTATCCTCCATATAATCTTATTTTATATGTTAAACCCTTTTTATTACTATATCCAAGTGACAGTGGATTCATTAATGGAGATATTCTGTAATTACCTTGAGCTTCTGATCCAAAATTCCCTCCAATTTTATCTAAGAAATAGTCACTCAGCGAAGATGTTATTTTTTTCAATATGCTATTTTTTGTAGTATACTTACTCGTTTTTTTATTGATTTCAGATACCGTATCTTGAAGAATACTATCTTTATGATATGATCCTTTTCCAGATACTATAGATGAAATACATTTATCATTATTGTAATTCTTGTAAATCTCTTTTATGCCATTGTCTAATGGTACCGGTCTTAAGGTTTCCATTATTGTATCATTATTATGAGAATTTAATTTAATTAATTTACTTTCATCTACTCGGTTGAAATACGAAACATGGCTGGCTGTAACAATATTACCCATAAATTTGAACTCGGTATTAATTTTACATGACTTTGGAATAAATGTCATCTCATCAGCACTATTGCCCATATTTATGATAACAAAGAATTTTAGCATGTCCATTTCTCCACGAAACGACATAAATATTATTCGCCCTGTATGACCATTGATAATAGCTCGTCCACTTACAAGCTGCGTATTCTTAACTTTTGGCTTAAATATTATTTCAACTCGATCAAATGTTAATCTTGAGATTTTATATTTATACAATGATTGGTTATATTTATTGCAAGGAGACAGCAAGAACTCACCAAAGATTGTTTCTCCATAAATATCAGGAACTAACATATTTTTCATTATTGAAATTACATTCTTATTTTTAGGTATAGTTCCTGTTGAAGCCTTTACATTGATGTTATTTACTTTTCCATTATGCAAATTGAAACAAGTCAATGTTTCACCTGCATATCGTCTCTTGCCCTTGGCAATATAATACATTGACGGAACGAGTAGCAACGCTGCATTTCTTTTCTTTACATTTATATTGTATGTAATGTAAACATTTCCATTGGATGAATAATCAGTAGCTTTTATGATCTGACTTTTAAAGTCATTTATGTTATGCAATAATTTTTCTTTAGATAAAAATTTCTTTTGCGCAAAGACACTAATACGTTTATCTGCAGGCACAAAATAATTAGCATACATACAAGAAACATGTATGGAGATAAAAAATAATATAAGAGATAATACTTTTCTATATCCGCTATTTAACATAATCGTTATTATCCAAATTCTACACATTAGAATACTATATATGGTATTTGTATTTTTTTGTTGCTCGTTTTGGCACTGTAATATTAGTTGGAAAATCTGAAGAATTTGTAGATTCATGTTTAAAGTTTCTCGCATTATATTTTATTCCGCGATACAAAGCATAACGTTGTTTTATATTTTCAACATATTCAACAGTTTCTGAACCGCGCATATATCCATATTTTACAACAGGATCATTGTAGTATTGTGGCTGCTGTAATTTCAATATATATGGTGCAACATGTGCCCAAGAATGTGGATTCCCTCCATTCTTCTTCGTCAATGCCATAGCATCCTTTATATGATTAGCTCCGCCATTATAGCTTGCAAGAACAAAGCTATGACGATCAATTGCAGAAGGTATATATCTGAATTTTTCGGTTAATTCAGCATAATACTTAGTTGCAGCCTGTATATTTAATTCCGGATTATTCAAATCGGAATGGGCAATTCCTAAATGATCAGCTGTTGAAGGCATTATTTGCATCAATCCTCTTGCACCAGCCCATGAACATGCATTTGTGTCAAAACACGATTCTTGGTAACATTGTGCAGCAAGAAGCTTCCAATCAACCCTTGCCAAAGTGGCATATTTTCTAAATAAATTATCATATTTTGAAATAATTCCATCTTTTTTGTCTATAAAAGGTGCATAAATATGTCTCTTTATGCTATTTGTAGACAACAGGTATGTTTCTTCTTTTTTAACATCTGCGAATAAGCCTGGTTGATACCATTTCTTAATTGCATTAGAAAGAGATGTGTTTTTATTTGCTACCCACCACCCTATTCCTTTTTCATTTTGAGAATCAACGCAATAGCGTAACCTTTTGTCTTTTATAATGTTTTTGTCTGGAGATAGAACTATCAAGTCTGCTTCACCTTTAAGAAGGCGGTTAACCATATCTAATGTATCTTTACAAACTTCTACCCTTAGTGATACACCTATTGATTGTGCGAATTTTTCACATAAAAGATATTGAGTTCCCATATCTTTTCCGTGATAGTCAAAATAAGTTTCAGGACCACTTACTGTAAGAATTATCATCTCACCATTATTGATCATATCATCTACAGAAAATACATTTGTATTATTTGCAGACTCAGTATAAATTTTCCCCCATGGAGCAACTAATGACTCCTGTTTTTTATTTTCACATGCACATAATAATATTACAATGGCATGCATAATAATATATTGATATAATTTGTTTTGCATTTCATATTAAATAATTACTCTTTTACAAAGATATTACTTTTCTTGCAGATATTGGAGATTTTTTTTAAATTTGCGCGTATTATTAACGAAAATATCGTGTTTAGCAAAATAAATAATATATGATTGAATTAGAAAAACTTGTAAGAAAAAACATTTTGGGTATGAGGACTATTGCCAATACGCTGAGTATATATAAGCGCAATGAAAAAAAGATTTTTTTGGATGGCAATGAGAATCCATACAATACCCCTGTTAATCGCTATCCAGATCCATATCAAAATGAAGTCAAAAAAAAACTTTCAAAGATAAAAGGAATTATTCCAGAATGCATCTTTCTTGGCAACGGTACAGATGAGATAATAGATATAATATATAGATGCTTTTGTGAACCACTCCGTGATAATGTCGTTGCTATTGAACCTACTTATAATATGTTTCGTACATTTGCAGACATTAATAATGTAAATTATAGAAGTGTTCCTCTTGATAGTAACTTCCAAATATCTGCAGAAAAAATACTTACTTCATGTGATATAAACACTAAAATAATATGGATGTGTTCGCCAAACAATCCTACTGGAAACAATCTTGATCGAGAAGAAATGTATTCGATAGCAAAAAAGTTTCAGGGATTAGTGATTATTGATGAGGCATATTCAGATTTTTCAAAGCAGAAATCAATGATATATGAAATTGACGAATGTCCAAATTTGATAATACTCAATACATTCAGTAACTCTTGGGGATGTGCTGGACTACGCATTGGAATTGCCTATGCACATCCAAACATTATTTCAATATTAAATAAAATAAAACTTCCATACAATATTTCTTCTTTAGCTCAAGAAAAAGTTCTACATGAACTAAATAACAAATGGGAGAAAGACAAATGGGTTAATATAATTACAATGGAGCGTGAACGGATGACAGAAGCCTTTAAACTTTTGTCTACATGCGAGAAAGTTTATCCAACAGATGCCAATTTCTTTCTTGCAAAAATGAAAAACGCCAACGCTGTCTATAATTACTTGAAAACAAATTCTATCATTGTAAAGAACATGTCGAATGTTTCTTTATGTGAAAATTGTTTACGTATATCTATCGGAAGTAAATCTGAAAATAGTGAACTTCTTTCTGTTTTAAGACAGTATGAGAATAAATAGTTAAAAGGAAAAATAATATGTTTTTTACGGGACTAATAATTGCAGTGATGGCATTTTTTATAATAGGTATATTTCATCCTATTGTAATAAAGACAGAATACTATACAGGCACAAAGTATTGGTGGGTATTTCTACTTTTGGGAATTGTTTGCATAATATCGGCACTATTCGTAGCCAATACAATATGGTCAGCATGTCTTGGTATTCTCGGTGCATCCTTTTTATGGAGTATTGGCGAATTATTTGAGCAGAGAGAAAGAGTTGAAAAAGGATGGTTTCCAATGAATCCACAAAGAACAAGCGAATATAAAAAAAAGGAAAATAACAGCAACAATGAAAATAAAATTAATAGTAGTCGGCAAAACCACAGATAAAAACATTATAAGTGGCTTTGAAGATTATCTAAATCGAATAAAGCATTATGTACCATTCGAAGTTATAGTCATACCAGAAATTAAAAATACAAAAAAGCTATCAATTGAAGCTCAAAAAAAGCAAGAAGGAGAGCTTATACAGAAACAGCTGCAAGCAACAGACACTGTTGTTCTACTCGATGAACACGGCAAAGAATGGCGTAGTGTTGAATTTGCTTCATGGATAGAAAAGCAACAACAGAGTGTACGAAGCCTTGTATTTGTAGTTGGTGGTCCATATGGCTTCTCTGATGACGTTTATCATAGAAGCAATGAGAAAATTTCGCTTTCTAAGATGACTTTTTCACATCAGATGATTAGGTTGCTATTTGCAGAGCAATTATATCGTGCATATACAATTATATCTGGTCAACCATATCATCATGAATAAATGCATCATTAATGCTTAACCACAATATGCAAAAAAAAACAACTATGGCAAAAATACCTAATAATGACTATTGTATATATGCAAAATAATTGTTTTCTTTGCATTTGATTAATCAAATTTTGGGAAAATGAAGAGTCAAAAACTTTATGAAACCGATGATAAGCTAATTTCTTTAATAAAAGACAATTATAATGTCTTGCAAAGCTTGGGGAGTTTTGGTATAAATCTTGGATTTGGCGACAAGACAGTAAAAGAAGTGTGTGAAGCGCAAAACGTTGACACATATACATTTCTTGCAATAATAAATCTTGCAGTCAATGGATATAAGAGCTTTGATGATTTTTCAAAAATATCAATTCCAACATTAATGCATTATCTTCATGCAAGTCATGAATACTATTTAGGATTTCAATTGCCTTTTATCCGAAAAGAGCTTGTTGAAGCCCTTGATGAGAAAGACAATCTTGCAAGACTTATACTCAAATTATATGATGAGTATGCAGATGAAATAAATAAGCACATGAAATATGAGGAAAAGTTTTTATTTCCCTATATTGAATCTCTTGTCAATGGAGACAGTTCTAAAAATTATGATATTGAAACATTCTCAAAACATCATGGTCAGACAGATCAGAAACTACGTGAATTAAAAAATATCATCATTAAATATTTGCCAAGCGACGGTCTTCACAACAATCAACTCTCTGCTACATTGTGTGATATATACAGCAATGAGGAGTGGCTCGCCAAACATGCAGATGTTGAGGAACAGATAATGATTCCTGCAATACGTGAATTGGAGCGCAAATCAAAACAGAGTGATGTTTCTGTTAAAATATCAAATATGATAAGTCAGAATAGTAGCGAGACATTGAGTGAACGTGAAAAAGATGTTATTATAAGTCTTGTACAAGGTATGACAAATAAGGAAATTGCCAATCACTTATGTATTGCTCCTAACACTGTGATTACTCACCGTAGAAATATTGCGAGAAAATTACAGATACATACTCCGGCAGGTCTTACTATTTATGCAATCGTAAATAATCTGGTTGATATATCATCTGTACAAATATAACAAATTTTGCAGAGTGAATTTTACTATGCAAGCTCAAGCGAGTATTGTTAGTAATATCATTCTGCATTACTTTTTCCACCAAACACACGAAAGTTAGTGTACATGGTGTATGTTTTTATTGTAAAGCCCTATATATCAAAAACTTACACAATAAGGAAGCACTTTATGGTGTATCTTTATGTGTATGTTTTCAGAAAAGTGATGTATATAAATATATGTGTTTTCAGAAAATACTGCATGAAAAGACATACCCATAAAGACATATTAACCTGCCGCTTTAGCACCTGTAAATGGCACTTATAGCACTCCTATACCGCCCATTTACACATTGTAATTGGCATTGTTACGACCAGCCAAAACGCCAATCATGACATGATCAGATATTTCATAAACATACACCATTTTTCTGAAAACATACACATAAACATACACCAAAAACTAATATTCACATACATATATTTCTGAAACACAAGTGGTTATAATAAAAACATACATCATATACACCAACTTTCACTTTTTAGCATAATTTCAGACGAAAATATTTACACTGGCGTGTATCACTTTACGCAAATTCAAATGAAGATTTTAGGAAATTGTTTCCATATTTACTATTAAACAGCCCAACAACATTTTGAATGTCTTTAGGCAGTTTCTTCATGCCAAAGTCATACAGAGTATATGGCATCTTGTTATAATAAGCACCGGCAATGGCTCCCGTTATAGCTCCCATTGTATCTGCATCACCACCTAACGAAATGCACAAGCGCAAAGCATCCTCGTAGTCCTTGCTGTCGAAGAAGGCAATGATGGATTCTGGTACTGTACCTTGACAACTGCCGTCAAATCCGTATGTTGGACGTATATCGTCGCAGCTCCTTTCAAGATCGTAACCAAACGTATCGGTGATAAAGCAACGTATTTCGTCCTTAGAGCAACCTGTCCTTGCCATAAATATAGCAGCTGCCGTAGCCTGTGCTCCCTTTATGCCTTCGGGATGATTGTGTGTCACTTCAGCACATGTCTTTGCAACTTTCATTGTCTCTTCCAATGTATCAAAAGCAAAGCCGACTGCAGACACGCGCATAGCCGAACCATTGCCCCATGAATTATATGGCTTCGGATTGTCTTTGTGTAGCCACTGTGAAAACATATTACCATATGCCCCCATAGGATGAGGATATTTGCGCCCCCATTGCTGCATAGTTTCAACTAATCCCTTCTTGGTGTGACGCTTATCGTTCAGAATCCAGTCTGCAACAGCAATGGTCATTATAGTATCGTCGGTATAGTCCATCCTCTTGTCTTGGATGTTTATATCCGTTGACTTGTGTGGATCAAACTCATAGATACTTCCTGCAATGTCACCTAATATAGTTCCCATGAGCATAGGACAGTACACGTTGACAGGCTTTTTTTTAGGAGCAACTATTACATCATAGAACTCTTTGGGAAGATATATGTTACAAACAGCCATAGCTTGCTTGAAAAGAGGAGCTATCTCTTCATCCTTGAAACCTGCTATGCCACAACCTATACGTGTGACGAGAAACTTCTGCGCCTGATGTTCCTTAGCATAATCTATAAATTGGTCAACGTATGGTTTTATAGTTTCCACACCTCCTTGCATGGTTGGTATGGCATAAGCTTGACCTGTCAATCCTACACCTACACCCCATTGGGCTCCAAATTTATTATATGCTGCTTTTGCTGCACCACCAAGATGTTTCCCTTCGAGATTACTACCAAAGACAAAAATCTCATCTTTTTCGAGTATATCTATTCTACCCGAAGCAATATTAGGATTTTCTGTTCTATTCTTGCTCATATTCTTAATGTTTTTAGGACCATCCATTTTTTAGCTTGCTGCTACTTTCGCTCACCTCAATATTGCGTAAAGATTAAAAATCAAACGGATACTTGCGCCATTCTTTAGAAGCTTCAGCTTTATTGAATGCTATTTCGTCAAATGAATATACATAGAGTGATCTTGCTGCAGAAGATACTTTTTCCTTAGATTGAGACATCGCACAACAACGCTCATCATCTACTTCTATTTTTGTGAGAAAGCCAGACGTCTCCATTTTACGCATAAAATTGCGTCTGTCATATTTTCTTTCATGAATAAGTTCATATATGCGTTGCAATTCGTCCATTTTAAACACTTTGTCCAAGAGTTTGAATGCAATAGGAGAAATGCGAAGCTTTTCCTGAAGTTTTTCCCTTGCCATTCTTATAATTTCAGCATGATCAAAAGCAAGAGATGGCAGATTATTCCATTCATACCACTGTGCCTTGCTGGCATCATCACCGGCTATAACTTCGAATTTGTCCTTACTGATTAGTGCAAAGAAAGCAACAGTAAGTACACGCTCACGAGGGTCTCTGTCAACTGTGCTGAATACATGAAATTGCTCAAGATATACATCTTCTACGTTGGTTTCTTCATGCAGTTCCCTTTTTGCGCCCTCTTCAACGGTCTCATCCATATTCAGAAAGCCACCAGGCAAAGCCCATGCACCTTTGTATGGATCTATGCCGCGTTCTATGAGAAGTATGTTGATACTTGTGCCATCAAAACCAAAGATTACACAATCTGTAGTAACAGCTGGATGTGGATATTTGTATGTGTACATAAAATGAGATTTGTCAATTTTCTGCTGCAAATATACCGCGTTAAAATGACGCAAACAAATTCATTTGCGTAATATTGACGCAGAAAACGTTTTTTAACATTCTACAACTTTATAATCCTCATATGCAGAACATATACTTTAAACTTACTCATATCTCAGCGCAGTTTTTCGGAAAAATATAGCGGCATAAAATTTCTTAACTTTATGATAAGTATTCCAACAAAAAGCTGTACCTTTGAAAAATCAAAGCACTCCCACCATATTACATGGTGAATAATTATATATGGTTATGATGCAAGACATGAATATTCATACCGGCGTTTATGAGCAGATTATCAACCACCTCTTCAAACTGAAATTGGACGAGGTGGACACAGGGCGTTTCTATATAGGCAAGAAACTGATTTCGAAGGATGACGCCGTCAATATTCTCAGCAAGTATCTTCAGCATCTTATAGAGGTTGCATTTGCAGGAACGACAGATGATCAGGAAGCCGACAAATATACGGGTTTTGTAAATTCTGTCATCAAGACCTTAGGCAAGGAATTCAACGTGGACGACACGGAACTCGATCTGATTGACGCACAGAAAAGCATCCTGACAGCTGTTGTCGACCGCACCAACTGCGAATATTCTGACATAGAGCAACACCTTAAGTCCATTACCCCCATAACATCCCTCAGTCGTAGCGCATTGTTCTTCGGAGGCAGAGGACCTGCCGACATGCAGAGCGAACTGAACCGTGAGATTCTATGTGCCGATGAAATCTGTTGGGTGGTTTCCTTCATCAAAACAAGCGGACTGAATCTGCTTTGGAACAGCTTGAAAAAGTTCACAAGCCAAGGCAAAAAGCTGCGCATTATCACAACCACCTACACTGGTGCCACGGATTATGATGCCATTGCCCGATTGGCTTCCTTGCCAAACACGGAGATCAAAATTTCGTATGACGGAACGCAGGACCGTCTGCATGCCAAATCCTATATATTCCTTCGTAACTCGGGTTTCCATACTGCTTATATCGGTTCAAGCAACCTCTCGCTTTATGCTTTGAGGGATGGAAAGGAATGGAATTTCAAAGCCACTCAGTTTGAGTTGCCGCAGGTTATCGACGAGGTGCGCAACTCATTTGAGAGTTATTGGTGTGACTCCACTTTCGAGGATTTCATTCCCGGCATCAGCGACGAACGCTTGAAGAAGGCTTTGGGAGCCGACTGGGAAACTCCATTGCTTGATTTCTCAGCGCTCGACCTTATGCGTGCCAAGGACTATCAGCAGGAGATTTTGGAGAAACTGGATGTGGAGCGCAACGTGCACGGCCATTTCCGCAACCTTGTGGTGGCTGCCACGGGTACGGGAAAGACCGTTATTGCCGCCTTCGACTTCAAACGCTACCGGGAGGCTCACCCCGACTGCCACTTTCTCTTCATTGCCCATCGTCAGGAAATTCTTCGTCAGGCCATGCTCACCTTCCGCGTCGTGCTCGAAGACCCAAACTTCGGCAATATATGGGATGGCGACAACGAGCCTTCGAGTTATCAGCATGTCTTTGCCAGCAAGGACACGTTGCGCAACCGCTTGGAATGTCTGCCGCTCACATCGGATTTCTATGACTATATGGTGGTGGATGAAGTTCATCATATTGTGGCCCCTACCTACGTCAAGCTGATGACCTATTTCAAGCCACACATTCTGCTTGGACTTACAGCCACCCCTGAGCGTACCAACGAGCAGGAGGACATCACGGTTTTCTTCGACGGACACATATCTGCCGAAATACGTCTTCCAGCTGCCTTGAATGCCGGATTGCTTGCTCCATTCTATTATTATGGTATCCCGGACAATGTGGATTTGACAGAAGTAAGATGGAGCGGACATGGCTACGACCCGTCTGATTTGTCGCGTATCTACACCCGGAACGACTTCCGTACCGGGCTTATTCTTAAAAGATGCAAGAGTATATAGGAAACGGCAGACTGAATAAGGTCCGCGCCCTTTGCTTCTGCGTCGACAAGGCGCATGCTCGATTCATGAACGCCAAGTTCACGCTGGCAGGATTGCGGACAGATGTGCTGACGAGTGACGACGACAACCGTCATCGCTCTCTCGTCAAGAAGCAGCTTCAGGCCGGCACTATCAACTATCTCTTTGTAGTAGACCTTTTTAACGAGGGCGTGGATATTCCTGAGGTCGACACCATACTGTTTCTCCGTCCCACCGAGAGTGCTACGGTTTTCCTTCAGCAGTTTGGCCGCGGACTCCGTCTGCACAAGGGCAAGGACCATCTTACCGTGCTTGACTTTGTAGGTCATTCACGCGCCGAGTTCAGCTATAAGGACCGCTTTGAGGCTCTCATTGGCCGACATTCCCGCAACATCAAGGAAGAGATTGAGGGAGGCTTCACCAATGCCCCTTTCGGTTGCAAAATAGTGCTGGAAGAAAAGGCCAAAGAGGAAATACTTGCCAACATAGACGGCTATCTGCGCAGTCTCAACCGAAGCCGAATCATCAAGGAGATTGCTACCTACCACAAGGTGTGCAACAACTCGTTCTCGCTCAAAGGCTTCCTGGCTTACAGCCACATTCCTTTCCACAAGATTTATGGCAGTCTGACATGGGGTGAGATGTGCCAGTTGGCTGGCGTCCAAAGCGAGGTGTCGGTCCATTCGCCACAAATCAAGTTTGCCGTCACCAAGAAATGGCTCGCAACCGACTCATTCTCTTACTTCACCCAATTGTTGCAGTTCATAGAAAGCGGTTTCAGATGCGACACGAATACATTCTCCGAACAACAGAAGCGTTGCGCCGTGATGCTCTATTATGACTTGTACGACAAAGCAGGCCATTTCGCCAGCATCGAGGCGATGTTTCGCGATTTTGCCTCCGACCCATTATTTGTACAAGAGTTGCGTGAGGTGGTTGAGATTCTTCGTGATAAATGTTCCGCACCTGAGAAAGCGGACAATTCTGTCTATAAAGCATGGAATCCGCTCCGGCTGCATGGCGTCTACTCCAAAGCACAGATACAGGCTGCACTCGGTCTCTCCACCATGGAGCGCAAATCTTCTTCGCGCGAAGGTGTGGAGCGATTGAAAGGCATTAAGCTTGAAGCGATGTACGTGGACATTATCAAAAAGCGTGAGGAGGGCTCGATGACGGCATATAAGGACTACGCCCAAAACCGTGAGTTCTTCCATTGGGAGACGCAAAACCGGGTACGTGAGGGAAGTCGCGAGGCCGAGGCTTACCGTAATGGAGAAAACAACATGCTCTTGTTCGTGCGCCAGCAAGTGGAGCATCCCGACTACGGTTGCCGTATGGGGTTCACGTATCTTGGGCAGGTTACTATCAAGAGCATAGAAGGGTCGAAGCCCATGCAGATAGTGTGGCACCTGAACACACCCATGTCGGAAGCCACCTATGCCTTTGCAAGTCAATATAAAGCTATTGGATAATCATCATGGACATAAACGAAAAAAAACAGATAGAAGTGGTTGCTGCTGTTATCTACGACGGCAACCGAATATTTGCCACACAAAGAGGATATGGCGAATGGAAAGACTGGTGGGAGTTTCCGGGTGGGAAAATGGAGCCTGGAGAGACACCTGAAATGGCTCTGCAAAGAGAAATACGCGAGGAACTGGCAACAGAAATCACCGTGGAAAGCTTGCTCACCACTGTCCATTACGACTATCCTAACTTCCACCTTATCATGCATTGTTATCTATGTAAAGTGAAAAGTGGCGAGTTAACTCTCCTTGAACATGAGGCAGCCAAATGGCTCACGCTCGATGAACTAAACTCTGTCAAGTGGCTACCTGCTGACAAGGAGGTGGTGAAGAAATGCGGTTTCATAAATAAATTGATAACAAAAATAAAAAGCGTATGAAAAATTTTGCACCAAAACCGTGGGTCGTACCACAGCCTGTGCTGATTATCGGCACATATAATAAAGAAGGAGTTGCCAATGCTATGAACGCTGCCTGGGCTGGACAGTGGGACATGAAGGAGATTATGATCTCGATGGGAAAGCATGCCACTACAGACAACCTAAAACTGGGCGGCGAGTTTACTGTCGCCTTTGCTACCCGGAAAACTATGGTGGCTGCTGATTTTGTGGGCATTGTTTCTGCCAAGAACAACCCGAAAAAGATGGAGAAGACGAAATGGAACATCGAGAAGGCGACAATGGTCAACGCTCCTGTGTTCACCGATTTCCCGATGACGCTGGAGTGCCGTATCAAGGAGAAGTATGATGAAAGCGAAACCGGTTATTATCTTGTTGCCGAAATCGTCAATATCCTTGTGGATGAGAAGTATCTGGCAGAAGATGGTAATCCTGATTTGGAGAAGATGGGACTGATTGTCTTTGACCCTGTTCACAATGGCTATATCCAGTTGGGCAGCAAAGTCGGCAATGCGTTCTCTGACGGCAAGGCTTTGAAATAATCTGATGGAGACAGAAAGAATTTTACTCCGCCGCTGGCGGGAGTCGGATGCTGAGGCACTCTTCAAATACGCCTCAGACCCTGAGGTGGGACCTCATGCAGGATGGTCGGCACATAAGTCTGTTGAAGAAAGTCTGGAGGTTATCCGGACTTTCTTCCATAATGACACGACATGGGCGATTGTCTTGAAAGAGGCTGGTGAGACTATTGGTTGCATGGGTTACTATACTCATGCAACCAGCAATATCCCTATCGGAGAAAATGACTGTGAGGTGGGCTACTGGATTGGAAAGCCTTATTGGAACAAGGGCATCTGCACCGAAGCCTTGAAGTTGATGCTTGACTACTGTATCCACGTAAAGCATTTCGAAAACATATGGGCAGACCATTTCATTGGCAATTCTGCTTCGGGAAGGGTCATGGAGAAATGCGGGTTCACCGACACCGGAATGCTGAACAGATGTAGCCAGCTCGTGGGTGGCGACAAGGATATGGTCAAGGTGTTTAAGTACAACGGCTGTTCAGCACTATCTCCTGTCAGTTTTTGTCTCAAGGATAATGAGATATAGTTATTAGAGAATGCGTCTATACGGCTCATGTGACAAAACAGATAACCATAAGGATTTTTCACTTGCTTCACCTGCGCCATGCCTGGCATGGCAGCAAGTGATAGCAAGGTAATCAGTATTTTCTTATACACCTTCATTATTTTGCATA
>CAKQCV010000013.1 GCA_934217675.1 uncultured Prevotella sp. | reverse complement strand
GTAGTCCCTAGGAGAGTCGAACTCCTCTTTAGAGAATGAAAATCTCTCGTCCTAACCGATAGACGAAGGGACCATGGTTTTAATTTTGCGGTGCAAAGTTACGGCAATAAAATTAAATGAGCAAATATTTTGGAAAGAAAAATCGAAAAAAGTGCTTTTTTCTTGTTTTTTTATGGTTTTTGTGCTGTTTTTCTTTGCGTTTTCGCTATTTTTGCGTTTGGAATATGGAAATTTTGAATGTGATAGTGCTTCGCTCATTTATGTTTGGCGATGCTAAAATGATGGTAGATGTGTTCTCCCGTGAATATGGCAGGCTGTCTTGTGTGTGTAAAATCGGAAGTTCTAAGGCTGGGCGTGGTCGGCGTCAGATGTTTCAGCCTCTTTTCTTGCTTGAACTTTCGATTGAGCGTAAACGTGTGGGGCAGTTGCCTGTTGTTAAGGATGTTCATATTTCTGTGCCATTTTCTGATATTCCTTTTAATGCGTACAAGCTTTCCGTGTCAATTTTTCTTGCGGAGTTCCTTGGACGCGTAACGTATTCGGAACATGATTTCCCGTTATTCTATGACTATGTCCGTGAAAGTGTATTGTGGCTTGACGGTGCCCGTTCCAACTTTTCCAACTTCCATCTTGTTTTTATGATGAGACTTACTCGTTTTGTTGGCTTCTATCCTAATCTTGATGATTACGAGGATGGTTGTTGCTTTGACATGCAGAATGGCTGTTTTGTTTCTTGTGCTGCTCCTTGCCGTGATTTCCTTGATGCTGAAGAATCAAGAAAGATGCATTTGCTTATGCGTATGAATTATTCTACGATGCATCTCTTTACAATGTCGAGGTCGGAGCGCAATCGGTGTCTTGATGTTATTATTGAGTTTTATCGCCTACATATTCCGGGGTTCAAGGAACTGAAGTCGCTTGATGTGCTTCGGGAGCTTTTTGTTTGATATTTGTCTGCATTTATCTGTACGGTGTGCGTGTTATTTATTGTCGTTTTTCTTGTGCATACAAAAGGTGATGCGGTATAGTTGTGCTATCCTTACGGTTTACGTATGCTAATCTGCCGTGTTGGTGTGTGTAAGTTGCCGTGTTGCTATGCTTAAACTGCCGTCTTTCTGTTTCGGGGCTATTGGATGTGGTATGGCTTGACTTGTGCGGTGTGGTATGTGCTGGCTTTCCCACGCTTGTCGTTTTTGCTATGTTTCTCTTGTGATTTGCGTTTTATAATATTTGAAGTCTGTGTTTTGTGGTGGTGTAAATTGTTGGTTGTAGTGCTTCTTGGAAGAGCTGAAATCATGAAGCCTATTTTTGTCTGATATTGTTTAAGGCAATTAAAGTTGCTTTTTTGCGTATTTTTGTGGTGTAAAGTGGTGGAGTGTGGGGAAAAATGTGTAACTTTGAAGCCGAATTTCTATTATATAAAGTACGTATGCGTTTTTTAGGTAATATAGAGGTGAGGGTTGACGTGAAAGGACGAGTGTTTCTTCCGTCAGTTTTCAGGAAAATATTGCAGGCGAGCGGAAATGAAGGTCTTGTCTTGCGAAAGGATGTTTTCCAGCCTTGTCTTGTGCTTTATCCTGAAAACGTATGGAATGCCCAGATGGATGAACTTCGTTCCCGGCTTAACCGTTGGAATCGTGAGCATCAGCGCATATTTCGCCAGTTTGTGTCGGATGTAGTATCGGTGTCGCTTGATGGAAACGGCAGATTCTTGATACCGAAACGCTATGCCGAGATGGCAGGTATAGTGCAAACAGTGAAGTTTATAGGAATGGGAGATTCGATAGAGATATGGAGTGTTGAGAATTCCTCGTCACCGTTTATGACTCCTGATGAGTTTGGTGCGGCACTTGAGGATATTATGGGCAATCCTTTAATGCAAAACGAAAAAGAAGAAAGATAATGACCACTATCATTGATACATATCATGTTCCAGTGCTGTTGAACGAGAGTGTGGATGGGCTTGACATAAAACCATGGGGCATTTACGTTGATGTTACCTTTGGTGGCGGTGGACACAGTCGTGAGATACTGTCGCGCTTAGGTGAAAAAGGGCATCTGTACAGTTTTGATCAAGATGCTGATGCAGAGAAAAATGTTGAGCCACAAGACAACTTTACGTTTGTGCGCAGTAATTTCCGGTATCTAAAAAACTGGATGCGCTATTATGGTGTTGACGGCATTGATGGATTGCTTGCCGATCTTGGTGTGTCAAGCCATCATTTTGATGACGAAACGAGAGGCTTCTCTTTTCGCTTTGACGCTCCGCTTGACATGAGAATGAACAAAAGAGGCGGTGACAATGCTGCTGACTTGATAAATAAAGACACAGAAGAGGAACTTGCAGATATGTTCTATCTTTATGGAGAGTTGAAGAATTCAAGGCGTATAGCTTCGGCTATAGTTAAGGCAAGGGCTCAAAAGCCAATAATGACAACACAAGACTTGATAGACGCCACACTGCCGTTGTTTCCTAAAGAACGTGGCAAAAAAGACATGGCACGTCTCTTTCAAGCATTGCGCATAGTCGTGAATCACGAGATGACGGCTCTTAGGGAAATGCTTGATGCCGCAACGCAGTTGCTGAAACCAGGAGGTCGCCTGTCGGTTATAACTTATCATAGTCTGGAAGACAGAATTGTGAAAAATGTTATGAAGGCAGGGAATCCTGAAGGAAAGATAACCCAAGACTTCTTTGGTAGAAGTGAAACACCTTTCAGACTGGTAAACAACAAGGTCATCGTGCCTGACATGCAAGAGCAAGAACGCAATCCGCGAAGCCGGAGCGCAAAATTAAGAATTGCAGAAAAGAAATGAGTGAGGAGTTAAAAAATAATGCTAAAGATATTGCGGAGGTCGCTGGCGACGAAGGTGCTTCTGATGTAGAAATACTGCACTCAGATGATGACGAAGGTACAGAGACCGACAAAAATGGCATAAAAGACGAAAATGGAAAGAACCGCAAGGGTAAAACTTTGGCGGATACAGAAGCACGCATGGAGCTGAAACGCCTTGTGGAAGAGCAGGCGAGAGAGGATGAAAGACCGCTTTCGGCAAATTTCACGCTGAGGAAAATTCTTGGAGGAGAGTTTTTGACGGCAAAAATCCTTAGGCAACAGCTTGGGTTGATAATGCTTGTCGTGGCATTCACCATAGTCTACATTTCAAATCGCTATAGTTGTGATAAACAGAGAATAGAAATAGCAAAACTCTCGAAGGAGTTGGAAGAGGCCCGCTTTAGAGCAATGTCGAGCACAAGCGACCTGACGGAAGTTAGTAGAGAAAGTAATGTGTTGGAAATGCTGCGTCAGAATAAAGACAGTGTGCTGCATATTCCATCGCAGCCACCTTATATAATAAATGTACCAGAGCAATGAGTAATTCGTTTGAAAGAAGCAAAATAATACCGCGTTTCAAAATTGTGGCGTATGTTGCAGTGCTGCTCGGCTTTATTATTATAGGAAAGGTAATATATATAAGTACGGTGAAGCACGACTATTGGATGAAGGTGGCTGAACAGAAAAAAGTGAGCAACCGTCCGATAGAGCCTGAGCGCGGAAACATATTGAGCTGTGATGGCAGACTGCTTTCTGGAACCTTGCCTGAATATGAGGTAAAGATTGACTTCAGTGTGTGCAGACAGTTCAGAGATTCGATGTGGCATGCAGATTTCGATAGAATATGCAATGGGCTTCATCGAATATTTCCGGATAGAAGTGTAGAGTCGATAAAAGAACACTTGCAGAAGGGATATGATAAAAACAGTAAGAGTTGGGCAATTGTGAAAGGTAGAGTAACATTTGAGGAGTTCTCGGCAATAAAACGACTCCCTGTGTTCAACCAACCACCATATAGAGGAGGATTTAATTATGAAACCTTCTCAACACGGAAAAAACCGTTCGGGTCATTGGCATCGAGAACCATAGGTGACCTCGTGACATGGAATGGAAAACCTAAAAATGGTCTGGAACAATGGTTCGACTCCTATCTGCGGGGAACGCCAGGAGTGAAAAGTATACACAAGGTGTTTAATAAGAATATTGCCCAAGTGGAGAAGGAACCGGTGAACGGATCCGACATAATGACAACAATAGATGTCGGGATGCAGGACCTTTCGGAAAGAGCTCTCGTTGAGAAGCTACGTGAGATAAACGGAAACGTGGGCGTGGCAATAGTAATGGAAGTTAAAACTGGCGACATAAAAGCTATGGTGAACATGAGCAAATGTGCCGACGGAAACTATTATGAAATAAAAAACAATGCAGTGTCAGACCTGTTGGAACCAGGTTCTGTGTTCAAGACAGCGTCTATAATGTTGGCACTCGACGATGGAGTGGTTGATACTACATATATGGTAGACACCGGGTGTGGTGTATGGGACATGTATGGAGCTAAAATGAAAGACCATAACTGGGCAAAAGGCGGATACCAAACAATATCGTTGCCTAAGTGCCTGGAGGTAAGTTCCAATATCGGTGTGAGCCGAATCATTGACCGCTTTTACTGTAATGACCCAGAGAAGTTCGTTAAAGGAATTAAGCGAATAGGATTAGGGGCAGACCTACAGCTGCCATTCGTGGGTGCTGCAAAGGCAAGAATAAGAATGCCTAAGAAAAATAAACATGGGCAGTATGTGAATTGGTCGAAAACCACTCTGCCGTGGATGAGTATTGGATATGAAACACAGATACCACCTATTTATACTTTGACATTCTATAATGCCATAGCGAACAATGGAAAGATGGTGGCTCCAAGATTTGTGAAGAGCGTTATGAAAGACGGAGAGGTGGTGAAGGAATTTCCTACCTTAGTGTTGAAAGAGAAAATCTGCAAGGAGAAGACTCTGAAAGAGATGCAGACTATACTGTATCACGTGGTTAGTCAAGGACTTGGAAAACGTGCTGGCTCGCAGTCGTTCAAGGTTGCGGGAAAAACAGGTACGGCTCAGATATCAAAAGGAAAGTCGGGATATAAAAACGGACGGATGAACTATCTTGTAAGTTTTGCCGGGTATTTCCCAGCCGATGCTCCAAGATACAGCTGTATCGTATGTATACAGAAACCTGGACTTCCTGCATCAGGAGGTTTGCAGAGCGGAGCCGTGTTTCATCAAATATCCGAGGGTATTATGGCACAAAGCCTGAAGTTGCTGGCTTCGGATGCAAAAGATTCTTCATCTGTATTCGTGCCGGATGTGAAAACGGGAAATATACTTGCTGCTGACTATGTGCTGTCGCATCTTGGAGTGAAAGTCAATGACGGATGGAGTGGAAGCTATTCTGACGGAAACCCGATATGGGGAAAAGCTAAGATTAGTGGTAATTCTATAACACTTGACAAAGAGCCGGTTTATGTGAAATGGCAGATGCCGGATGTTACAGGAATGGGGGCAAGAGATGCCGTGTACATGCTGGAGTCAAGAGGACTTAAAGTTACTCTATATGGCAGAGGCAGAGTATACGAACAGAATATAGCTCCAGGATGTAGGATAAAGAAAAAACAGCGTTGTGTGCTGAAACTTAAATAACAAGAATATTATATAAACAAAAAAATAAAATATTATGGTTCTAAAGGATTTACTTAGAAACATCAAAACGCTGAGCATAACAGGCTCTGTAGACATAGACATAAAGGGAGTGAATATTGACTCTCGTCGCATTGAAGATGGACATCTCTTCATTGCACAAAAGGGAACACAGGTTGACGGACACAAGTTTATACCAAAGGCAATTGAACAAGGATCAAAAGCAATTCTGCTTGAAGATATGCCGGAAGAGCTTGTTGAAGGCGTTACATATATAAAAGTGGAATCTACTGAAGATGCTGTAGGAAAAGTTGCAACACTTTTTTATGGAGACCCTTCAAGGAAACTTAAACTTGTAGGCGTTACCGGAACTAATGGCAAAACAACAATCGCCACCTTATTATATAATATGTTCCGTAAATTCGGATATAAGTGTGGATTGCTGTCTACAGTATGTAACTATATTGAAGATGAAGCTATTCCTGCAGATCATACCACGCCAGATCCGATAGAACTGAATTATCTGTTGCATCGTATGGTTGAGGCTGGATGCCAGTATGCTTTTATGGAGTGTAGTTCACATGCTATTGCCCAAAAGCGAATAGGTGGACTTGATTTCGTGGGAGGAATATTCACAAACCTTACCCGCGATCATCTTGATTATCATAAAACCTTTGAAAACTACCGCAATGCAAAGAAAGCATTCTTCGACGGATTGCCAAAAACAGCCTTTGCTATAACAAATGCCGATGACAAGAACGGAATGGTGATGGTGCAGAACACAAAGGCAACTGTTAAAACCTATTCAACACGTTCCATGGCAGACTTTAAGGCTAAAATACTTGAGTGCCATTTTGGAGGCATGTATCTGGAAATTGACGGAAAAGAAGTAGGAGTACAGTTTATTGGCAAGTTTAATGTAAGTAATCTGCTTGCTGTTTATGGTGCTGCCGTAATGCTTGGAGAGAAGCCTGAAAACATACTCCTTGTGATGAGTACGTTGAAAAGTGTCAGTGGGCGTCTTGAGCCAATACAGTCGCCAGATGGATATACAGCAATCGTTGATTATGCACATACACCTGACGCATTGGAAAATGTGCTTAAAGCAATACATGAGGTACTCGACGGAAAGGGACATGTGATAACTGTTTGTGGTGCAGGTGGAAACCGTGACAAAGGTAAGCGCCCACTAATGGCACAAGAGGCAGTAAAACAGAGTGATAAGGTAATTATTACCAGTGATAACCCACGTTTTGAGGAGCCACAAGACATTATTAACGATATGCTTGCCGGACTTGACCAGCAACAGATGAAGAAAGTTGTAAGTATTGTAGACCGCAAGGAAGCTATACGCACAGCTTGTATGATGGCACAGAAAGGTGATGTGATTCTTGTTGCAGGAAAAGGACACGAGAATTATCAGGAAGTGAAAGGCGTGAAACACCACTTTGATGACAAGGAGGTATTGAAAGATATAATGGGGATTGAAAAATAAGAAATATGTTATACTATCTTTTTAGATTTCTTGACCAATTTGGAATCCCTGGTAGTCATATGTGGGGGTACGTGTCGTTTCGTGCATTGTTGGCACTAATTTTGTCACTTATCATATCTGCATGGTTTGGAGAGAAATTCATAAAGTATCTAAAGGGTAAGCAGATAACCGAAACCCAGCGTGATGCAAAGATTGATCCATTTGGTGTTAAGAAGATTGGAGTTCCTTCAATGGGGGGAATAATTATCATTGTTGCAATACTTTTGCCGGTGTTGTTGCTTGGCAGAATGCGTAATATCTATCTGATATTGATGATAATTACTACCGTATGGTTAGGATTCCTTGGCGGACTTGATGACTATATCAAGATTTTCCGTCATAACAAGGAGGGACTGCCTGGAAAATTTAAAATCGTTGGGCAACTTAGTATTGGGCTGATTGTCGGATTATTCCTTTGGCTCAGTCCTGATGCAAAAATAAACGAGAACCTGACTATAAAAAAACAGAACGGAACAGAAGTCGTGGTGAAGCATCGCCAGGAACCGGTTAAGTCACTACAAACAACGATACCGTTTGTGAAAGGGCACAACCTTGACTATGCGAATATTATGTCGTTCTGCGGTAAATACAAAACAGCTGCAGGTTGGTTGCTGTTTGTCATTATGACAATAATCGTTGTTACTGCCGTTTCCAACGGTGCAAACCTGAACGATGGTATGGATGGCATGTGTGCTGGAAATTCAGCTATTATAGGTGTTGCACTCGGAATATTTGCGTATGTAAGCAGCCATATAGAATATGCTGCTTATCTAAACATAATGTATATACCAGGATCACAGGAACTTGTGGTGTTCTTGTGTGCTTTTGTCGGGGCTCTTATCGGATTCTTGTGGTATAACTCATATCCAGCACAAGTCTTTATGGGTGATACAGGCTCATTGACAATTGGAGGCATAATTGGAGTGTGTGCAGTGATTATACATAAAGAATTGATGTTGCCTATATTGTGTGGCATATTCTTTGTAGAGAGCTTGAGTGTAATCTTGCAAGTATATTACGCAAAATGGGGTACTCGCCATGGAGTAAAGCAGCGCTTGATAAAGCGTGCACCATTGCATGATACATTTCGCACAACGAACGAGCAACTTGATCCTAACATCAAATATCTATTCAAGAAACCAAACTCCGCAGTTCATGAGTCGAAGATAACAATAAGATTTTGGATTGTGACTATTATACTTGCTGCGTTTACAATAATAACGCTTAAAATGAGATAAAGTTTATGGTGGGTGTTGTATCAATAAAACTATGTAAGTAATATATATACTGATAGTGTTTTATTTCAACACACCTTGAAAATAAAAAATAAAGGAAATGAAAAGAATTGTAATACTTGGAGCAGGCGAGAGTGGCGCAGGAGCTGCTGTGTTAGCTAAAAAAGAAGGTTTCGACGTGTTCGTTTCCGACATGTCTGTTATCAAGGAAAAATACAAAAAACTACTTGACGACCACTCTATAGAGTGGGAGGAAGGGCATCATACGGAGGAGAAAATTCTTAATGCTGATGAGATAATTAAAAGTCCGGGTATACCGAAAGAGGCTCCGATGATAAAGAAATGCATTCAGAAAAATATTCATATTATTAGCGAGATAGAGTTTGCCGGTAGGTATACAAACTCAAAGATGGTGTGCATCACAGGAAGTAACGGTAAAACGACAACTACATCTTTGATCTATCATATATTTAAGAAAGCTGGTTATGATGCCGGACTTGCAGGAAATATAGGAAAGAGTCTTGCTTTACAGGTTGCAGAAGATCCACACGAATATTATATTATTGAGCTGAGTTCGTTCCAACTTGACAATATGTATGACTTTAGGGCAAATATAGCAATCTTGCTGAATATCACTCCAGATCATCTTGACCGTTATGATTTCTGTATGCAGAATTATGTTAATGCAAAGATGCGTATCATTCAAAACCAAACAAGTGACGACTCTTTTATCTATTGGAATGATGATCCGCTTATAAAGAATGAGCTTGAGAAGTATGATATTAAGGCTGTGAAATGTCCGTTCTCTGAATTAAAGGAAAAAGGTTCTATTGGATATATCGAAGAAGGACAATATAAAATAGAGTACCCAACACCTTTCAATATGGAGCAAGAGGAGCTTAGTCTTACAGGAAAGCATAATATTTACAACTCTCTTGCAGCTGGAATAGCTTCTAACATTGCAGGGATAAAAAAAGAAGATATCCGAAAAAGCCTAAGCGATTTCCCTGGTGTGGAGCATCGTCTGGAAAAGGTTACTACTGTGCGTGGAGTCTTGTATGTGAACGATTCAAAAGCAACAAATGTTGATGCTTGTTGGTATGCTCTTGAGAGTATGAAAACCCCAACAATACTTATTCTTGGTGGTAAGGACAAGGGAAATGATTATAATGAAATTAAGGATTTGGTGAAGAAGAAATGTGTAGGACTCGTATATCTTGGTGCAGACAATAAGAAGCTTCATGATTTCTTTGATGGCATGGGCATTCCTGTTGCTGATACCCACAATATGAAAGATTGTGTGAAGGCTTGTGCAAAGATGGCTAAGCCTGGTTATACAGTGTTGCTTAGTCCTTGTTGTGCAAGTTTCGATTTGTTTAAAAATATGGAGGACCGTGGCGAACAGTTCAAGACATTAGTGAGAAACTTATAAAGTAAGACGATGGAGGCAACCAAATGGCTGAGAAAACAGTAACAAACAGTAAGTTAAAGGGCGATGGAATAATCTGGGCTGTATTTTTTGCACTATGCATAATAAGCATCATTGAGGTTTTCAGTGCATCAAGTAACCTTACTTATAAAACAAGCAACTATTGGGGACCTGTGATAAAGCATACATTGCTTTTAGGGGTTGGTGTGCTATTCATGATTATGACCATGAATATGAAGTGCAAGTATTTTAAACTTGTCACACCTTTTGCCCTGGCAGGCTCGATTGTAACATTGGCTATATGCCTCTTTTTTGGACATTCAACTAATGGTGCTGCACGATGGATAAATCTTGGAATTATACAATTTCAACCGTCAGAGCTGGCTAAAGGGTCGGTTGTGCTTGCTGTAGCTCAGATTCTTAGTGCATTGCAAACGGAACATGGTGCAGACAAAAGAGCTTTTAGGTATATTCTTCTTCTGAGTGGAGGATTCTTGGCTTTTATTGTAACAGAGAACTTATCTACCGCATTCTTGCTTGGTAGTGTAGTAATTTTGATGATGTGGATAGGAAGAGTGCCAAAACGACTGATAGGCAATTTGCTTGGAGTAATATTGCTTAGTGCCGTGCTTGCTGTAACAGCAATAATGCTATTTGGTACAGATCCGAAGCAGTATGCAAATACTGATCCACGTAAGTCAATGACCGAAAATGTTTCAACTGCAGAGGCTAAGGCGGAGAAAAATGAGGAGAAGTCTATTTTTGGAAAAGTGCTTCACCGTATGGATACATGGAAAGGACGTATAAATGAGTTCTTGAACAATGAGTCTGTTCCACCCGAGAAATTTGACCTTGATACAAAAGCGCAAGTTGGATATTCGAATATAGCCATTGCATCGTCAAATCTTGTAGGGAAGGGACCTGGAAATTCTACCGCACGTGATTACCTGCCCCAAGCTTTCTCTGATTTTATCTATTCTATAATAATAGAAGAAACTGGAGTCGTTGGAGCTGCAATAGTTTGCTTGTTGTATATAATATTGCTGTTTCGTACAGCAACAATTGCGAACAGATGTGTTAATACTTTCCCGGCTTTGCTGATAATGGGGATGGCATTATTGCTCGTAACGCAAGCAATGTTTAACATGATGGTGGCTGTTGGACTGGCACCGGTCACAGGACAACCCCTGCCGCTTATAAGTAAGGGAGGAACATCGTCAATCATGAATTGCGTGTACATTGGCGTTATATTAAGTGTCAGTTATTCAGCAAAGCGTAAAGATGAAGTAAAATTAAAGGATGGCAAAATGCAGAATGCATTGCGTACAGCGTAACTTTATAGTACTGTAAGGGCAGTCTGCTGCTATATATATAAATATTATAGTTATGGATAAAGAACTCAGAATAATAATAAGTGGTGGCGGAACCGGAGGACATATTTTTCCGGCTGTATCTATCGCAAATGCAATAAAGGCAAAACGCCCCGATGCCAAGATATTGTTTGTTGGTGCTTTGGGACGAATGGAAATGCAGAAGGTGCCTGCTGCTGGATATGAAATAAAGGGACTTCCTGTCAGAGGACTTATCCGTCCGCTTTGGTCTTTAAAGAATATAGGTGTGCTTTTGGATTATCTCAAAAGTAAACGAATGGCAAAGCAGATAATAAAGGATTTTAAGCCAATGGCTGCTGTTGGTGTTGGAGGATATGCCAGTGGGGCTACTCTTGATGCGGCTCATGCCTTAGGTGTGCCAAGTCTGATTCAGGAGCAGAATTCTTATGCCGGAAAGACAAATAAAATGCTTTCTACGAAAGTTAATAAAATTTGTGTAGCATACGATGGCATGGAGCGTTTCTTCCCGGCAGATAAAATAATGAAAACAGGAAATCCTGTTAGACAGAACATTGTTAATGTGGAGATTTCGCATGAAGATGCAATAAAGGCATTTGGACTTGACCCAAAGAAAAAAACTATTCTCATTGTGGGCGGAAGCCTTGGAGCACGCACTGTTAATGAAAGTGTGTTGAATCATCTTGATGAGATAAAGAATTCTGAAGTTCAATTTATCTGGCAGACAGGAAAATTCTACAATGCACAGATAATGGATAAGCTAAAGGAATATCCAGTGATGCCGATGCTAAAGGTACTTGACTTTATATCAGATATGGGAACAGCTTATAAAACTGCAGATTTGGTTATAAGTCGTGCAGGAGCAAGCAGTATATCAGAATTTTGCTTGATAGGCAAACCTGTAATACTTGTGCCTTCACCTAATGTAGCAGAGGATCATCAAACAAAAAATGCGATGGCTCTTGTAAGTAAAAATGCAGCATTAATGGTTAAAGATGTAGAAGCAAGAGAGAAAGTGATAAAACTCGCACTTGACACTGTTTTAGACCAGCAGAAACTGGATTCTTTGTCTTTTAACATTAAGAAACTAGGATTGTCAGATTCGGCAGACATAATTGCTGATGAAGTGTTGGATTTGGCAGAAAATAAGTAAAAACAATAAAACAATGGAACTGAAAGATATAAAAGCTGTTTATTTCGTTGGCGCAGGTGGTATTGGTATGAGTGCCATCGCACGCTATTTTATACATCGTGGACTTGTAGTTGCTGGATATGATAAAACTCCATCCACTCTTACAGCACAACTTGAGAAGGAAGGTATGCTTATACATTATAACGAGAATGTTGATGAAATACCACATGCTTGCAAAAAACAGGAGTCAACACTTGTTGTATATACTCCGGCAATTCCAGAAGAACATAAAGAACTTGTCTTTTTCCGTGAAAACAATTTTGATGTTGAGAAAAGAGCACAAGTGCTTGGCATGTTGACACGTACCCATAAAGGGCTTTGTGTAGCCGGAACACATGGAAAGACAACAACCTCAACAATGTGTGCACATATCATGCATCAAAGTTCTATAGACTGTAATGCCTTCCTTGGAGGTATTTCCAAAAACTATGGAACCAACTATATTCTTAGTAAGAAGAGTGATTATGTCGTTATTGAGGCAGACGAATTCGATCGTAGTTTCCATTGGCTACGTCCGTGGATGAGTGTAATAACTTCTACCGACCCGGATCATCTTGACATATATGGCACCAAAGAAGCTTATCTTGAGAGCTTCCGCCATTATACTACTCTTATACAGCCAGGAGGTGCTCTCATCATCCACAAAGACTTGGAAATGAAAGCAGACGTTCAAGAGGGAGTAAAAGTGTATGAATATAGCAAAGCTTCTGGTGATTTCCATGCAGAGAATATCCGTATTGATAATGGCGAAATAACATTCGATTTTATATCACCAGTTGAAAGCATAAAGGATGTACAACTTGGACAACCTGTGCCTATCAATATTGAGAATGCTGTTGCCGCAATGGCTATGGCGCAACTCAATGGTTGCACAGCTGATGAATTGAAGTATGGTATAAGTACCTATCATGGTGTTGACCGTAGATTTGATTTCAAGATAAAGACAGATAAGCTTGTGTTTATGAGCGACTATGCTCACCATCCAAAAGAAATATATCAGAGCGCACGAAGTATAAGAGAGTTGTATAAAGACAAGAAAATTACAGCAATCTTCCAGCCGCATCTATATACACGCACCCGCGATTTCTACAAAGACTTTGCCAAGAGCTTGAGTCTGCTCGACCGTGTAATATTGTGCGATATATATCCAGCAAGAGAAAAGCCTATTGCAGGCGTAACATCAAAACTGATATATGATAATTTGGAACCGAATGTGGAAAAGGAAATGATTCATAAGGAAGACGTGCTCGACTATGTAAAGAATCACGATTTTGAGGTGCTTGTAGTGCTCGGTGCCGGCGACCTTGACAATTATGTTCCACAGATAGAAAAGATACTTGAAGAAAAAACAGCTGAAAAGTAATTTGGCAGACAGATGCGTTCTATATACAAAAAGTCAATACTGATACTGCTTGATTTCATACTCTTGGTGTATGTCCTCATGGCAATGATCTCGTTCAACAAACCCGACGAGTCAAAGAAGGTATGCTCCGGGGTAAATATACAGATAGCCGACCAAAGTGCCAATGGCTTTCTCAGTGCAGCCGAGGTAAAGAAGATTTTGCTAAACAACCGCATGTATCCACTGAACTTTAAAATGACAAACGTTCAGCCACGTCAGATAGAGGATCTTCTTTGCAAAAGTCCTTTTGTGCATACAGCAGAATGCTACAAGACAAAAGATAACCATGTATATATAAGTATAACACAGAGATTGCCAATTATACGTATAAAGAGTCAAAATGGTGCCGATTATTATCTTGATGATAAAGGTGGCATCATGCCTAACTCAAAGTATACTTCAGATTTGATAATCGTTACAGGCAATGTCAGCCATTCATTTGCCAAGAGCTATATAGCTCCAATGGCTAATGCTATAATGGGAAACGACTTATGGAAAAATATGATAGAGCAGATAAATGTTCTTCCAGACCATTCAATAGAACTTGTTCCGAGAGTGGGGAATCATATTGTTTACTTAGGCTGCATGCCACAAACAAAGTATATAGAAAAAAGGAAAGAACTGATAAACGACTTTGTGGAACGTAAGTTCACCAGACTTGTTAAGTTCTATAAATATGGTCTAAGTCAGGTGGGATGGAACAAGTATCCATACATCAACCTGGAGTTTGACAACCAAATAATATGTAAGAAACAGAAAAAGCAACCCGAAAATATAAATTAATATGCCATCAAAGGATTTTATAGTAGCAATAGAACTGGGTTCGTCCACGCTCAGAGGTATAGCAGGACGAAAGAACTCTGACGGAAGCCTAACGGTTTCCGCATATGCCAGCGATGACTCCTCTTCATATATCCGTAAGGGTATTGTATACAACATTGATAAAACCGTGCAGAGTATAACCAATATAGTTAATAAACTGAAGGCTACGCTCAATAGGGAAATATCGCAAGTATACGTTGGGGTAGGAGGACAATCAATAATTAGCGTGAAAAATGAGATAATCCGTGATTTACCTAAGGATACAGTAATAACGCAGCAGATTGTTAACGAACTGATGGATGCCAACCGCAACAAAACCTATTCGGACAAGACAATCCTTGATGTAGCGATACAAGAATACAAGGTTGGAAATGATTTGCAGAATGATCCGTCTGGAATACAGGCAGACCGTTTGACAGGGAACTTCCTGAATATATTGTGGCGTACAGCATTTTACAATAAACTTACTGATTGCTTTGACCGTGCACGAGTAAAGATTGCAGAACTTGATATTGCTCCATTAGCTCTTGCCGACAGTATTCTTGATGATACCCAGAAGCGTGCAGGGTGTCTTCTTGTAGACCTTGGTGCTCATACAACAACAATGTTAGTATACCATAAGAATATACTTCGCCATATTGCAGTTATTCCGCTTGGTAGCAATAATATAACCAAAGACCTCACCTCTCTGAACATTGAGGAAGACGTGGCAGAGAAGATGAAGAAGAAATACGGCAATGCCTATTCAGAGCCACAGGACAAAGACAAAACACTCGATTATCCGATAGACATCGACCACACAGTGTCGAGCGTTAAATTCCAGCAAGTGATAGAGGCACGAGTTCAGGAAATCATTGAGAATGTATGGGCACAAGTTCCAATGGAATATTGCAGCAAGTTAAATGGCGGTATCGTATTGACAGGTGGTGGATCAAATTTAAAGAATATAGCAACAGCATTCCGCAAGAAGACCAATATAGAAAAGGTTTCAGTTGCTTCATTTATCAACGATAGTGTAAATGCTGCAAGCAAGACAATAAACCTCCCCCACGACGGTACGATGAATACAATTCTCGGTTTACTGATGAAGGGAGATTTGAACTGTGACGGCGGTGAGCGCGACAATGGCATATTTGCAAATGTTGTAGATCCACAAAAGACCGTAGCTCAATCACAGCCAACCCCCGAAACCACCTATATCGCAGGTGGAACCACAGGAGTTCGTACACCGAGCGAGATTGCACATGCTGCAGAGATGCAGCGCAAGCAAGATACGGCAGAATGGGAGAATGCAGTTGCCGACAATACTGTTAGTGCTTATGAGAGCTATAAGGAGAAATACCCAGGAGGACTGCATGTAGCTGAGGCAAATAGCAAGATAGAAGCTTTAAACAATAAAAAACCAAATGTGAAGAAAGGTTTCGGCAAACTCTGGAAAGCATTTAAGGATATGGTGTCTGAGGAGGAGTAAACGTAAGAACAACCAAATAAGGCAAAGATAAACTTGGAACAGAAAAAAAGAAAAAGATATGGCAGACGATAAGAAAATAGGACGTATGGTCTCAGCATTTGGCGAGCCAGACAAGCCGAGCAGCATAATAAAGGTTATTGGTGTTGGCGGTGGTGGAGGAAATGCAGTCAACCACATGTATCGTGAGGGCATCCATGATGTTACTTTCGTGCTTTGCAACACCGATAAGAAAGCCCTTGACGACAGTCCGGTTCCTGTTCACTTGCAACTTGGAAAGGAAGGACTTGGAGCTGGAAACAAACCAGAGAAAGGTCAGCAAGAGGCAGAAGAGAGCGAAGAGGAAATCAGAAATATGCTTGACGATGGCACAAAGATGGTGTTCATCACAGCAGGAATGGGCGGTGGAACAGGAACAGGAGCAGGTCCTGTTGTTGCACGCATTGCGAAAGATATGGGAATCCTTACCGTAGGTATTGTCACCATACCATTCCGTTGGGAAGGCAAGAAGAAAATTCTGCAGGCACTTGCCGGTGTAGAGAAGATGGCAAAGAATGTAGATGCCCTTCTTGTAATTAATAATGAGCGTCTTTTCTCTATCTATGGGCAGCTTGCCGTTACAGAAGCTTTCGGTAAGGCAGACGACACCTTGAGCATAGCAGCAAAGAGCATTGCCGAGATTATTACTATGCATGGTATTATCAACCTCGACTTCAACGATGTTAAGACAGTATTGAAGGATGGCGGTGTAGCTCTTATGAGTACAGGCTATGGCGAAGGTGAAGATCGTATGAAGAATGCCATTGAAAATGCCCTCCATTCTCCATTGCTCAATGATAACGACGTTTATAATTCAAAGAAGATACTTCTCAGTGTTTCATTCTCTGGAGGCAAAGACGGCAAGGGCAATTTGATGATGGACGAGATGAATGCCGTCAACGAGTTTATGGATGGTTTCGACGAGGATATAGAGACAAAATGGGGACTTTCTACCGACCCGGAGCTTGGCGACAAGGTAAAGGTAACAATCCTTGCCACAGGATTTGGCGTCAGAGTAGACGAGGGCGAGATGAACATCACCGACAAGAAAGCAGCCAGTGTTGCCGAAATGCGTAAGGCACAAGAGAAGAAAAACTCGGAGAATGCCTTGATAGATTCATATTACCGCAACACAAAGAATGGTGAAGAGCGTCCTCATCTGAATTGCTTTATCTTTGGAAATGAAGATTTGGATAACGACAATCTTATTTCTCTTGTTGAGGCTACGCCAACCTACAAGCGTTCAAGAATACAGTATGAAGACCTGTTGAAGCAGTCTAAAGGCAATAATGATTCAGTGCAGAATAATGGCACTCAGCAGTCAACAACAGTGTCGGGAACAATAAAGTTCGCTTGATTCAGAAACAAGAGTACAATAGAATTCAACAACAAATAAGCAAGAGGAATGCATAGCCGTTCCTTTTGCCGTTTAAAATAATTAAGTTATATGTTATACGATCAAGTTAGCAATGACATCAAAGAGGCAATGAAAGCCCGCGACAAGGTGCGTTTGGAAACCTTGCGCAACATCAAGAAAGTATTTATTGAGGCAAAGACAGCTCCAGGCGCCAACGACACCCTTGAGGATGCTGCAGCACTGAAAATTCTTGCCAAGCTTGCCAAGCAAGGCAAGGAGTCGGCAGAAACTTTCAAGCAGCAGAACCGTGAGGACCTTGCAGAAGAAGAGTTGGCACAGGTGCGTGTTATTGAGGAGTACCTTCCGAAACCACTTTCGGCAGAAGAAATAGAAGCTGCTGTGAAAGAGATTATTGCTCAGACTGGTGCATCGTCAATCAAAGAGATGGGCAAGGTTATGGGCATTGCCAGCAAGCAGATGGCAGGCAAGGCAGACGGAAAGATTATTTCTGATATTGTGAAGAAACTTCTTGCTTAATGCTAATGTGCTCAATAAATGGCTTCTAAGCCGTTCCATTGATAGGGGTTGCCGATTGGCAGCCCTTTATTGTTTTATGTCGTTAGATGGCGTTAAATTTGTTTGCAGCCATAAATGGTTCAAATACAAAAAAAAGGATGCATCGTCATGGTGCATCCCTTTGGGTAGTTATGGGGATATTCCCCTTAAACTTCATCAAATTACTTCAAACCTTGTTTTTTACTTTGTAACCTTAAAGCTCTGAGTCTTGCCGTCAGCTTTCACTGTAACGATGTAAGTACCCTTTGCCAAGTTGTTCAAGTCAGCAGTTGTGCTTGCCAGTCTACCATCGATAGAGTAAACAGTAACGAGAGCGTTAGCCGGAATATTGCTTATGCTGTTGATAGCAGTTGTTCCCTTAGCCTTCAAACCAAATCCGAATAGGTATCCGTAAGGTTTGCTTCCATCCTCGTTATACATGTGGAAAGCAATATAGTAATTGCCAGTTTCTTCTACAGTAAACTCGTAAGTTCCCTTACGCTCATCATAAACAGTGTTCAGAGGCAGAGTTGCAATTGTTGTCTTGTAAGAATCCTTGACTTTGCGGTCTGTACCAAGAAGCACGTTGAATACAGATGTACCGTCCTCTACGCAAGATTTGTTGTTTGTTGTTTCTGTTGTCATCTCATAAGTCTTCCCAGCCTCAAGGTTGAATGCAGGAGAAGCATAATAGATATCAGCATCACCGTTCCAAGAGTTACCTGATGCTACAGCAGGGTGATTCTCGCCTACAGGCTCCCAGTTATTGTTATACTCTTGGTATCCATAGCTGCTGTATGTCCATGGTTGACTGATTTCAGAAGAGCTGCGGTCGAATGCCACCCACTTGTCTCTTGCCTCACTTGTTTCAGGAGTAAAGTCAACAGAATAAGGCAGTGTCATGACCTCTTCCTCTTCCGTCTTCTCTGTGATGTTTACAGAATAGATGTTGATGTCGGTAGCAGTTGCAGCAGCCCAGTTCAAAGCCTGGAATGCGAAGTAGTATTTACCATCTTTGCGCACCTCGAAGTCCCATGAAGTCTTAGGCTCACCTGTTTCATAATCCTTTGCTGGAAGAGCACCGCTTCCAATCCAGTCAATGTTATTGAAAGCCTGAGGATCAGTCTTGTCCTGAGTTACACTCAGAATCAGAGAAGTCTCGTTGGTTTCAGGTGCTGCATAATCAGCAGTGATAGTATAAGTCTTTCCTTCCTTCAGTTCGAATACAGGAGAAATCAAGTAATCGCAGATTGAAGACTTAGCGTCAGTTCCGATATTAACAGCAGGTTTACCGTCATAGTTAGTTGCAGTCCAAGTCCATGAACTACCTTTCACATCACTGTTGTCAAGAGTCTTCCATGTTGCGAATGCGTCAGCAGAATCAAACGTTACGCTATAAGGCAATGTACCCTCCACGTCAGGAACAACCTTTTCAGCAACACCAAAGTCGAACACATAAGTAAAGGCATAGGCGTTTTTGCTTGTTACGTGTAATCCAATATAGTAAACTCCAGTTTCAGGAACAGTAAACTCAAACTTGTCGTTAGGGAAGTATTTGTTTCCGTCCTTCTGTGCGGTGGCAATATTCTGGAATGTGCTAACGTCTTCCTTGTCTGTACCAAGCTCAATGCCCAAGTCGCCAGCAGTTTGATATGTGGTATACGACATGTCTATAACATAAGTCTTTCCTGCCTCAAATTTGTATGCCGGCGAAATCAAGTAGTCGTTAGGACCAGCTCCGTTAGGACCGCCACCATAATCAGATTGCATACCCATACCATACTTGTATCCGTCGAATGTAGTATACGAACCAAACTTCCATGTTGTTTGAGCCTGCAAACTCTTGTCAACGGTACTCCATCCAGCATCACCAGTAGGGTCTGCATCAAATGTTATAGAATATGGCAGAGCCTTGGTTTCAACAGGTTTCTCAGCGAGACCGAAGTCCAACAGATATGTATAAGTATACTCAGCCTCCTCAGCACCTTCGTTAGTTGCGTGAAGAGCAAGATAGTAAACACCATCGCTTGGCACAGTGAATTCATACAATGACTCATACTCATTGTTTGTGCCGTCGTTCTCGCCAGTACCTATTTTTGTGAACGTAGACACATCGCTGTTGCTTGTTCCCAATTCCAAATATAGTTTACCGCCATACGAGAATGTTGCATACGACATGTCTACAACATATGTCTTGCCAGCCTTTAGTTGGAAAGCAGGTGAGATATAGTAGTCGTTTGCACCGCCCTTGTCATTCTGCATGGCAACGCAATTTCTGAATCCACTTTTAGGGCAATATATAGATCTATACGTCCATGTGTCGTTTGGAGTTTCGCTTGCGTCAATGGTTTTCCAGTCATTCTGCTCGAAGATGAAGTTCTGATAGTAAGGTAAATCCTTGGTTGCTACGTCTGCTTCATCAGCTGCATATACAGTCTGGCTCTCAGCCAAACTCATTGAATACGGTTCTGCAGTGTTTGCCCACCCAGCCTGTATGCCTAACGAGGCTAACAGTGCGACTACCGCTGATCTGTGTAACGTTTTTTTCATAAATCAAAAATTTGAGTTGTTAATGTATGTTGTGTCTTTTTTATTTTTCGTTTTCCTCTTATATGTTGCCATCTTGCAAGTTTTCTCCTTGTTCAATGTTGTGCTTTTATTTATAATAGGTATATCGATACATAGTTCTGATATGCATTTGCAAAAATAATAAATATTTGGTGAAATAAAAACAAAAGGGCAAAAAAGTTAAAAAATAAATGTCTTTTTGTGGTAATAATTGTAATTCTTACCATAATTATGTTATTATATAAGGTATAAGCTCCCATGTGTTAACAAATTAATGTTAGTTCATTCCGTATGCTTGCATTTTGTTTGTTTTTGTGCGGGGTAACCTTTGTTCAGTCGGAAAATATCAGTAATTTTGCAGCAATATTAATAACAAGAGATTATGAAAAAACATTCTTTACTCATTCCATTACTCTTGTTGCCGTCGTTTTCATTAACCACGATGGCACAAGACAAGGCATCTGGCATCCCTGCCATAAAG
The DNA here is from genome assembly GCA_934217675.1 of uncultured Prevotella sp. GTDB lineage: Bacteria > Bacteroidota > Bacteroidia > Bacteroidales > Bacteroidaceae > Prevotella. The sequence continues at coordinate 32,872 of CAKQCV010000013.1, read as the reverse complement.
GTAGTTACTCAGGGCAAGCAAGATGAAGGAAAACTGCTCACATTTTCTGCCTATACTCAGAAAAACGGCTTTTATGTTGACTATGGCAATGGCAACACCATAGAATACCCATGGGCAGGAACCGTAGTTTTCTCCGACCGCACCTATGGTGACACAATCAAGATTTACTCACTAAGTGCCGACGACCCAATCCAGACATTCAGTTGCAAGAACGACTCGCTAAAAGACATTACTCTTAATGAGCCGGCATTGATTCACCTTGATGTTTCCGGCAACCTGCTCCAGAATATTGACCTGTCAAAGAATTCAGCCTTGCAAAAGGTATGGGCAGCAAAAAACCAGTTGGTCGTGTTTAAATTCCCTGAGGGAGTAAATCTTACCTATGTAGACTTGAGCCAAAACAAGCTTGAGGCAATAGATCTGAGCGGCAGCACAAAGCTCGAATATCTCGATGCTTCGGTAAACAACCTCCGTGCTCCGGTAAGTTTGAAATGGCCTGAAAGCAAGGCTATGAAACATTTTGATGTGTCGTGCAACAATTTCTTTAACCTCGACAACATCCCATCTTATCCGGAATTGGAGTTTCTTGCAGCCAACCACAACAAGCTTTCAACCGTGGACCTGGGCAAATATCCAAAGTTGCAGGCGCTGAAGGTGCAGTATAACACCAATCTCTCATCGCTCCGTACATCTGTGTGCCCAGACCTGAAATATATAGATGTGACGGGAACAAAGCTTACGGCCCTTTCGCTTGAGCAGAATGAAAAACTTGAAACCCTCAAGGCATCGTTGCTTGCACTCGGTTCGCTCGACCTTACGAACCTTCCGGAACTGAAAGACATCACAGTTGAGAAGAGCGGATTAAAAGATGTTGATTTCTCGGCAAATACAAAACTCCAGCGAGTTGATGTGGCAGGAAACGAACTTACCGACATTGACTTTACCAACAACCCGGTGCTTTCCTATCTTGACTGTAGCAGCAACAAACTTTCTGCCCTCGACATGGCTCAGCTTTCAAAGGTTGACACCCTCAACTGTTCGATAAACAACATTGAGGAACTTGACCTGACGAAGAGCCAATTGCTGCAGAACCTCAACTGCTCTTCAAACTCAATCTCAGCATTGAATCTCTCGGCAAGCAAAGCTCTGCGAAACCTGAACTGTAACGACAACAAGCTCAATGCGCTCAGCTTCTCAAAGCAACTCGATATCGAGAGCGTGTCGGTGAAGAGCAACAACATGAGCAAGGATGCTCTTGAGGTAATGTTCTCTTCTCTTCCCGACATCAACGGCATGGAGATTGACCAAGACGATGCCCTGTGGAAGGGAGTGGTGAAATATGCCAACAACCCTGGTTCTGAAACTGCCGATGCAACAGTGCTCGAAGCAAAGGGATGGAAAACGGAGCAAACTGCAGATGCTCTTGGCGATGCATCGGCAATGGCGGTAATCTCTCCTGACCAGGTAGGTACCAAATATATGTTTGCTATCGATTGTGCTGCCGACATGATGATAGACTGGGGCGACGGTGTGAAGATGACCTACAAGTATGATCCGAACAACGGCTCATACCAAAACATAGAAGGTGTGCTCAAGGGCACAAACCTGAAAATCTATGCACCTGAGGCTACCGACTTTGGTATTGCCAACAATTCTGTTACCCAGCTGAACGTGAGCAACATGCCAAAGCTGAAGCATCTATCATGCTCAGGCAATGCCATCACGGAACTTGATGTGTCGAAGAACACAATGCTCGAACAGTTCACATGCAGCAACAACCCATTGACTTACATAAACTTCGGTGAGGCAAAATCGCTGAAAACCCTCTATTGTGAGAACACCCAAGTGAAAGACCTTGACTTCAGCAACTGCTCAACACTCGAATATCTCGACCTTCAGAAGAACCGCTTGCAGAGCATCAACCTGAAAGGCTGTACAAACCTGAAGACCCTTGACGCTACATACAATGATTTGACCGAGGTTGACTTGAGCGCATCAACAGAGCTTACTACATTCTTCGCCGACAAGAACCAGCTGAAGAGTCTTGACCTCTCAAACAACCTGCAGCTTGAAAACCTCTCAGTTGGTGTGAACCAACTTGAGAAGCTTGACGTGTCGCAGCTTAAATGGCTCGTATATCTATACTGCAACGACAATAAGCTCACAGAGCTGAAGCCAGTGAGCAGCTCTTTGAAGGTGCTTCAAACTCAGAACAACAAGATTGGAAGCCTTGATCTCTCAGAATGCGTAAGCCTTGTTGAGCTGGCAGCCAACAGCAACCAACTTACGAGCGTTGACCTTTCAAACTGCACTCTCCTGCAGCGTCTGTGGCTCAACGACAATAAACTCAGCAGCATCACAGTTCCTGAGGATGGAATGCCTAAACTCGGTGTGCTCAACATTGCCAACAATGAGTTTGAGAGCTTCAACTTCTCCATTGCTCCTTGGGCTTCGCAAATCGTGGCAAGCGGAAACAAACTGAGTGGAACAGTTGATCTGACAGGTTGCAAGTCGGTTGAGAGCTTCTATGCTTCCGACAATGCCATAGAGAAGATAAACTTCTCAGGCTCTGGCATCACAACACTTATCGTGAACAACAACAAACTTAAATCTCTTGACCCTAAGAGCAGTGCTCTGTATTGGCTTGAGGCAAAGAACAACGAACTTGCTGCCGTGAACATCAGTTATGGTGACAATCTCTATCTTGCACATCTCGACAACAACAAGTTGAACAGCTTGAACATGAAGAACAAAAACAAGATTATCTCTTTGTCATTGCGTGGCAACCAGTTTGAAGACAATGCTCTTGACAGAATCTATGAGCAGTTGCCAGACTTGAGTGGGGTAGAGGTATCATCAGAATACAGCTCTTGGATGAAGTGGCTGCTCGTTGAGGGCAACCCTGGTGCAGAAACAGCCAACTCAAAGATTGTTACCGACAAGGGTTGGAACATTGATGTGCTCGGCACTTCGGGCATCGACAATATCTCGGCAGACAATGGTGGACTGTGTTACGACAGTGCTACAGGCAAGTTGATGCTGAACGGCAAAGCAGTAACTGCAGGTCGTATAGCCTCTGTTGACGGAACCTCAGACAGCATTGACCTTGCTGGTGGCAACTTCAATATCAACAACCTTCCTCATGGTATTTATGTGATAAGCGTTGTTGCCGATGGTAAAACCTACGTAAAGAAGATTATGAAATAGGCGGTATCCGCTTTTTCAAGGCGGCAGCTAAGCAACAGTAAGCTTCCGCCTAACAGTAAAAAAGCCGTTAGCTTTCAATGCATAAGCTAACGGCTCTTTTCGTAAAGGAAACACTGTGCATATTATTATTTCGGTTTCCTTCCTTATTTCCGAACGTATTTATATGATTTCACACCTCTGCCAGTCTTCACCGACAGGACATATATTCCCTTATCAAACCCTCTTACGGGCACACTCACGGTTTCTCCTGCACCAATCTGCCCCAAATCCTTGTTCTCTATTATATTCCCCGACAAGTCGGCAATGCAGATGGTAGCACGAGTCTTGCGAGGTGAATATACAACCACGTTGTTGCCAATCACACTTACACTCCCGTCAAAAGAATAATCAATAGCCTCACATCCGGCAGTCTCCAGCTCAATGCACTTTTTCAACCCCTCCATGGCGTTAATCTTTCCATACCCCCAGTTGCAGTCGGCAGCAGCAGGAGTGAAGCTGTCTTTGCGTGCAGTGCTCTCCACAATGTCATGCAGCTCCTCAGGCGTGAGCTGTGGATAAGCCTGTAGCCATGTGGCAACGATTCCAGCCACGAAAGGTGCCGACATGGATGTTCCCTGCATGTAGCCGTAGATATTGGTGCGGTCGTATTTGTCATACCATTCCGCATACATCAGTCCGCTGGAACTGTCGTTGCTCGACAAGGCAGAAATTATGAAACATCCAGGTGCTGTAATCTCTGGCTTTATCCTGCCGTCGACAGTAGGTCCATAGCTTGAAAACGAGCTGATGTTGCCCACTGTTTCATCAAGAGTGCCCGATGTGGTGTTGGTGGTATATTCATTCCTTGTAGTATAAGCACCAACGGTAAGAATTTTCTTGCCCGTGCCACCGATTTCTGCCAGGGTAGACGATGAAGCGTCAGGAGCCGAGAACCCGCTGATGTCGCGAGATTCAAGTCCGAGATATGAATTGTCTGCCCACACGTTAATTCTTCCTTCCCCCTTGGGAGTGACGGTTATGGCAATAGCATAATTGTTGCGCAGATTGGTTAGAGCCGATGACAGGACAACATGCTGTTTGCCGTTGAGCGGACTCGTCTCAGAGGCAACCTTCCATGCCCCAGTGGCATACTTCCCGAAAGTGGCTTCAGTAACCCCCTCGGCAGGATAAACCCTTGTTGAAACGGCATCTTTCTTGTTGAAGATGCTGTAGGCAGCAATGTCTACAGTAAAGTCAGTGTCCTTTTCGCCCCAAATCTCTATATTACCGCCCACCTTGGTTGCCGAAGGTCCAATTTTATAGTTTACGAAAGTTTTGAGAGGCGCATCATTGGCAGATGCAAATGTGTGGTCAATATGAAACTTGTCGGTGCGGTGATTTCCGGCTGCCCCCACGATGAGGTGCCCTGCACGTTGCATCTCGTCGGTCATAGTGTCAAACGTTGATGTACCGTCGTGTGGTCCCTCATGATTGCCCAGACTAAGGTTCACCACACATGGCTTTCCCACTTCGTCGGCATAGTCGAAAATGTATTGCACGGCATTGCAAATGTCAACACTGCTGCTTGTGTCAAGGTTGAGAGCCACCAGCACGATGTCAGCGTCAGGAGCATTGCCAACGTAAGCCCCTTCTTTATAGTCGTCGCTTCCGGCAGCAATGGCAGCAACGTGAGTTCCGTGAGAGTTGTCTTCAACATCCCCCTTCGACAATGCTATAAGCTCAGGAGAAGTCAGCTCTATGCCGTATCCAAACTTTTCGGGAGCCTTAGCCCCGTCTAATGAAGAAGTTTTCTGTTCCCATATCCTTTTGATGCGCAAGGTGCCGTCGGCAGGATTTCTAAACGCACTGTGAGTATAGTCAAAGCCAGCATCCACTATGCCCACCACAACACCTTTCCCAGTGTAAGGCTGTGACAGCGAGGTGCCATTGTGGACATCGTCGGTGCCCGCCTCTTTGCGCGCAATGTCGAGCATCTGCTCTACACCCGAAGCGATCTGTATGTACTTTATACCCTCCTTGTTGGCAATCTCCCGAAGCTCCTCAGCTGAGAGCCTCACAGTGGCAGTATTCCCTTGCAGAGCCAAAGGCTTCAGTCCGAGAGCCAGCCATGACGTCTTCTTGTCGTCGATAGTGACATAGGCAGAAATCTTTTTCTGGTCAGTCACCTGTCCGATAACCCTTTTTATAGAGCCGTTGCTGATGGCTATAGCTGTTTTTGGCGATAGCGAATGTTGCCCCCAGCAAGTTGCAGTAGAGGCACACATTGCCATTGCTAATATATAAAAGTGTGATTTCTTCATATAGATATTATCTTACAAAAATCTTCTTTGTTGTTTGCTTTCCGTTTGTAACAGTCTTCACTACATAAATTCCCTTAGCCAGTGTGGAGCCGACATCCACCTGTCTGCCGTCGATATTGTATACATAAATCTTGCTGTTGTCGTTGGTTGTGAAAATGTTGCCGTTCCTTACGTATATGTTGGCATCGTTATCTTTTTCAATAGTGTTCACTCCCGATGTTTCTTCAAATCCCTTCTGTTTATACGATTCTCCCAGCTTTGCTTCACAACAGTTGTAGACCACGTTCTTTGTATTGTCGCTGTTGTCATACTCCGCCACGTAGGCCACTACGGTCATGTTCTTTAGAACAGCTTCAATGTTGGTTTGGTCAATATCATATTTCCCGTCATACATTTTCTTCCCTCCAGCATCTTGAAGCATGTCGTCAGTCCAGTAGCTTGAGTGAATCTTTTCGGGTATGGTAATTGAAGTCTCCCACGAAGTAACTTTTCCCGGCTGCATATCCTTGGCAATAATTCCCCAGCTATTGCCGGTCACTGTGCCACGGAACACCCTGTTGTGAGTGTAGTTCGTGCCGCCGTTCGACTGATAAGCCTGAATGCTGTCTTGCACGAGAAAAACATTGAACAGCACATTCTCAGAAGGTAATTCAGTGTGAGGCTTTATTCCGAGCTTTACTTTCAGTTCCCTTGTGCTCTTGTCGAGAGCCGTTTCAAGGTTCAGCGACACATAGGGCTTGCTCAAATCAGCATGGCTGAGCAGCGAGCAAGCATTGTTTAGCGTTACGTTAGCCACAGGAGCCATGGTTACCGACGTGTCGGTGTTTCTGTTCACCATCAATGCCGGTGCCGATGTTGCCGACGGGTTGCTGTAGTAAAACAAGTATGCCTGGTCTTCCTGCATTGTGAACATATCCGGATAATATCCAATATGGTGGCTAACCTCTACCACGCTCCCCCCATACAAGTTGATGGCATTGGTCAGTTCCAGATGTCCGTTGGGGCATTGGCTGCAGTCCTGTCCAGTAAATCCCTCCACCAGCAACGAGCGTTCCATGTTGTTTGGATAGAAAAACATGTCTCCGCTTATGGCATTGTCCGACGGATCAATGTCGTTATTGCCGTTGTTCACGTTGGTTATATTCACCTTCACGCTTTGTTCTCCCTCTTTGCTGCAGTCCACTCCAGCCAGTTTAAAGCTGTATCCCTCCTTCGGCTTTATACTTATTCCGTCGAAATGCTGCGTTGCAGACTTGTTTCCGATTTCTATATCAGCATCAAAGCTCGTAATGTCGGTAGTTCCGGCATTTATGAACCTTGCAGCAAAATCATAGCTTGTTCCCGCTTTGAAATATCCGTCGAAATTGCTTCTTCCGATTATAGCATCAGTAAAGCTGCCGGCATCCTCCACGTTCACCGATATATAGGCGCTGCCCCTGTTCGTTCCGTAAGTATCGACCCACTCACCGTCGTTATAGGCAAAGTTGTATCCGCTGATGTCGTATCCCCCGTCAGAGAGCAGCATCTTGTAGGTGGTAGGAATTTCGGCAGTATATCCTATATATAGATTCTCTTCCTCTCCGGTTATCGTGTACGGCTTGTCTAATGTCCATTTGCATTTTTGGAACGCGCGCGATATTTTCATGTCACTCTCAGCAATAGGGGTACCGTGGAGCGATGTAGCGATAAATACATGCATATTGTTGCCTGTTGAGTTTTTCGACCCCACGACAAATTCAGCAAAGTCAATGCTCTTGCCTTTCAAAGCTTGAAGCTTAGCCTTGCTCAGCCTGATAGCCTGTCCTTGTGTTGTAGTGGTGCCCAGTCTGAATATATTGGTCCTAACGATGGTTTCCTTTGAATATCCGATGCTTGTAGCATTCATGTTCCCTGCAGCCAAGATTAGGGATGCCACACTTAAGAAAAGTTTTCTCATATTGCAAAATTTAATTATTTTTTGTTATTTGCTTACTTAGTGCTGTATATATAATATGTATAATGTTTCTCCAATTGCTTGCAAAGTTATAGCAAAAGGTTTAAATGTGCAACAAATAATAGAAATAAAGCGACAAAATGTTTGTAATTAAAAGTATTTTTGTACCTTTGTCGCCAAATAAGAGAAAATTACAAATAAACACTAAAACACAATAATTATGAAAAAATGTCTACTTAGAACATTTGCGGTCTTGGCTATGACAATAGGTTCATCGGTTGTGACTTGGGCAGACAATGTGGTTTACGGTTTAATTCCGTCCTACTCCTTTGGTGCTCGTTCTGCATCCTTGAATCTTGACAACGTCAATACATCCGCAGTAACTACCCTGGCACCCGACTTTACATTCGAGGGTGCAACAGAGGTGAAGTGTGGCACAACGGCAGGCGACAAGTATTATGCTTTCGTTTCGATACTCGACCCCGATACCTATGAAGAAACGGTTGCCTTGGCAACATTAAACTTTACCACAGGCGAGATGGTAGTTGTGAACAACTTCTCTTATGGATACAGCAAACCAGGATACAATGCTTCAGGCATGACTTACGACGAGAAGAACGATGTGCTCTACGCCATGGAGATCTCTTTCAACGACAATGACAAGTATGTCACCAACCTTTACTCTGTGAACCAAACTGACGGATCGATGGAGCAGGTGGCAAGTTTCCTGGGGGCATATCATGCCATTGCCTCCGACCACAACGGAGGGTTCTACCTTGTAGAAAACGTGACCGACAACACGAAATCTTATCCAAACCTTTATAAAGTGTCTTCTTCGTTTGAAGTTACTCCATATATTTCAAACTCTTCACTCTCGGCTGGATGGTCTTCATACAACAGCTTGGCTGTGGCAGAGGATGGAAAGACTGCTTATCTCGTGGAGAGCAAAAAGGTTATTGCATTCGACCTTGATGAAAAAACCGTTTCGCTGAAAGGAGAACTGTCGGATAATCTTGCTGCAATATCCTACGGAAAATCATCAGCCAACGGCACTCCTGCCGATCCGCCTGCTTCGAGCAAGAAGAATACACGCTTCTTGATAGAAAAAGTGACTTACGGAAGCTCAATGGGAGACATTCCTGTTGATACGGACTCAAAGCGAGAATACTTCTATTACAACACCGACGGTAAGATGGTGGGAAGTGCTTCCTATGGGCGCGAATATGCTGAAACGGGTGGCGTGTCAGACAAGTTTTCTCCTTTGAACATTACAAAAACAAGATTCGACGAAAACGGAAACATGGTTGGCAAAGACAGTTATCAGTGGGGAGCCTACGATTTTGACGACTATGCATGGAAGAAGACTTATAATTCAGAAAGCTATGTTTACGACGAGAACGGAAAACTGACATCCGATTCTACCTCATACTCATATAATGTTTACACATACAATGAGGATGGAACTCTTGCCACAAAGTCTACATATACAAAGAGAACAAAAACGCTGACACAGCAAATCACTTACAGCAACTATGACGAGAATGGAAACGCATGGCACTACTCGTCAACGGGAGCTTATGACTCTTATAAATATGAGGCAGAACTGGCATACGACGAGAACGGCAACAAGGTGCAGGAATTCCAGTACAATCAGGTTGAAGACCCTGAATTCCCAGGAGAGACAATGAACAAGATGAAGCAGATAGAGATGTGGGAATATGATAATAACATCCTGAAGCTTTACACAAAGAACCTGTTTGACGAGCAGCAAAACGAAGTGCCGTACATGAAGACAGAATATAAGCCTGTTGATGGAAATGTGAACGAAATACAGGTTTGCGACTCTACATATTCTGGTGGTGTTTGGTATGCCAACAATCTGCCACAGAAATATGTATATGGCGACTTTTCCGACATGGCTGAGATGACTACAATGGAGTTCATGGCAGAGAAGGATCCAGAGCTTGTGAACACAGTTAATATACTGTTCACTGTTCCACAGCTTGCATACTCGCAGAATTGCAATGTGGTGATTTATCGCGACTGCGTGCCTGTTGACACTGTCAGCATCTATGACGTTTACGACGACATGGAGGGACTGTGCAAGTATCAGGACAAGGGAGTGAAGAACGGAAACTACTCTTATTTCCTGCAGCCTGTATTTTCGGCAAACAGCGAATTCGGACCAATGGATGACATGGATGATATGGGCAACACCGGAGCTGACGAAACAGAATGGGTGGGATACTATTCCACAAACCCTATGGACGTGAAACTTGAAACAAAGCTTCCTGCTGTTACAGATTTGGCTCTTGCTGGCGGTAAGATTGAAACAACAGGCAACATCATGAACATGGTGAAGACTTATTATGCAGACTTGAGCTGGAAGAATCCTGAGGATATGGACAAGTATGGATTTGTGAAGAACAGCATCTACTTTGTTGGGGCTGGAGTGGCAGAGCTTGACACAACGGATGTGGCAGCGAATAAGGCTACTGTGATGCTCTATGATGAGGATGTTGAGGCTTATGTAGTTACAAAATATCAGCTCGGAAGGGCTATCTCTGACACTATCACCATCAGACTGAAGGATATAGAGGGATGCACGGCAATAGAAACTGCTGCTGCCGATGGAACTGTTGATGTTAGATTCAACGGTAATGTGGTTACTCTTGGAAACAATGCAAACGTAACGGTGTTCTCGACAAACGGACAGAAAGTTTATGCCGAGGATAATGCTGAAAGCATCTCGCTCGACCGCCTGCCAGCTTCCACATATATTATATGTGTGGAAAAGAACGGAAAGGTTAGTGCTTATAAATACAAAGTGAAATAAGCCAAAGGCTTGAATATAGAAAAACAGGCAGATAAGCATGTTGGCTTGAAGTGCCCATCGCTTATCTGCTTGTTTTGGCTTATGTAGATAATAAAGAATAAAAAAACAATATAGAATTATATGATGAGAACAAAGTTACTCTTTGCCACGCTTCTTGCAAGCGGTGCGGCATTGGCTCAAACTGCGGTTTCCCCTTTGGTGATGAAAACACCAAACGAATATCGTATAGTTTCTGCATCTGGAAACGGAAAGTGGGCGTGTGGCGTTTATGCCGATTATGGCGACGAGCGGTATGCTTTCCTGTGGAACCTTGAAAGCGGTGAGATAGAACTACTTAATCCTGCAAACCCATCTATTGCCTATTCGGTTTCTGACGACGGTGTCGTGGTGGGACAATATACCGACAATACATACAAAACAAACGGAGCATCCGTAACATTGGCTGGATATTGGGCAAACCACAAGTGGAACAGGTTTGAAATGCCTGACAATGACGTGAATTTCTCCAATGCCTACTGTATCTCACCCGATGGGCACTATGTGTCGGGAGTGGTGCAGAAAGGCGACGTGTACACTGGATACGTGTGGAAAGACGGTAAGATATACAAGCAGTTACAAAACAGAAACAACTGCTCTATGGCTTATACAATATCGCCAGACGGAAAAACTGTGGCTGGATGGGTGCAAGACAAAAATCGCACGGCTGCCATCTGGGATGTGGCATCGGGAGAATACACGATGCTGAACCCTGAATATCAGTCGCCGTGGAGTTCTTGCCGAAAGTTCTCGCACAATGGCGAGAAACTGCTGTATTTTGGTGGGTGGACAACCTTGAACGGCAAAACTGCGGCAACCGTGGTTTATGATATGGCAACGAAGGAGAAAACATCTATCGTTCCAGGAGATGATATGGCAAACTTTGATGTGTTTGACCTTACCGATGATGCTTCGATTATAATGTGTGAGAACAACGACCGCGGATATATATATAAGGATGGAGCAGGATATTATGCAGATGATTATCTTAAAGCACAGGGCATAGATCTTGCAGCAGAACATGTGTTCCTGGCTCCAGAAACCGACTATTATCAGGTGGTGCGTGCCAGCACAATCTCTGCCGACGGCAATGTGATGGGATTCCAGTATTACAACGATGACAAGGACGAAAACGGCAATTACTCGGTTTCAATGCAGTCGATGGTGGTTAAGTTCAACCAGACAACAACAGGACTCTGTCCGGTGGGAGTAAAAGCTTCGCAGCTGTCGGGCATTTCTTCTGTATTGGTATCGTGGAAACCTAATGTTGCGGCTAAGGGAATAACTGGATATAACGTTTACAGAGACGGTGAGAAGCTGAACGGAGAGGTCATTACAGGGGAGTCGTTTGTTGATTCAAAGGTGCCTGTAGGAAAGCACAGCTATTCAGTAAGTGCTGTGTACGGTGATGCTGAGTCGGTGAAGAGTTCAGAGGTGGCAGTTGCCGTTGTGACAAAAGAGCTCTCAACTCCTTCTGGCGTCTTTGCTCAGCAGCATGGCTACAATTCAGCATATCTTGAATGGGCAAATCCATACACAAACTTTAGCTCGCTCACATATTTCAATGCGGATGGAGCCGACATAGAGACCTTCGGACTGGGATATGACAATTTGAGCTACGAAACTGCTATCCTCTTCGACAAAACAGAACTGGGAGCATACAAGGGACAGAAAATAACATCTGTAGGCTTCTATCCATTGGAGGAGCAAGGCGGATGGAAGATAAATTTATATACCCATGATGCTGAAGGCAAGCTGCAGCGGATATATTCTCAGCCTGTCACACAGAAGCTTAATTGCGGAATGCGCAACGTGGTGAAGCTCGACACCCCACAGGACATCCCTTCAGGCGATTTGCTCGTTGCCCTTGAGGTGGCTGTTACAAAGGCTTCGCAGAGCATCAACGCCCTGGATTACGGAAGAGCAGTGGAGGGATATTCTGATTTGCTGCGCCTTACAACAGAAGATGATTTCTATTCTATCGGACAGCTGATGCAGACAGAGAATTATCTATATGCTGCTTCATGGGCAATTGATGCTACCATCGCTCCTGAGGGTGCCGACATGAACAAGGATAATGTAAAGAGTTACAACGTGTTTGTCGACGGATCTATGCTTGCCAGCTCCGAGGCTTCGCCTTTCCTTATCCCAAATCTGTCGGAAGGAAATCACACAGTGGGAGTGAGTGCCGTGTATGAAGACGGACAGGAATCTGCCGTCAACTATGCTTCTCTCGCCATTGTGCCTAACGACGAGCAGCTGGAGAAGGTGGATGAAGTGAATGTGGAGAAAACATCAGCAACTGCTGTCAAAGCAACGTGGGAGGCTCCTGAGTATAGCGATAATGTGAATGTGCAGTATTGTTCGGGTGAAGCTTCCACACAGACAGTAAAGGCTCCTGCAGAAAACAACTACGGACTGATGGCAAGTGCGATATATCCGTCAAAGACCTTCCGTGGGCGCGACGGATATGTTATACGCTCGGCAAGATTCTATCCTTTGGCTGATGCCACCTTCACGGCTTACTTGTATAAGAACGGTGAAATGGTGAGCGAGGCTGAGGTTGACGACTATACGGTAGGGCAGTGGAACGAGGTGGCGTTCCCTGAGCCTATAGCTGTTGACTCTAAGGCTCAATACCAACTCGTGATTGACTGTTACGACGTTACGCCAAACAGTGCGGCTCTTGCTGTAGACAAAACTGCTTCATTAACGGGATATTCTGATTTGTACTCTCTCGATGGCAGTTCGTGGAATCCTCTCACTTCAGTTGCTGTTTATGCTAACTGGATGATTGGTCTGAATATCGAGAACCCTTCGATTGCAACCGTTCCTGCCACAGGATATGATGTTCTGATTGACGGAGCAAAGAAGAATGCGGAAATGATAAAGGAACCTTCATTCTGCTATGACTTTGGAAAAGAGGACAACAATGAGCACACCATTCAGGTAAATGCTTATTATCCGCTAAGTCCGGTAAGCGTAGCTGGTGGCATCACTCGTTTCTATATCTCTTCAACAGGAATCGACAACAATGTTATAGAGAGTATAGAAATACGCCAGGAAAACAACGAACTGAGTGTGATGGGCAATGATGTGAAATCAGTAGAAATAGTTTCTGCTGCAGGTCAAACCATAGCATCAGCAGCTGGCAACACAGTTTCTATTGATGGCGTTGCTGCCGGAACTTATATTGTGAAGGCTATTGCTGATGGCAAGAAGATAACCCGCAAAATTGCTATTGTAAGATAAAAGAATTTTTCATAATGCAATACCCCCGGCAAGTATATACTTATCGGGGGTATTTGTTTTTTACTTCTGGGAACTTGAATGATATTATGTATTACTCAGTTTACAGAAATTATGTTATGACAAGTGATGGATGTATATATTCCTCACCTTTATACAATATTGATATATAGATCGTTATACTTGAAAAGTGAGGGATGAGGGATAAAGGAAACAAAATAAAAATCAGAAGATGCTATTAATTGCACTTGTTGTATGTTGCGCGTATGTAAGGTGCTTGAGTTATGTTATATTTGTATTTCTGACACTTGCTTGTTTTGTGTTTATATTATATATATATTTACAATGGTATATAGTATAAAAGCAATGTGGATGAAATTGAAAGATTACAAATATATATTACTGACATTGTTCATAGTCATTTCATTGACCATGAGGATTTATGCTGTTAATGATAGTGTATCAATGATTGTTGATACACTATCATTGAAATCTCCTCGGTTGGTTTCAACCGAACAACCAGACTCGTTATCGCCATTGATCTATATTCTTCCCAAAACCCCACAGGCTTCTGCATTGTCACGTTATGGAGAAATACCTGTAAATCTTTCCACGGGTGTTCCGAACATCTCGATACCTCTATATAACATTAAAGCTGGTAATTATACTCTCCCAATATCAATTTCATACCATGCTTCTGGTATAAAGACTGACGATGTTGCAACGTGTGTAGGCTTGGGATGGGTCTTGAATGCCGGAGGAGCAATAACAAGAACAGTGAGAGGTCTGCCGGATTTGAAAAGTGGTGACATGAATCAAGACACATTGTACTGGTCGTATAAACAATGTTATGAAGCTTCCAAGAACATTGAATCTGTAGACCTCTCTGACGAAGGCAAATACTCTTTCACTTACAACAGAAACACTAACTTGCCATACTATGAGCTACATGGAAAAGCAAGTGAACTTCATGCAAGTAAAGATTATTGGGGATATTACAATGGATACAAAAAAGGCTGTGGCATTCCTCTTGGTGTGGTGAAAGATGCATACTTGTGTTATACCACCAGTTCTTTTTGGCATCAAAAATTTGATTATTACGAGATAGAAGATTCACGATATCCAAGTTTGGAATATGCACAAATGCTTATATTAAAAGGAATTACATATCCTACAGGTGGAACGACTTCGTTTACATACGAACTGAACACTCCCCTAAACAGCTTTGGCGGACTAAGGATAAAGCAAATAAGCAGTTGTGCACTAAAAAGATCCTACACCTACAAGAACAATGACTGTTTTGACTCAGTGGAAAATTTCATGTGGCGATACAACACGTGCTTTTATTGGGGAAACTTCCTTGGTTATCAGAAATCCAATTTTATAACATGCAGCGACATCCCGTCTTTTTCATATTGCAATAATAGTTCCTATAGCGTGTTCTATCCGGAAGTGACGGTAACTTATGAGAACGGTGAACATGTTGTCAAACAATAATGTAAATGACGATCCTGCCCCACATGAATTTGGACACCTATTGGGATTAAAAGACAAATACTTTGTAGATAAAAATAATGTTGCGCATGAATATGACGGATATGTTGGTGATATAATGGCAACTCCATATCCAAATGGAAATGTTCAACAAAAAGAAATAAACGGAATATTAGATCAAATAAAATTTACAATTGATTATGAACAGATTTATAAGATACATTTTAACAATCCGCATGATTTTTAAGATCTCCTCCATGTTGATAGTTTTTGTTTCTTCTTGTAATAGTTATCCTTTTTAGAATATAGCGATCCAAGAAAAAAAACAAAGATATATAAGGAAATGCCTTATTTCAAGGAATTTCTTTATTATGGAGCAACTGAAAAAAAATAAGTAAAATATTTGGAGAAAACCATTCGACAAACATTTATTATTTATATAAAAATATGAATATAGAGAGACTTTGTTTCGAATTTAGAACTTTACGTAATTATGTACCAAAGAATGAAAATGATACTTGTAAAATTATTCAGTATTATTATCATGATGATAAATATAGAACTTTTATATGGTTCAAAAAATATAAAAATAAATACAGAGTAGCAGATGCTATTATATATAATTATAAATTAGTGCAGTTTAAAAAATTGTATAAGTCCATATGTGTATTGCAAGAATAATTCTATAAAGTTAAATATAAGGGATAAGAAAAATGATGAATTTTCAGGTTTAAGAGATTGTAACGATAATTTATTGTCGTCTGAAGAAAAACTATGGGTTAATCATGATGATATAGGTGTCGCGAATGGCTGTAAGCTCTATATGTCCCTTTTTTAAGGTGGACCCAAACAATAAGCTAAAAGTGATGAAGAGAAATGCCTATGGCTTTAGAGATGAAAGATATTTCAAACTTCGGTGTATGCGTTGCACGATTGCCATATCACTACTTTGTCATCAGGTAGAAGAGATTCATACCCGATGACAAAGCTTTATGGTTCGCCCTGTCAAAAGATTATTTCTTTTTAGGCTTTCGTCTTGCCCATCCCTCCTCGGAGAAATCTGGCTCTTCGCCCACTAACTTCACGTTGTCATTGCGGAAGAATTGGCGCCAGTCGTTTTCGTTACCGTTATCACTCTGATTATTGTCGGCATTTGTCGATTTAGGATTGTTCCGCTTCGACTTCTTTTCATATTTATTGAAGTCATTGCTGCTGTCATCCCTTTTGTTCCTACGAGATTTCACTTCATCCGCATTTCTTCCCCTTGAAGATTTGCGGGCAGAAGGCTTGCCGGTGTCCTCGGCATCATTGCATCTCACATCACGCCCCTTGTATGTCGTTCCATCGATGGCACGCATCACCCTACTGGCATCTTTCTCAGGCACCTCAATATAGCAGAATCTCTCCAGCAGGTCAATGTGTCCCACTTCCTGTCTGCCCTTTATGTTGCGGTTCAGGTATTGCATGATTTCGCCGGGATAGAAGCCATCCTTCTTGCCCAGGTTGATGAACAGCTTCTTGTAGCCAGCCTCAGCCTTGTGCACGGTCTTCCTGTCGCTGCGCTTCCTATCGCGTTTTTCTCCTCTTGAAGAGCTGGCAGGAGCCTGTATTTCGGGAGCGTCGGCATAGTAGGCAAGGAATTTTCCGAATTCCATACTTACTATTTTCTTTATGATGTCTTCCTTGTCGATATATTCAAAATAGCGGTTTATGTCTGCCATGAACGGTTCAATCTCCTCTTCGTTCACGTCAGCCTTCACTATTTGGTCCATCACTTTGTATAGCTGTTTCTTACAAATTTCCTCGGCTGTTGGAATCTTTCCCTCCACAAAGTCCTTCTGGATAACCTTTTCTATAGCCCTCATTTTTCCGCGCTCGCGCGAGTGGATGATGGATATTGATGTTCCGTTCTTGCCGGCACGCCCCGTGCGCCCGCTTCTGTGGGTGTAGCTTTCGGTGTCGTCGGGCAGACCATAGTTTATCACGTGTGTAAGGTCGTCAACATCCAGTCCGCGTGCAGCTACATCGGTAGCCACGAGCAGTTGGGTGAGATGCTGGCGGAATTTCTGCATCGTGAGGTCGCGCTGCTGTTGCGAGAGGTCGCCGTGGAGTGATTCGGCATTATATCCGTCATGTATAAGCTTGTCGGCAATCTCCTGAGTCTCTCGTTTCGTACGGCAGAAGATGATGGCATATATCTTTGGATAGAAGTCCACGATGCGCTTCAGAGCAAGATACTTGTCCTTTGCGTTAACCATATAGTAGATGTGGTTAACATGCTCTGCTCCCTCGTTTCGGCTGCCCACCACAATCTCTTTAGCATCGTGCAGATAGCGTTGTGCAATCTTTTCAATCTCCTTACTCATTGTGGCAGAGAAGAGCAGCGTGTTGCGGTCTTCGGTTTGGATGCCATCGAAAATCTCGTTTATGCTGTCGGAGAAGCCCATGTTCAGCATCTCGTCAGCCTCGTCGAGTACCACGTTCTTTACGTTGTCAAGCTTTGCTGCCCCACGCTTCATCAGGTCGATAAGTCGACCAGGAGTGGCAACAATCACCTGTGCACCATGGCGCAGTGAGTGTATTTGGTTTTGTATGGATGTTCCTCCGTATACAGGAACAACATGCAGTCCGTCAATATACTTTCCGAAATCGTTTAAGTCGTCAGAAATCTGTAGGCACAATTCTCTGGTCGGCGACAGAATAAGTGCCTGTGTTGAACGGTCGGCAGGGTTTAGTTTTTGCAATACAGGAATACCGTAGGCTGCGGTCTTGCCCGTTCCTGTTTGTGCAAGAGCCACAACATCATTTTTGTTACCAAGCAAATAGGGAATAACCTCTTCCTGTACGGGCATTGGCGATTCAAAGCCCAATTCTGTGATGGCGTGGCGAATCTCTTCGCTGACACCAAGTTCTTCAAATGTCTTCAAATTAAATATAATGTTTATGATTTTGTTCCCTTTTTCCAGGGGGAACATCCTGAATTCGGGCGCTAAGTTACTAATAATTTGTGAATTACAAACCATCTTTTGCATGTAAACATTGTATATTAGCTCAAAAAACACTAAATAATCAGCTTTATTGGCTCTTTTTTGTGGGGAAATAGTTATTTTTGCAGTTATGATAAAAGTTAGGATAATTAATAAGGGACACCATCAGTTGCCTGAATACGCCACACCACAGAGTGCGGGTATGGATTTGAGAGCAAATATCGAAGAGTCTATAACACTGAAACCAATGCAGCGAGCACTGGTTCCAACGGCTCTGTATATGGCTTTGCCGCCAGGTTATGAGGCACAGGTGAGACCAAGAAGTGGACTGGCTCTGAAGTACGGAATTACGGTGCTGAACACTCCTGGCACGATTGATGCCGATTATAGAGGAGAGGTAAAGGTGCTGTTGGTAAATTTCTCAGATACCGATTTCATAGTCAACGATGGAGAGAGAATAGCACAGATGGTAATTGCAAAGCATGAAACTGCAGACCTTGTTGAGGTGGAGGAACTTGACGAAACGGAAAGAGGTGACGGAGGATATGGACACACTGGCGTGAAGTAAGAAACAGAAAAGAGAAGTATATATGAAGATGTGGATTTTCGGAAAATGGAATTGCCGCATGGGGAATAAGTTCCATACCATCATGGCAGGGACACTCTGCTTTCTGCTCACGAGCTGTGGGGCGAGTCGGCAGAATATGCACACGGCGGCAGAGGCAGACGTTCAAAAAACGTTCAAAACAGATGAAATTGCCGATTCCATCGATTACAATACCAGGTTTAGGCTGCGCTACTTCTATGATGAGGCTGCCAAACAGCAGGCGTTGGGGAACTATGATGCTGCCTACGACTTGCTGTTGCATTGCAGAGAAATCGCCCCTAATGCAGCAGAGGTGCATTTCTCGTTGTCTACCTATGACGACGGGCTTAATTCCAAGCAGATGGCAATCAACGATATAAAGCGTGCCGCTGAGCTGGATCCACAGAACTCAACATATCAAGAGCGGTTGGCTATGACGTATGTGGCGACCAAAGATTATGAAAACGCGATAAAATCATACGAAAAACTATATGCAGCCAATACCGACAGAACAGAGGTGCTTGAAATTTTGCTGAAATTATACGCAGGCATAAAAGACTACGGAAAGATGATTTCAACGGTGAACAGGATTGAAACCGCTGATGGTATAAGCGAGAAAACTGTGCTCACCAAAATGCATGTCTATGCCTTGCAAGGCAAGAAAAAAGAGGAATTCGCCACCTTGAAAGCCTTTGTAGACCGTTATCCAAACGATATGTCGTATCAGGTAATGATGGGAAATTGGCTCCTACAGAACAACCGCAAGAAGGAGGCTTTGGAGATTTTGCAGAAGGTTCAGAAGATTGATCCCGAGAACGTGATGGCAAAACTATCCATGATTGACTATTATAGAGCAGAAAAGCGCGATTCCATCGCAAACAATATGGAACAGTCGTTGCTATTTTCGCCGAATACATCGACGGATACAAAGGTTTCTATACTGAGAAACATAATAACAAACAACGAGAACTGTAACGGAGACAGCACTAAGGTGATTTCATTGTTCCAAAGAATCCTGTCGAAAAAACAGAAAGATTCTGACTTGGCAGAAATGTATGCAGCTTATCTGTCGCTGAAAAAAATGCCGCAGGATTCTATTGTAAATGCATTGAAGAGAGTGCTCGAAATCGCTCCAGACAACAAAGGTGCGAGAATACAACTCGTGCAGGCACTGTGGAATAAAGTCAGCATGGACGAGATTATTGCCATTTGCAAACCGGCAATAGAGTATAATCCCGATGAAATGGTGTTTTATTATTTCCTTGGATTTGCTTATGTTCAAAAGGACGACAGCAAAAATGCACTGGATATTCTCAGAAAGGGAGTGGCACAGGCTACCGACAGTAGTGAACCGTCTTTCGTTTCTGATATGTATGCTTATATTGGCGACATATTGCACGAGCAGGGAAAGGCGAAAGAGGCGTATGCTGCCTACGACAGCTGCTTGCAGTGGAAAGAGGATAATATCAATTGCTTGAACAACTACGCCTATTATATCGGTGAGTCGGGGAAAAATTTGGCAAAGGCTGAGCAAATGAGCTATAAAACAGTGAAAGCCGAACCGACCAACAGTATTTTCCTTGACACCTATGCATGGATTCTTTTCCAGGAAAAGCGGTACTCTGAGGCGCAGATTTACATAGAGCAGGCTTTGGCAAATGACACGACGAAGAGCAGTGTGTATTTTGAACATGCTGGCGACATATATGCCATGATGGGACAGATAGACAAGGCTTTGGAGATGTGGCGCAGTGCGATAAATGCAGGAGCGGAAAACAAGGCGCTGATTGAAAGAAAAATAAAACTAAGGAAGTATATTCCTGGGGATATGAAACAGTAATAAATTGTAGGATGAAAAGGAATAGTATTATAAAATCAGTTACTGCCATGGCTGCAGTGGCGGCGCTCGCGTCGTGTGGTACCACAAAGAAAATTGCAGTAGACGGTAATGGCGCTGTCTCTGCAACAGCTTCGAAAACTGTCAGTGTCAGCGACAAGAGCCTGGAAAAGGATGAGGCTCGCAGCTCGTCGTTAGAACAAGTCAATTTTCTGAGAAAGGTTTATGACAATGCTGTTTATAGCAGTAATATCGTTTCAAAGATAAAGTTCGCCATCAACACTGGCAGCAATGACGTTTCGGTTGCAGGATCCTTACACATGAAGAAAGATGCCGTGATCCGTATACAAATCACTCCCTTCGGGATAATGGAAGCAGGAAGACTTGAATTTACTCCTGATTATGTGTTGATTGTTGACAGAATCCATAAAGAGTATGTAAAGGCTGCATACACGGACGTTGATTTCCTGCAGCGCAATGCACTTGACTTCTATGCTCTCCAGGCTCTTTTCTGGAACCAGCTCTTCGTGCCAGGAATGAAAAATATCACGGATTCATCGTTGAAAAAATTCACTGCAAAGCTCGATGGAACGGCTCTGACGGAGGTTTCGCTCGTACATGGTAATATGAAATATGTGTGGAGCACGAATAGCAAAACTGGATATATCAACTCGCTGAATGCTGTATATTCGGGTAGGGGGAATAACAATACATCCGTAAACTGCAAGTATTCGATATTCAAGGCAATGGGGGCAAAACAGTTTCCAACGGACATTTTCCTCACGCTGAGCACTAAAGCTATAAAGAATGCAAGCAAAATGTCGCTCAGACTGCAGCTGAACACACTGAGCAATGAATCGGGATGGGAAGAAAAAACTGAGGTTTCATCGAAATACAAAAAGGTGAGTGTGCAGGAAATCCTTGGAAAACTCGGTGGAATGTAATTCTTGGAACAAAATGATATTTAGTTTACCTGTTCGTATTGAAATGAGTAGAATTTTTATTTTTATTGCCGCAATGATAATTGCTCTTGCACCTGAAACACAAATTTGTGCTCAGAAGGCAAATAAATCGTCTGTCAAGACTGCAAGCAAAACGGCAAAGAAGGTTGTGGCAAGGCAAAAGGCAACGGGAGCAAAGACTGCAAAAGGCAAAGTAAAGGTAGCAAGGGGGAAGGCAAAGACTCCTGTCTATACTAATGCCTCAATAAGGGGATTGCAGAACCAGCGTGCAGCGGTGCAGAAAAAAATTCGTGAACAAGAGAGATTGTTACAGGCCAATAAGGCGGATGTGAAGAAGCGGCTTAACGACTTGCTCGTTATTAACAGCGAGATTGACGAAAGGCAGAAGTCTATTGATGGAATACAAAAGGACATTCATCATATAGAGGGAAACATAACGATATTGCGCTCCCAGCTCTCCACGCTCGAATCGCAGCTTGAAGATCGCAAGGCTAAGTATATAAAATCTATGAGGTATCTTGCCAGAACGCACACAATACAGGATAAGCTGATGTTTATTTTCAGTGCCAAGAGCTTGACGCAGATGTACAGACGATTGAGATTTGTTCGTGAGTATGCGGCATATCAGCGAGCTCAAGGAGAACTCGTAAAGCTTAAGCAAGAGCAAATAACCCATAAGAACAAGCAGCTTGAAAACGTGAAGGGGGAGAAACACAATCTCTTATATAAAGGAAAACAGGAACAGGTGGCTCTGCAGGGTAAACAGACAGAACAGCAGCAGGTGGTTAATTCTTTGCAGAAACAGCAAAAAACAATACAGATCGTAATTGACGACCAGCGTAAAAAGAGTGCAGCTCTGAATGCACAAATAGACAAGCTGATTGCTGAGGAAGTGGCTAAGGCAAGGGTAAGAGCCGCTGAGGAGGCTAAGCGAAAGGCTGCTGCTGCCGCTGAAGCAAAGAGAAGAAAAGAAGCAGAACTGGCAAGGAAAAAGGCTGAGGCTGAGGCTGCTGCAAGAGAAAATGCACGCAGAATACAGGAAGCTAAGGAGCGCGAAGCGCGACTAAAGACTGAGGCTGCTCTTGCAGCAAAAGAAAAGAGGGATGCCGAGGCTCGTGAAAGGGCAGAACAGGCTGCACGAAAGGCTGAGGCTGACCGTGAGGCGGCTGAGCGTAAGGCGGCTGTCGACAAGAAACGGCACGAACAGGCTGTGGCAAAGGCGCAAGAGGAGAATAAAACTGTTGCTGCCGTGAGTAGCGAGGACAGGGCTCTTGGCAACTCGTTTGCAAGTAACCGGGGCAGACTGCCAATGCCAATCACTGGTGGATACAAGATTATCACCCATTTCGGACAGTATAACGTGGAGGGACTGAAGAATGTGCGCCTTGACAGTAGAGGAATAACGATTCAAGGTGGCGGCGGTGCCAATGCTCGTGCCATATTCAATGGCGAGGTGAGTAAAGTGTACAATGTTGGCGGTTCATGGATTGTTATGGTGCGCCACGGAAATTACATCTCTGTATATTGCAACTTGCGTTCTGTGGGCGTTCATTCCGGTCAGAAGGTAAGCACAGGACAGGCTCTCGGTGCTGTGGGAGCAGATAATATACTGCAGTTCCGTTTATACAATCTCTCCTCTGTGCTTAATCCTGAGTCGTGGCTCAGGCGTTAATCCTCGTCCAGCAGCCTAATGTAGGTCGCTATAGCGTTTTCAATCTCGCTTATACGTATAAATTCATCGGCAGAATGGGAACGCGAAGATTCTCCCGGTCCGAGCTTTATGCTGCTGAACGGCATTAGGGCTTGGTCGGAAAGGGTGGGGGAACCGAATGGCTTCATCCCCAAACTTGTGCATTTCATTACCAGAGGATGCTCCATTGATATTCCTGAGGAGTGAAGGCGAAAGGAGCGTGCCTTCACTTCGCTGCTGAGATGCCGACGAATAAAATCAAAAACTTCTTCGTTGGTGTAAAGCTCGTTGGTTCTCACGTCTACCACCATACGACATTCATCGGGTATCACGTTGTGTTGGGTGCCGGCATTGATTACTGTAACGTTCATCACCGTAGAACCGAGAAACTCGCTCACCCTTTTAAACTTGTAGGAACGTAGCCAACAGAGGTCGTCAAGTGCCTCGTAGATTGCATTTACGCCCTCGCCTCTGGCTGCATGTCCCGATTTTCCGTGTGCTGTTATGTCGAGTACCATTAGTCCTTTTTCTGCCACGGCAGGCTGCATCCCTGTTGGTTCGCCAACTATTGCCACATCAATTTTGGGCAGTAGGGGGAGCACGGAACTAATGCCGTTGGCTCCCGACACTTCCTCCTCGGCAGAGGCGAGATAAATGATATTGTAGCTTTTCTCTTTGTTGTATAATATGCGAAACACTTGCAGTAGACTGACCAGTCCGCCACCGCAATCGTTGCTTCCCAATCCGTAGAGAGTGTCGCCCTCCGTTTCCGGAGAGTAAGGGTTTCGAGTCCAGGTTTTTACTGGTTTCACCGTATCAATGTGTGCGTTCAGCAAAATCGTTTCCTTCTTTTCATCGTAGTCGGGAGTTATACTCCAAATGTTGTTCCCATGTCGTAGGCACTCCAGTCCATATCCTTCCATCGCAAGCTGCATGATGTTGGCAACCATCGTTTCATCGCGACTTGTAGATGGTGTGGCTATGAGATGCTTCAACAGTTCCACAGCATCGTTAGTGTATTTGCTTGTATCCATATAATAATCTTCTTTTTGGTTTAAATATAATAATAAATTTCTTCTTGATTTTATAACGTAAGTGATAATGCACTTGTTAAGTGCAAAGTTAGTGGTTTTTGCCGTCATTTCTTTCCTGTTTACCTACTTTGTTGTAAATTTGCAGTCGGTAAGAAGATTGTTAAAGTAAAAAATTATGAAAAAGAGTTTGATTGCCCTTGCCTTCGGAACGTTGGCATTGGGAATGACGGAGTTTCTGATGATGGGAATATTGTCGGATGTGGCTGCCGACTTGAATATTACAATACCTGAGGCTGGTCACCTTGTATCAGCCTATGCCCTTGGAGTAGCTTTCGGGGCAACATTGCTTGCTGTGGCAAGCAGGTTCCGTCCGAAAAACATTTTGCTATTCCTTGTCAGCCTGGTATTTCTCGGAGCATTAATCTCTACACTGGCTCCGAGTTATGGCATTTTCCTTGTCGCACGTTTTGTGTCGGGTTTGCCCCATGGTGCCTACTTTGGAGTGGCTTCTATCATGGCAGTGCGTCTTGCCGATGAAGGGCATAAAGCAGGTGCCGTATCTATTATGGTGGCGGGAATGACGGTGGCAAACCTCTTCGGAGTTCCGCTCGGCACGGCTCTTTGTTCACATATCTCATGGCGTGCACCGTTCATACTTGTAATGTTCTATTCTCTTCTCGTGTTTTATTACATTTGGAAGTGGGTTCCACAGCTCGACCCAACGCCAAGCAATGGAATGAAAGGACAGTTCCGTTTCTTGAAGAGTGGTGCCCCTTGGCTCATCCTTGCCGGAACATTGCTTGGCAACGGCAGCGTGTTTTGTTTCTATAGTTATGTAACGCCAATTCTGACAACAGACAGTGGCATCCGTCCTGAATACATGTCAATGATAATGGTTGCTGCAGGTTTTGGTATGGTTGTCGGCAATCTCACGGGTGGAAAGCTCAGCGACAGATACACGGCAGGAAGAGTTTCGGCAGCAATGCTTCTGGTTTCTGCATTATCGTTGGCAGCAATATTCTTCTTTGCCCAAAATGCCGTGGCTGCTGTGGCATTCACCATAATGGCGGTATTTGGAATGTTTGCCATGGGTGGTCCGCAGCAATATCTCATCATTCGCCATGCTCCTGGTGGCGAGATGCTTGGCGGAGCTTGCATACAAATGGCTTTCAATATGGGCAATGCTATAGGTGCCTTCCTTGGCGGACTGCCTATTGCTGCTGGTTTTGCCGACAGGTACGCCGCTCTTGTTGGAGCTCCGATGGCACTTGTCGCAGCAGTGTTGATGGCAGTATTCTTTATGAAGTATGAAAAATAGAGCTTTGAAGATTCCTAAGGCAGCATTCTTAGTGGCATTGCTGCTGATGTTATTTTGCAGCATAATGTCGCATGCCAGTTCACAACCGGCTTTGTTCCATGTCTTGGAGCACCAGCCTTCTTCGTGGTTGTTGTCCGAAGGACTGCGTTATGCAAATGATCCAGCAAAACCAGACAGTGCATTGCTGACCCTTTCGGTGCTTGTAAATCGCTACGACAAAAAAGCTCCTAAAGCAGAGTGCTTGTCAATAGCCAAAGCCTACACGTACCAAGCCTTTGTTTACATCTTTCGCTATTATGACTATGCCAAGGCATACGAATGTTTGCTTCATGCAAAAGAAATTTCTGAAGCAATTGGATGCGAACTCCCTTCGGTATATCTTAATTTTGGGCATATATTCAGTTCTATAGGTGAGCAGAGTGGTGACCGCACCACTATGACAAAGGCATTGTGGTATATGCGTAAGGCGTTCCTGGTGTCTGTGGTAGAGAAAAAACACAACCTTGCAAACATTGCATTCGGCAATGCCATGTCGTTGGCTTGGAATCTTGATCGCCTTGACGATTTGAAAAAAGAGTGGAAAATATACTGCAGCTTGAAAAATACCGATAGTGAGGAATTTGTCAATTTTAATACTATTTATTATAAAGCTCTGCAGCAGCTGAGAATGAAAAATTACGACAATGCTCTAAGGCTTTTGGATCGTCAGGTTTCATTGATGCCCGAAGATGTTTCTCATGTTAGATATGTGTGTCTTGCCCTTTTCAACAAGGCTCGCGTCTACGCCATGCAGCACGACTATCAGGAAGGTATAAGTAATCTGAAGTCGTGTCTTGCCCTTGGCATTAAGTTCGACCTGAAGGATGTAAACCTTGAAACCTGTCAGTATATCTCTGACTATTACACAATACTTGGCAATCGTGATTCCATGATTGAATACCGAAACCGCTATTTCTCCCTAAAAGATACGCTCATAGGCTACCAACAGGTGGCAAGCATAAAGGAAATGTCGTTTATGGACGACTTGCGTAAGGTTAACAACCTTATGTCAGAGAACAGACAGCGACAGCAATGGCTCTTTGCTGTTTCGCTTGTTCTGTTGATTATAGTATTGGTGATATGCGTATTCCTCGTAATCCTTTACCGCAAGAACAAGCAACTCCGAAGTTCGTATCAGAAACTCTTCAACAAGAATCAAGACGTGCTCCGCCTTGAAGAAAAAAACAAACAGCTTCGTAGCGATGGGAAATATAAAAATTCAAATCTTGCCGACGATGAGAAACAAAGACTGTTTGAAAAGATTGAACAGACACTATCCGCAGATCAAAGTATTTACTTGCAGAATTTCACTCTTGCTCAGCTGGCGCAGCTCGTTGGTTCTAACTATAAGAAAGTGTCGCAGGTAATCAACGAGATATCGGGCGATAATTTCAACATGCTCCTTAATGAATACAGGATAAAAGAGGCGTGTCGGCGCATAAACGATGAGGAAAATTATCTCACTCTAACTCTTGAGGCAATAGCAGAAAGTGTAGGGTTTAAGTCGCGCAGCACATTTTTGCATGCATTTAAACGTTTCACCGGACTTACTCCTTCGGAATATATAAGGATAAGAAAAGATACAAAATAGTCAAAGTAATGTGAAATAGTGACATAAAGTGGTCGAAATCATGATTTCGGTCACTTTATGTCATTATTTGTACATGTATTACTAAATATAGGAATAAATTTGCGGCGAAATTTAACAAGTGACAGTAAATGTCATTTAATGTCTTACTTTTTAATTACGCATAATTTATGAAGAAATGTTTTACACTGATTTCCACGGCACTATTTACCATTGCCGCTGGAGCGCAGACATTGATGCGTACCCCCGATGCCATACCGGAGACCTTCAATCCGTATGACCTCGCCAATCCAGCACCAACGTCTGCATTGCGTAGAATTGCACGTTCGGCAGGTGATGCCAATATTGCCACATCTAAGGTGCAACATAAAACCATTCGGCGGGCTGAAGCCGCAGCCGTGAAGTATTTTGCTGCTGGTCAGAGTGTGTTCAGCGACTGGACATATACTCCTACAGGGGGAGATGTCAAGACATATGATATGGAAGTGGCTGTAGACGGTGACAAAGTAACGCTGAACAATTTCTTCAACCTCTATGACCCTTCGTCATGGGCACCAATACAGGAACAGTCTATAACGGGAACATACAACGCTACAGACAAGACCATCACTATTCCGGCATCTACAACATTTTCCAACTCCACTGTGGTAGGTACTATAATGAATTATTATACAGGAACTCTTGCTGCCGGAACGATTGACGACAGTGGCATATTTACTCCAGTAGAAAATCTTGTGCTGCATGTGGATGGTGACTTTGAGCGTATTTACCTCGACGGAATGGTGGCAGGTGTATATATGTGGGCACCTAGCGGAACGAAAAACTACGGTATTTCGTCAAATGCCCAGTGCTGGAAATATCTCACAGCACAAAAGGCTGATGCTGGAGGCTCTGTGATGACATTCTGCAATGATATAAAGTTCGGACAGACTTATTCAAACATGCCTATTACAAAGACTCTCACGCTTGTTAACTCAAGTACGAATGCAACCGATTATGTAATGGAACTAGACTCGGATCCTGAGGGCGCTTTCATGGCAGATTCTACATCGGGAACCATTGATGCTCATTCTACCAAGAATATTACGTTGACTTTCTCATCAAAGACACCTGGCGAGGCAGAGGGACTTGCGTCTATAGAGACTGAGGTGAACGACAATACTCTTGATGTACAGTTGAGCGGTGAGATTCTCACTCCACCAGACTTTGCATCGGTTGTTAAAAACGGTGACTTTGAATTCGGTACCGACATTGCAAATCCTTTTAAACTTTCAACACTCAGCGACGGAACGAAAGTGGTACGATCTGCCGAACTTACAGCAAGGAATTCATCGTCAAAGTTCGACATAACGTTTGATGTGCCGGAAGGAAAACTTGGAAAATTCTCGTATAAAGGAGGAAGCGACATTACTGGTGGCAGTTACATGACGGGATTTTTCACAGATGATTTGTCAAATCCTGCCGGAACATACAGTTCTTCACATGACGACATCGCAAAGACAATGGAGTTTGCCCCAGGTAAGCACACTGTGAGATTTCAGCTCGACTGTTATGCCGATGCTGATGCAGAAACGGCAAAGAAAACTATGATATATCTCTACGACATTGACCTTGCCCTACAGGATCTGAAGGCAGACGAGGCGGAGATTGTAGATGATGAGGCAAAAATGGGATACGCTCTCCTTTCCGGCGAAGGAACAGGCGAGGTGACAAAGTCTGACAATATCACACTTGTAAACAAAGGCAGCAACAAATTGTCTGTAATAAAGGTGACATCCGACAGTCCGGAATTCTCTGCATCAGAGAAGATAGAACCAGTAGGCACGATGAAGACACTCGTCATTCCGGTATCGTTCAAGTCAACCGTTGCCGGTGATAAGAAGGCTACCTTGACAATAGAGACAAGTGCCGGAACCTTCAATGCAACAGCTACGGCAAAGGTGCTTGGCAAACCTGACTTCAGTAAGATTATCACCGAGGGATACGACATGATAACTGTGGAGGATGATGCAAATAATCCGTTCGTGGTAGACGGTGACTCGGCATATAACGTGAATTGCAAGGATGCTGATATTTCTGCATCAACTTCAGTTGTGACATTCAACTTCACCATTCCGTCAAATAAAGTTGGAGTAATGTCATGGGACGGATACGTATGGGGCGAAAACTCAAGTTATGGTGATTATGGACAGATTGAAATCCACCATCCAAAGGGGTATGCTACACGCTCTCTCTATGAACCATCCACAGGGGATGCTGGCTCGGATGCTCGTTTCGCTTCCAACGAAGGATGGGCAAAGCGTCTGATATGTACACCTGGCGACTATAGCATAAGCTTCGAATATGTAAGAAACGGTGATAGCAAGACTGTTGGTAACAGTATGCTGATGATAAAGAACTTTAAGCTTGCTGTAAATGACTTCGTAGAGCACAATGCTAAGATTGATGTAGACAAGGTTGACTTCGAACCGTGTTATGCCGGGAAGGGACGCGAGTCAATGGCTACAGTCAGAATAACAAACCTTGGCAGTTCACAACTTACGGTGAACTCTATAGAAAAGAGCGGACCGTTCTCTGGCGAAGCTTCCAAATCTGTTGCCGATTATGGTGAGAGTGCGGTGGTAAATCTTTACTTCCAACCTTTGGAAAAGGGCGATTTCTCTGGTGATGTAGTAATCAAGACAAATGCCGGTGACTTTACTGTACATTGCACAGGCAAGACACTTGACGACAAAGGTATCGTGTATAACGGTGACTTTGAAGACAGCTGTGAGGGTTGGACATACGGCGATGCCGATGGCGACGGAGCTGGATGGACACAGGCTTACTGGCTCTTCGGTGGCGGATTGAGCAAGGCGGAATACAGCAAGTATTGCCATAGCGGTTCTAATCTGCTCGGCTCTGCATCTAAATCTTCTGGCGGCGTAGACCTGACCCCTGACAACTGGGCAATATCTCCGGCAATAACAATACCTGCCGATGGAGCTGTATTTTCATACTGGGTGGCAAGCCTTGACTACAGAAATAGTAAGGAGTATTACACCGTATACGTTTCAGAGTCTGACGACTATAAAGACATACAGACCAGTGGCACCGTGCTGTGGGATGGTTTCTTCGAGCAGCCTGAGGGTGAAAACAAGATTGCATGGACAAACAAACAGTACAGTCTCGACCAGTTTGCTGGCAAAACCATCCATCTGGCTTTTCGTCATCATAACTGTTCCGGACAGTATCTGCTGATGCTTGATGATGCTTTTGTATATAACCACGGATATGAGCCGACAGGCATCAATGCTGTGACCGACAATAATGGCAAAGACGTTATAAAAGAGAGCTATGCCATTGACGGACAGCGTACTGAACACTTGTCGAGGGGCGTGAATATCGTAAAGATGAAAGACGGCTCTACACGTAAGATTATAGTAAGGTAATAAATCGAAATAGTGTTTTGCGGATCTTCTGTAAAGTGGCTTTGTCGCTTTATGGAGATCCGCTTTTATCTTAAAGAAAATAAGGATTAAAGATATGAAAAAAACAATACTTATGTTTTTTGTCGCAGTGGTGCTTGGCACAGTGGCGGCATCGGCACAGACCAAGAGAATGCGCCTTGGTTATGTGGACGGACAGGTGAACACCTCAGGAACAACAGGATTTTCCACATCGGAAAAGGGTACATGGGTATCGGGAGCCATACGTCTCAACAAGAATAAACTTGCGCTGTATGCTGGGAACCACATCGACTCAATAAATGCAGGTCTTGCCTCTCGTCTTAATGTAGACTCACTCAGAGTCTGGGTTCGTTCTTCGCTTGATGGCAATGACCTCGCTTCAGGGGCAATGTCGGGAAAAAGCGGCAGTAATCCGAGAACCCAAAAAGGCTGGAATCTGCTGAAACTTGACAAACCGGTGGATATTGACGGTTCGCAAGACCTCTATATCGGTTACAGTTTCCTGCAAAAAGGCAACTGCGTGGCACTGTCTGTTGTTGGCGAACCGCACAATGGGGCACTCTATTGTAAGCTTGGCACCGATGCTGACTGGACAGACCGCAGCTCTGAGGGCAGCCTTGCCGTAGAAGCATTCGTGTATGGCGACAAGTTGCCACAGCATAACCTTGCCATCGTTTCACTTTCCACACAACAAGTCTATGTGGTTGATAAGGGAACGCTCGCCATTACAGCAAAGGTAAAAAACCTTGGTGCAGCAACGACAAATGGCTTTGATGCAGAATGCCGTGTTGACGGTATCGATGAACCGTATGCTGTTCATGTAAACAAAAAACTGGAGTATGATGAGGCTGACACCGTGAACTTCACTTTGCAACCGGCTATAACAGCAGAGATGACGGGAAACAAGACGGTAACAATGACTCTTCTCAAACTTGATGAGGGAGACGATCTTGACCCTTCTGACAATACAGCCACTGCAACATTCGAAGTAGTGAAGCATGACTTTACCCGCAATGTACTGATAGAGGAATTTACTACCGAGAAATGTACCAACTGTCCGCGTCTTGCTGGTTATCTGCATCAGGCTCTCAACGATGAGCGCATAAAGGGTAGGGCAGTGGCAATATGCCATCATGCCGGATACATGACTGACTGGCTTACGATTCCTGCCGACCAGGAATGGTTGTGGTTCTATAACAAGGATAACCCTTATGCCCCGGCGATGATGTTCAATCGCTCTATGATTTACAACGACAAGGTAGTTTTCGACCCTACGAGTAAGGATGTAATCACGGCTGCCGTAATAGCTCTTATGAATAAACCGGCATTTGTCTCTCTAAATGTCAAGGCACATGTTGATGACTCAAATGCTAACCTTCTTCATGTAGCGGTAGACGGAGAGCGCACAAAAGAGAACTTTACCTCTCATCCGGCGCGTATCAACGTGATGGTCACTGAGGACAATATCAAAGCGAAGAATCAGGAAGGTGCCGATGCCACATACGTGCAACAGCATGTAGGGCGTGTAGTTGACACTACTTGGGGAACAGAACTTGAGTGGAACGGCAACGAATATACATATTCATGTGATATGCCGCTACTCGATACTTACAACCGCGACAACCTGAACATCGTGGCATGGATATGGGACTATGATCCGGACAATGCCGCCAACTGTTCGGTAGCCAATGTTGTGCAGATTCCTTGGAGCGGTATTACGGCAGGAGTGAAGGCTGTTGTTGCTGATAATGCCGCAGCGGAATACTATACACTCGACGGACAACGTATCAATGCAAATCGAATGCAAGGTGGTGTTTATATTGTTCGTTCGGCAGGTGTATCAAGAAAAGTTGTATTGAAGTAGGTATTCCTAAACAATAACATCAGTAAACAGTAGTGGCACTTTTGGTGCAGCATACTTGTACCTTTGGTGCAGCATACTTGTACTTTTGGTGCAGCATAGAGATACCGATGCCAAATGATAGCTTTAGTTACGTCAGAAATATTGGTATTGACTAAGGTTGGCAGTATCGCTTACAAGTGTGAGGGTAAGTGTGAGGGTGAAACCATTATCCCTCACATTTACCCTCACATATTTAACCTTCTGTCAGATAATATGTTACTGTGGATGAGTGAGGGTGTGAGGGTAAAAATACAAAAAAAAATTTTTTCATTTTCTACATGTTTTCTTCCCCCCAACTGTTTCTGTATGCAATATTTTATGTACCTTTGCACGCATAACATTTGTTAATAAGACAAACATACATATTTAAAAGATATCTATAAACGTTATGATTCTTTTTTTTAGAACTCCTTCAAAGAGCGTG
>CAKQCV010000012.1 GCA_934217675.1 uncultured Prevotella sp. | reverse complement strand
GCAATAGAACAGGTAAAACGTTATTCCAAGAGCGACACAGTGAAGAATTCCGTGAAGACAACTACACTCCACCGCATCGTTGTTGTCTACCATGGCACGGAGATGACAGTTTGCGAGGAAGTATAGGCATTAAGCCAAATCGTTTCCGGCGAATGACATATATGAATAAAAACAAACAATAATAATAAAGAAATGGCAACAGTAGACGACAAGAAGATTATCTTCTCCATGGTGGGAGTATCAAAGATCATCCCCCAAAACCGCAAACAGATTTTGAAGGACATCTATCTCTCCTTCTTCTACGGCGCAAAGATCGGAATCATCGGTCTCAACGGCGCAGGAAAGTCAACACTTATGAAAATCATTGCCGGACTGGAGCAGCCAACACAAGGCGAAGTGGTGTGGAGTCCCGGTTATAGTGTGGGGTATCTGCCGCAGGATCCACCATTGGACGAAACAAAAACAGTAAAGCAAAATGTGATGGAGGGTGTGCAGAAAGCATACGACGCACTCGCTGAATATGAGGAAATAAATCAGAAGTTCGGATTGGAGGAATATTATTCCGACCCGGATAAGATGGACAAGCTTATGCAGCGTCAGGCTGAGGTGCAGGACATTATTGATGCCACCGATGCATGGAATATGGACTCAAAACTCGACCGCGCCATGGCAGCATTGCGCTGTCCGCAAGGCAATTTGCCAGTGACACACCTGTCTGGAGGTGAACGTCGTAGAGTGGCACTCTGCCGATTGCTGCTGCAGAAGCCCGATGTTCTTCTTCTTGATGAGCCTACCAACCACCTCGATGCCGAGAGTATCGACTGGCTGGAGCAACACTTGCAGCAGTATGAGGGAACAGTAATTGCCGTTACCCACGACCGTTACTTCCTTGACGACGTGAGCGAGTGGATTCTTGAGCTCGACCGTGGCGAGGGTATTCCATGGCACGGCAACTACTCGTCATGGCTCGAACAGAAGACTAAGCGCATGATGCAGGAGGAAAAACAGGCATCAAAACGCCGCAAGGCTCTTGAACGAGAGTTGGAGTGGGCACACATGGCACCTAAGGCTCGACAGGCAAAAGGTAAGGCTCGTTTGAATGCCTACGAGAAGATGCTTGGCGAAGAGCAGAAAGAACGTGAGGAAAAACTCGAAATATTCATTCCTAACGGTCCGCGACTCGGTAACAAGGTAATAGAAGCCCAGCACGTTAAAAAGGCGTTTGGCGACAAGATATTATACTCAGATTTGAATTTTATGCTTCCGCCTAATGGTATCGTGGGCGTAATAGGTCCTAATGGAGCTGGAAAGACCACCCTTTTCCGTCTTATCATGGGACTGGATCAGCCCGACGGAGGTACTTTCGAGGTGGGCGAGACCGTGAAATTGGCTTATGTAGACCAGCAGCACAAGGATATCGACCCCAACAAGTCGGTTTACGAAACCATCTCTCAAGGCAACGAAACCATCCGCATGGGCGGTAGAGACGTGAATGCCCGTGCTTATATCTCGCGTTTCAACTTTGCCGGAACCGACCAGAACAAGCTCTGTGGCACCCTCTCCGGTGGTGAGCGCAACCGCTTGCAGCTCGCCATGGCATTGAAGCAAGAGGGCAACGTGCTCTTGCTCGATGAGCCTACCAATGATATCGATGTGAACACGCTGCGTGCTCTTGAAGAGGGCTTGGAGTCGTTTGCCGGCTGTGCCGTAGTGATAAGCCACGACCGTTGGTTCCTCGACCGTATCTGCACCCACATCCTTGCTTTCGAGGGCAACGGCGAGGTGTTTTTCTTCGAGGGTAGTTACTCAGATTACGAGATTAACAAGGCGCGTCGTCTTGGCAACGAGGATATAAAG
This sequence comes from uncultured Prevotella sp., assembly GCA_934217675.1. Taxonomy (GTDB): domain Bacteria; phylum Bacteroidota; class Bacteroidia; order Bacteroidales; family Bacteroidaceae; genus Prevotella. The sequence continues at coordinate 53,654 of CAKQCV010000012.1, read as the reverse complement.
AAGGGACGCTATCGCAAGCTGATGGTAGACTAATCCTTATATAATCTTCCCCTCCCCCGCCTCCCCTTCCAGGGGCGGAGCAGTTACTCTCGCTCTTGAGTAAGCAATTATTTTCCTTTTTGTTAGCAAGGCAAACTGTTCTTGGGAATGTAACGTGGTTTCCTTTTTGTTAGCAAGGCAAACTGCTCCGCCCCTGTTAAGGGGAGGCGGGGGAGGGGAAGAAAAAGAAAAAAACTAATATTTTGAGTACAAAGCCGTCTTTCCATATGACACACGACTCTATCCATTACAATGCTAAGGCAAACGCCATGCGCCGTAACATGACACCGGCAGAAGTCATCTTGTGGCAATACCTACGGCGAAAAGCATTAGGCGTGTATTTCCGGCGACAATGCCCTGTAGGCGAATATATCCTCGACTTCTATTGCAGTAGTATAAAACTTTGTATCGAACTTGATGGTAATGTGCATGATAGTGTTTCAGCCTTTGAATATGACGAGCATCGTACGGCGTATCTTAATTCCCTCGGCATTACGGTGCTTAGATACGAAAACTCCGTGGTGTTTAATAACGTCGATGCGATATTAGACAGTATCATGTCATTGATAGAAAATCCACGTCTTATTGTAGGCGACTGCAGAAACTTGCTGCTTACTTAGGGGGATAGGAAATATTATCTTTCTCTTCTTTATAATTAATCGTCCCCTCCCACGCCTAATAATCTTAATATCTGTTAAACTCTTACTTTTATTAAAGAATTATAAAGAAAAAGTTTGTGTTGTTGCAAATTATCCTTACATTTGCATCCGCTGTGGCAAATCGCAAGGTTATCATGGCAAAAATCTAAGACTATTGTTTGCATTGGTATGCAGCAAAGTGGTATACTAAAAATTTTATCTACTAAAGATTTTTAATCTACAATAACTACTAACAACGTAACGTAAGGCAACATTTTGATTTGATATGTGGGGGAGAAGGAAAAGTTTCTCTCTGTCATTAGATATAACCCGAAACGGAAATTAATAACATAATTAACATAATAAAAATTTAAAACTACTAAAGACATGAAAAGATTTTTTAGTCTATTGGCTCTGCTCGTGATGATTGTTACGACAGGGGGGGTATGTGCATGCGGATGAAGTGACGGTGGGAAGAAAACTTGATATTAGCGTTCCTGCTTCTGTTGCAGATGAGTATACAACAGTTACGTCAGAAGGTGTTGTCGTGGAATTTGTTAAAGGTGATGAATATACAGGAAAAGGATCTGATAAAGCTTGTAAATATAAGGGTACAACATTAAACACAAAAATAGAGTCTTACAGGACAACTTTTGATGGTAAAAACGGAATTTCGGAGTTTAATGAAAAATGTTATTTTGGCAATAAGATAACAATTCCTAACGGATACAAAATCAATCTGAATAAGATTACGGGAAAATTTGCATTAAGTACCAACATGTCGTATCGTATTGTTGTTTCTGATGGTACTAATGAACTTTTTAAAAGCTCAGATATAACAACAACTAATTATGATAAGTCTTCTGCAACAGGAGTTGATTTTTCATCCGGTTTAGATCTTGAAGTTAGTGGTGTTATATATGTGAATGTTTATTATTGGTTAAACAATAAATCTAAATATATTTATCCTATTGAACTTACAGTAACTGGCGACCTCGCCCAACTCAACACCAATCAGCTTGCCGCTCCTTCAATTGAATATACCGAAGACGGCTTAGTAACAATTACAAATAACGACAGTAGAACTTCAAAGATATATTATACAACAGACGGTACTGATCCGTCAGAAACAAATGGGACAGAATATACAGAACCTTTCTCTGCTCCAGGAAAGCAGGTTCGAGCTATAGCTATTGCAAGTGATGGTATGGAAAATTCTGACATAGTATCAAAATTAATCCCGGTAGCTATACAGAGCACAGATGTTAAAATTACAAATGTTACAGTGGACGGAACACCTATTGAATCAAGTGAATTGGGATCTCTTATCGCAAATAAAGAACTGACTCTCTCTAATTCTTATGTTGTAGCTCCAGCTGTAGTATTTACAAAGACTACAACACGAAACTATAATGATGGAAGCAAAGAAAGCTTCGATGAAACTGTAGATGCTACTGTAACAGAAAGTGGAAACTACTTCATGGCAACTACCACTATTGTCACTGACGGACCATTAATGTCAGAAGATACATATACTATATACTTGCCAATCAACAAAGCACCTATTATCAATGCTGACGTAACATCATTCGATTTCTCTGTAAAAAGAGCTGATATTGCAACACAGGAAATTAAGTTCAGCGCAGTAAACACTTCTGGTGTGCTGACTGTTAATGTTCCACAGGTAAAAGGTCTGTCGGTTAAGATGACTCATGTTGTTACAGATGCTGAAAACAAGCAGAAAGACGAAGAGTTGCAATCTGGAGCTGAAGTAAAGGAAGACGAGATAATAACAATGACTGTTTCTTATCAGTCTGACGTAGTAGTAGAGAAGGCTTCCGACAAAATTACTCTTGCTGTAGGCGAGACAACTCTTGACATTCCTTTCACCTACGAGGATACAGAGAATATGATTTCTACAATCGAGGATGTTACTGGTGATATGACATGGAACTTCACAGATATTGCAAATGCAGACATCAATTCACCAAGACCATTGGAGGTTATTCCTTATAACAATGCTGAAGGATTCGTAGAGTCGTTTGGGTCTAAATACCTTAAAGCTCAAGCTCAGAATTTCTATCGTAAGCAGTATCAGTGCTATCAAGGAACAGAACTTGTTTTCCATACGACAGTTCCTGGACATGTAAAGATATTATTTGCTAATCCAAATAGTAAAACTACGAGAACTGCAAAGATTAATGGTGTTATTTGCAATGAAGATGGAATAAAAGGAGGAAAGAAAGAAACTGCGATTATAGCAGAAACTGATGTTCCTGCTGGAGACGTTACAATACAAGGATGGTTGTTGAAGGGAGAAAACGATGCTGAGGTAACACAGGATTATTCACAACTCCGCATCTATACTATAGAATTCACAGCTGCTACTACTGCTGATATTAAAGTAACCTCAAAATCAGGCTTGATGACATTCAGTTCTACCCAGGCATACAAATTGCCAAAGGGATTGACAGCATATACAGCAACTTGTGATGGTTCAAATGTAACCTTAAACAAAGTGGAAGATGGTATCGTGGCTGCTAACCAAGGAGTTATTCTTGGTGGTACATACGATCAGACTTACACTCTTAATGCTACAACCGATGAGGGAACAACAGACTGGACAAAGAATGAGCTGAAGAATACAGCTGTTGAGGCTTATACAATCGCAGCAGAAGAAACAAACGTTTATGTTCTTATATGCAACAGTAACAACAAGGGACAGTTCGCACGCCTTAACGGTGGTCAGACAATTCCTGTTGGCAAGGCATACTTGGCTCTTGCAGGTACAACAGAGGCAAAGACTCTCTCATTGAGTTTCGGTGGCGAGACAACAGGTATCAACACTGTTGAAACAGTAAATGCTGAGAACAATGCTTACTATACACTGAGTGGACAGAAGACATTGAAGCCAGCTAAGGGCTTGTATATCCACAACGGAAAGAAGTATATCGCAAAATAATTAGCAACAAATAAAAATAACAGAACAATGAAAAAAACATATATTCAGCCAAATATCATATTGGTAAAGACAAATCTTGAAAATACAATACTCGCAGCATCAAACCCAGGCAATTTTGACGGTGGGCTTGATAATAAAGGTGTTGATGCCGGCTCTATAACCTCAAAGAAAAACCATGGACTGACAGAATTGTGGGATGAGTCGTGGGAGACACCAGAAGAAGAGGAGGAATAATACACAAAGCATAAAAGAAAGGTTAATGGAGACATTAATAGATTTGTAGTATGATTAATTTAATGGCGGGACTGTTTCGGGAGAAACGGTCCCGTTTTTGATAATCACAAAAAGTTACAAATTTACCATTTTTGCGTCTATAAATTAGTAACGAAGAAAAAAGCACGAAATATTATGAAAACAACAATGACCCAATGGATACATAGCATTATCCAAAACAAGAAAACCGTGGCAGTGCCAGTGATGACCCATCCGGGAATAGAACTTATCAACCACACAGTGAAAGAGGCATGCTGCGACGGACAAATCCATTATGAGGCAATAAAAGCATTGGCAGATAAATATCCCACGGCAGCTGCAACCGTTATTATGGATCTCACCGTTGAAGCAGAAGCTTTTGGGGCAGATATCCATTATACCGAAGATGCAGTGCCTGCAGTCGTAGGACATCTGCTCAATAATGCCGACGACATAAAGGCACTTCAGGTACCGTCACTGAAAGAGGGTAGGGTGCCACAATATCTGAAAGCCAATCTCCTTTCTGCAAGAGCCATCACCGACCGCCCCGTGTTGGGAGGATGCATCGGACCGTTCTCACTTGCCGGCAGACTCTACGACATGTCAGAAATAATGGTGCTGATATATCAAGACTCTGATGCTGCCCACATGCTGCTCGCCAAATGCACCGAGTTTATACTGAAATACTGCCAGGCACTCAAGGCAACAGGTGTTGACGGAGTGGTTATGGCAGAACCGGCAGCAGGATTAATGTCGAACGACGATTGCAAACGCTTCTCCTCCGACTACGTAAAATATATAGTAGACCAAGTGCAAGACGACAGTTTCAGTGTCGTTCTCCACAACTGCGGCAACACAGGTCATTGCACGAAAGCAATGGTAGCCACATGCTCTGCAGCCTACCATTTCGGCAACAAGTGCGACATGAGAGAAGTAATAAAAGATGTGCCACAGACCGCATTGGCAATGGGTAATGTAGATCCAGTATCAATGTTTAAAGAAGGCACCCCAGAGAAGATGTATGAATATACCAGCCAGTTGCTTCGCAACATGAGCGAATATCCAAACTTCGTACTCTCCAGTGGCTGCGACACGCCACCCCATACACCTATGGCAAATATCGATGCCTTCTTTAAGGCATTAGACGACTATAACAGAGAAATATAAACGCCACAGCAATTAATGTGACGTTTATAAAAAGCGGAAAGTCCGGAGCTTAAAGAGTATAGCTCCGGACTTTCCGCTTTTTATGTAATGTAACTTAATTTCCGTTGAAGAACACATACAATGCAATCATCACGATTGCAAGAGCCGTCCATGCGATAATCACGCTGCGTTGAGGCTTCTCCTTTATCGAAACAATCACATGATTTTCATTCGCATTCTTGTCGTATAGACTTACAACAAGCATCATGACAATCAAAGCTGCAAAGATATAGAAAGAAAGCAGCATGAAATGCACTGTCTCCGCAAATCCCGGAATAACCCACAGATAAAGAATTCCGGTGCCAATGCTGAATATCGTTCCGAAAGTAAGTGTCATGTTGGCAGCAAGAGTAGTGCAGCGTTTCCAGAACACACCCATCAAAAATACCGCAGCCATAGGAGGAGCAATAAAGCTCAATACTGACTGGAATATGTTGAACAAGTTCATTCCTTTTATACCGTCCACGGCAACCGTGATAACAATAGATACCAAAGCTCCGAGAACTGTTACTATGCGTCCCGTGCGGCGTATTTCGTCAGGTGTAGCTTGCGGGCGGATGTTCTTCACATATATGTCCATAGTGAAAACCGTGCTCAGTGCATTCAGCGCAGAGCCAATAGTGCTTATCAGAGCCGCTGTAAGCACAGCGAGCACCAATCCTACCATGCCGGCAGGGAAAAGCTCGTAGACGAGCTTTAAATAGGCGTCATCGGCATTTACTTGTACCCCACTAAAGTATCCCGTCTTTACCATAGCAAAGCAAACAATACCCGGAAGGATATAAATAGCCACATCCAGAATCTTCAGCCATCCAGTGAAATTTGCTCCACGTTGCCCTTCGCTGAGGCTTTTTGCTGCAAGTACAGGTTGCACCATCGACTGGTCGGTACACCAGAACCAGACTCCCATCACAGGATATCCAAGTATTATTGGCAGCCAAGGGAAGTTAGGGTCGCTGTTTGACTGGAACAAGTTCCAGTAGTTGGAAGGCACGATATCAGGATTGGCGAGAATAGACACACCTTGCGAGAAGGAGTCACCGCCCAATCTCCAAATACCTACAATTGTCAGCGTAGCAGATACGAATATGAGCAACACCATTTGGTAAACATTGGTATATGCCACAGCCTTCAAACCACCCAACATAGTGAAGAAAGCTGATATAGCAAGCAGCAGCAAAGCCGAAACCCACATCGGCATGCCAAATACCTGCCGTATTATTATGCCACCGGCAAATAGCGTCAGCGCGAGCCATGATATCAGAATAGTCACTATAGTATACCACGCCAAGATATTTCGGGTAGAATCACCAAAGCGCAGTCCCATAAATTCAGGCAATGTGGATATTCCGGTTCCAAGATAGCGCGGAGCAAAGACAAATGCAAGCAATGCGATAAACACAAAAGCATACCAAGCATAATTTCCCGAAACAATACCGGTAGAGAAACCGGCACTTGCCGATGCAATGAGCATTGACGGTCCTACATTTGTTCCCCACATGGAGAAACCGATATGATGCCAGCGCAGCGAGTGGTTGGCAAGAAACATATTACTGCTTTTTGTGGCTTTTGAGCTTGCCCACATGCCGATAGCTATGAGTATAACGAAATAGCCAACAAGAATTATCCAGTCAAGGATATCAAGATTTTGAGTATTCATAGGTTATTAGTGTATATTATTAAATCAGAGAACTCAGAGACGGTCAAAGCATTGCCGCCTCTGGGTCCTCCATGTATTTATTGATGGTCAGATACCGTTATTTCCCCATCAGTTCTTTAGCCACGGCAACAGCCGAGTTTGCGTTGTCGCTATAGCCGTCGGCTCCAATTTCATCGGCGAAGTTCTGTGTTACAGGAGCACCGCCAACCATCACTTTCACATCCTGTCGGATTCCGGCATCTTCAAGAGCTTTTATAACATCCTTCATGTATGTCATTGTAGTTGTCAGCAACGCACTCATGCAGAGAATGTCGGCATGATAATCCTTCACCGCCTCCACAAATTTGTCGCTTGGCACGTCAATACCAATGTTCTTCACCTCAAAGCCACATCCCTCAAGCATAGAAGCCACAAGATTCTTTCCGATATCATGAAGGTCACCCTTCACTGTTCCGATAACAATTCTTCCAAGTGTAGTAGAAGCCTGTCCGGCAAGCAGAGGTTTCAGAATTTCAAGAGCAGCCTTCATGGCGCGTCCAGCCATCAGAAGCTGAGGTACGAAAGCCTTTCCGTCCTGGAAATTCTGTCCCACCTGGCTCATTGCCCTAATCATCTGTCCGTTGATGATGTCTTGTGGTGCAGCCCCCTCGTCGAGAGCACGCTTTGTAGCGTCAGCCGCCTTGTCGCCCTTTCCTGTAAGGATAGCCTCATACACTTCCTCTGCCGCAGAGCCTTGTGCTGCAGGTGCAGCGTCATGGTCTATGCCACAAGAGCATTTCTCCTCTTTGTGTTCCCCCTGTGTACTATGTGTATGTTTGTGCTCCTGTGGTGCAGCGTTTGCCGGAGCCACCTGCATTTTCAGCTCATATCCGCTTCCCGTTCCAGGGTGGTGAGGAGTAACGCGCAGTCCTTCTATAGGTTCCACTAATTTCGCAATCTCCCGAATATGAAGGTCGTCGGTGCCACAGCATCCTCCCACGATGTTCAGCAAATGAGCTTCAACAATAGGCCATACCTCAGCCTGCATCTGTTTAGGAGTGTCGCCATATTTTCCGTTCGAGTCGGGAAGTCCTGCATTCGGGAACATGCTGATATAGTAATTTGTTTCAGAAGCTAACCTCTGTATTACCGGTGCCATGCGAGGAGCCGTCAGCGAGCAGTTCAGTCCAACGGAGAACACACATTCATCGTGCAAGTTCTTTGCAAAATCCACAACCGACTGTCCGAGCATATTGAATCCGTTTTCGTTAGCCACCGTGAAGCTCATCATAACCGGCAGGCGGTATGCTTTCTTCACCATAATCTCCTTGCAGCATTGCAGAGCGACCTTGGCATTGTCGATGTCGAAGATAGTTTCAAGAATGATAGCATCCACTCCACCATCGAACAGAGCCTCTATTTGCTCATAGTAAGCATTGTGAAGCAGCTTGCTGTTGAAGTCAGCACTTTCTCCAACCGACAGTGTTTTGCTTGTCGGTCCAACTCCTCCCAACACATAGCGAGGCTTGCGAGGATTCTTCAAGGTGTATGCATCAGCTTCTGCCCTTGCCAGTTTACATGCCGCAAGATTTATCTCGCGAACATAATCCTGCAGGTGATAGTCGCCAAGAGAAATGCGCTGAGAGTTAAACGTATTTGTCGTTATCAAGTCAGCACCAGCTTCAAGGAAGCGTCGGTGTACGTTTGCCACGACCTCAGGATAAGTGATGCAGAGCATGTCGTTAGCTCCACGCACGTCGCTGTTGAAATCCTTGAACCTTTCGCCTCTGAATTCCTTTTCTGTGAGCTTATACTGCTGTATGGTAGTTCCTGTAGCGCCGTCGAGCACGAAAATCTTTTCCTTTGCCACATTCTCCAATGTCGGTCTGCCCAAATTCAGTGTGGCAAACGGCAGTTTGCTTATTTCGTTGTCAAGTTCAGAAACATTACTCTTGCCATTGTTCTCAATATTGTCGATAATCGCCATTACCTCCTCGTCAGGAGTCATTGTCTTGTTTATGCGAATAGTATTATCCTCTTTCTTTGGTTCCTCAACACTTTCCTGATATTCCTCCACGATGCGCATCGCCTTTTCCACCTCGTCTTCGTTGTGGAAGTCCATTTCGATGTGCACACCGTTTCCACCGATATTGTCGAGTAGAGGTCGCAGTTCGTCGAGAGTAACCCAGCAAGCCATGATACTCTTTCCGGCAGCAAGAATCTTTTTGTAAAGGTCATACCATTTAGGTGAGCCACCCTGTGGCTCCCCAACACCCGGAGTCCACTGTATGGCATTAAGCTCTTCAATTTCAAGCAATGCCGGTAGATGGTGCATAGCTCCTACACCGTCAAGATGATACAGTGTATAGTCAATTTTCTGGCACTGCTCACGTATGAATGGCTGAACAAAGCGTCGGTAATCCTCCACACTAATCATTGTAGATATGTCGCTTTGTAGCTTCGACATCTTTCCCGGAGCCCATGACGAGAAGTAGCAGAACGCCATTTCATCCCCCTCGCGGATAATGTCGTAAAGCTCATCAAACACCTTGAAATAGATATCGTTTATTTGCTGCATCTGTCTTTCCAGCACCTCCGGCTGCATAACGGTGTCGAGCAGCACCTTGTCGGTACCCTTCAAAGCTGCGAGCACATCCATTCCCTCCATTAGGTCAGGCATACCTACAAAATAGTTTCCGTTGGCTTTCTTCTTGCATGCCCTTAGCAAATCCTTGTGCAACTGCCAGTTTTTGTTGTTAGGGTCATTGATATCAAACTTTATGTCGTCAGTATAGTTAGGGTTAGGATGAATCCATATCGTATCCTCTCCCCCTTCAAAAACTCCACCGAGAATTGCAGCAAGAGAGCCTGGTCCCAGTTGCGTGTTGGCAACAGGTAGCATATCAGCTTTCATCGAACTGTGTGCCACATACCAGTCAAGATATTCCGCACGCCATTCCGGGTCGAACCATTTTTGGTCAAGCGATTTTGGAGCAGGTGGCATGGCAACGTCAGCATGTGGTTTTACTCCTTCCTGAAAGTGCTCCCACATATTGAGCACTATTCCCTTATGGTTCCACCAGTTTATATAGTGTTTTTTTGTTTCTTCTAAATTATTTTTCCACATATAGTAATTGTGATTGTTTGGTTCTTAAAAATCTATTCCTTTAAAAGTGTCGTCAATAATGATGTTCTCCACCTTGCTCAAGTCCATATCGTCAGTGCTGTCAACATCCTCAGGGTATACAGGTATAACGGCTCCCTTTCTTACAAACACAGGCATCCTTTCGAGCGGTGTTTCAATGTTTTTCAGCCATTTTCCGCCATCGCTAACCGAGAAACGGTCGCCGGTGAAGAATTCCACCCATTCGCCTTCTGGCAAGTAAATGTCTCGGCAGTTGTCGCTGCTCATTACTGGAGCAACGAGGAAGTCATCTCCAAAATAATACTCGTCGTCAATATGCCAGCAGTTGTTGTCTTCCGGATGATGGAAGATAAGAGCCTGTACTATTGTAGAGCCGCTGTGTGTAGCCTTCTCGCTTTCTCTTAGGATATAAGGTATGAGTTTGTATCTCAGTTTCCACCAGCGTTTCACCAGTGGGGCAATATTAGGATAATGCCAAGGCTCACGCTTGTTTGTTCCATGATAGCGTATGTGTGAAGAGAACACTCCGAATTGTGTCCAGCGCATGTACACATCATCACGAACCACAGAGTTCATGAAATTAGGCAGAGTGTGGAATCCCGGCACATCGTGGCTCCAAAATGCAAATCCCGACAGTCCGAAGTGCAGTCCGCCACGCAGCGAGCCTGCAAGTCCTTCCCATGAACTGCACGAGTCGCCGCCCCAATGCAGCGGATAGCGTTGACAGCCAGCCCATGCAGAGCGTGCCCACACAATACCGTCGCCGGTAACTTCTTTTGTAATTTCGTATGCAGCCTTCTGGTAGAGTAGGGCATACAAGTTGTTCAGCAATTCTGGCGACATGTTCTCGTATACGGCATCCATGTGTATATTCTCGCCAAAGTCTGTCTTTATGCACTTCACACCCATATCCAGCAGTCGTTTCAACAATCCCTTATACCACTCGGTAGCCTTCTTGCTCGTAAAATCGATTGTGCCCGCATAGTCAAGAGCCGAGAAGTTAGAACCTTCAGAATCCTGTTGCTTCGTAAGCTTGCAGATATAGTTGTTCTTTCGAGCCTCTTCAATCTGCTCTGCATCCTCGGCAATGTATGGCAGTTGCCATAGAGAAACCTTGAACCCTTTCTTCAGCAAGTCTTGTACGAACTTCTTGGGGTCAGGGAACCGCTCCTTGTTGAATTTCCATTCGCATAGCCAGTCGGTTTTGAACCATCCCGTGTCAAGGTGGATTACATCACAAGGATAGTGCTCCTTTCGCAGACGGTCGCAGATGCCGTTCACTTCATCCGCACTGAAATACGTCATACGGCTCATCCATATTCCAAAGCTCCAAAGAGGAGGCATTGATGGATAGCCCGTCAGGTCTCGGTAGCCACGAAGAATTTCCTCCACGCTGTCTCCGCCAATTATGAAAGCATCGATAAGAGCCTGGTCGCTCATGAACTCCACGGAGCGTGTTGACACTCCAGCAAGAGAAAGTTTGCTGTGTGCCGTGGTGTGATAAAACACACCATACATGCGGCTTGAGAGATAGAACGGAATGTTCTTGTATGTACGTCGGTTGTTAACTCCCTGTCCGTCTTGGTTTTTCAAGAAAAACGTCTGTCCGCTTAGATCCATTTTCTCGAAGCGTTCTCCCGTTCCAGCGAAACACTCGTTGAGTTTACATTCAAACGATAGTGTGGCACGGTCGCATTTTCCTTCTGTCTTGCAGTAGCCTAAAGGCAGAGCGTCATACCGAGGTGGCGAGAAGTGGTCGTAAGCTGCCAGTCTTACCTCGCGCTTACCGTCAGGGAACAGTCTGAGGTCGAGAGTTTCCTGTGGATCAGGAAGCAGCTCGCTCCATCTGTCGAGCACTGGTTCCTGCATGTTTATCAAAGCGCGCAGAATGCCGTTTGCGTCAGAAATTCTCCATTGGTCGTTTTTCAGTTCAGCATGCAGAGGCGAGCGCTTTACCCTTGCGCTCATTTGCAGCATGTCAGAAGAATCAGTCGGCTGTTCATCTTCACATCCCATGAATAGACGTATAATGCCTGGTTCATATTGTCGTATGACGAGAGTATGGCACTCTTGTGGCACCTCAGTGTCAGGTGCCATGTCATTGGCAAGGACTTGCTTTTGGAAAGGCACGGTAACAAGTATGTCGCCGTCTTTCTCAACCACAGCTGTAGGCTTGTATGCCTTCCATAGCGACTCGTCTTTCTTCAGTTCCTGGTCGAAATCCATAAAATCGAACAGGTGGTAGTTCGTAGGTTTCATAAGTGTATTATTGTTTTTTTTATTTTGTTCTGTTTCAGTAGAAGTCTATTGCTTCTTTGTTAATCCGGCATTGTCTTTTATCCTTTTGCTCACTTTCGGTCCATTGTCTTTTATAACCATGTTAGGTCCAGGCTGGTTATATCCGAAATTTTTGTCAGGGCACCAGTTGTCGGTAACAGTATATCCATCGGTGGCCTCGTCGAAGTAGATATAGAAAGCCCTGTCGTTGGTAGCATACGGAGCCTTGCACAAATCTTCAATCCTGTTATATTTAATTTCAGAGCCAGGTTGTGCCGACAATGTGTAAATTCCGCCCACATCATACAGCTGCCTTGCAAAATCATGTATGTAGTTGGCTATAATCCTGTTGTTTCGCATTCCGCTTTCCAGAGGAGTCCATCCCCATCCCACGCAAATTCCGGAATAATTGAGGTGGTGCAACTCATTGTGGCTTATATTGATGTTGCTGACGTATCCTGCAGCAATTCCTGCACATCCCCAATCTTCGTTTGCTGCATCATATATTTCATTGTCAGTGATATAGATACTGTCGCACAAATCACTGTCAATTGCCGGTTTATAAGGCACATGCGTCTCAAATCCCTTATCGGGGAAATGCCCGATGAGCATGGCATTACCTCCGATATCGGTAAACGAACAACCGCTTACAGAAGAGTTCCCTGCAGCAAATTCATAGTCAAGAGCTGTAGCTCCGATATTGCGGAACCTGCAATTGCTGAAGTTGATGCTGTTGGCAAACCTTATTGCAACAGCCGCTTCCGGTCTGGCAATCCAAGCCTGGTTTTCGAGCGAAGCCTTCTCCGGCAGTCCCGGTTCCTTCAGCTTATAGGCATCAATCATTCTGAATCCTCCTTGCAACGTTACAAGTCCTTCATTCAGAGGTCTTGTCCATGCAGAGTTAGCTATGGTCAAGTTCTCGAACGATATGTTGTGTACAGGTCGTTCTCTTGTACCGTCGGCAGTAATCAGATTTTTCTGCACAGGTATAATTGCACATACAGAATTCATGTCCTCGTTCTCTTTGGGTATGTAGAAAATCTTTCCCGAAGGATAGTCCTGATACCATTCTCCCGCTTCGTCAAGCAATTGTGGAGCATTGACAAGACAGAACGAAGAGTTGCCCTTTTCCCCATCGATAACCGGTTGAGGCCAAGGATGCTCAAATTCAAGTTCACTTTCTGGTTCATGAAACCACACCTGAGTCAATGAATTCCCAATATCTTTCATTCCTTTCACCCGAAGTATGGCAATAGCCCAGCGTTGATGCACAATCATTTCCAGTTCCTTAGCATCCTTCAAGTTCTCTTTTGGTGTAGGAATCGTTATAGTTCTTGTCTTTGTGTCGAAAGCCTTAATCCTTGTCATTTCTCCCAAAGATCCTTGCTGCGCTCTTATTGCCTTGTTGCCGTTAATCCACAGCTGTCGGCAATACACGATTCTGTTTCCTACCATTGGAGCATCCGCCACCCATACCTTATTGCGCACCTCTGGCTTTATATAGCTATCGGAACAGCCTTTTTTCCATCCCGTGAGTTCAATGCCACCGCTGATTATACATGTCTCCTTGTCTTTGCCTCGTATAATCGTTGGCGAAGCTTTGCTCCCGGAATCTTCATACCTAAGAAAAATCGGCTTCGAGAGCTGATATACACCATTGTCCAGATGTATTGTAATGCCCCCTTCAGCTTCAGCCCTATGCAATCTTCGCCATTCGCGTGCCATCTTCAAGGCAGCGTATGGAGTGCGCAGTGGATTGGCGGCAGTGCCGTCGGCATTGTCATTGCCCGATGTCGCAACAAATATATCGCCGGCAGAAACATTGGTTGCTGCCAAGAGCAATACAAGAAATGATAAAATCGTCTTTTTCATATTTCGAGAATAAGGTTCCGTACATACAGAGGAAACCAGTTTATGTTTATACAAAGACGTTCCTATATGGTAGAATGTAATATGTAATAATAAAATTATTGATCATGTCTGTTAACATCTTTGTTGTTTTGTATGCGTTGCCTGTATTCCTTTGGCGAAACGCCAAAACGCGCCTTTACAAACTTTCCGAAAAAGGAGATGTTCGGAAATCCCAAAGAGTCTGCAATTTCCTTTATCGACGCATCATTGTATTTCAGCTTGTATGTAATGGCGTCAGCAAGGAAATCATGAATCCATTCGAGGGCAGTTTTCCCACTGACAGATTTGCAAACCGTGGAAAGATACTTTGGAGTGACACAGAGCTTTTCTGCGTAAGCCTTTACGGAGCGGTCGGTGATTTCATAATTCGACAGCATCTCTATAAACCTTCTGAACAATAGGTCACCCTGCCGTGTGGCAGAATCTTTGTTCTTCGGTTCAAGCTGTGGCGCTATTGTGGCAGCAATTTCATAGAATATGCAGTGGAACAGCGACTGCATGATTTCCTTATGGTAGAAACCGTGCGGATATTCAAGTTTGTATTTGATGAGATTTGAATATTTTTCAATTAGTGTGCACGACTCTTTCGACAGTTGTATTATAGGGTTTTTGAAGATGTATGCCAGGATATTCCATACATCTTTGCTCATTAGCAAGCTGCGTTGCATAGCTTTGTATGACAATCCTATTACCGTTCCTTTATAGTCGGAACTGCTTGAGCTATTGTCTATGAACGAATTTGGTGGGCAGACAGCCAAATTTCCGGCGTATGCTTTTATCGTCTTGCCATTGATGTCACATTGTATCATGCCTGTTTCTATATACACGATAGTCACCATTTCAAGCCTTACCGTGTTTTCTATATGCGGACTACCTACACTGCTTAGCAGAACCATATCTCCGTCAGAGTAGTTTACGAGTCCGTTCTCTATCAGGTATTCAATATTTACATTCAGTTCGTTTTGTTTCATTCTAATGTCTTTTACGCCACAAATATAGTCATTATTGCTTTATATATTCTTCTTTTTCGACAAGAAAAAGTATAAAGTCATTACTATTTCTATGTTTTTTGTACTTTTTGAACACTTAAATATTGTATAATATACAATTTGCAACGAAATGTTTGATACATTTGCATACAAATAAAAACAAAAGATAATGTTTGAGAAACAACTACTATACGACGACCTTGATATAGCTGACAAAGATTTGTTCATACAGATGGGGTATGGGGATAACATTCCCGGTGATGACATATTGGAAGAAATAGAGAAGATGAAAGCAACGGTGAGAGAAATTCTTCGTCCTCGCTTTTGCTTTGTAATTTCTGAATCCGGCAGCTTGGATATGGATGCAAAAACCTTGACGACATGTGGACAGATTTTCAAAGTGGGAAGAATAATAACGGCACAGCTCCGCGGTTCAGAGGCATACGCCTTTTTTGTGGCAACAAGTGGCATTGCCTTTGAGAAACTGCAACGGCAGTTAGAAACAGAGGGCGACATGCTGAGGGTATTTATTGCCGATTCAATGGGAAGTGTGATAGCAGAGAAAACAGCCGATATTATGGAACGTTGGCTTCAGATATATATCAACGGCAGAGGTTGGAAGCATACCAACCGCTTCAGTCCGGGCTATTGTGGCTGGCATGTTTCGCAGCAGCAGTTGCTGTTCCCGCTGTTTGGAGTTGAGGATCCATGTGGAGTACATCTTACGGAGTCGTCGCTGATGGTACCGATAAAGAGTGTGAGCGGTATTATAGGACTTGGTCCTAAGGTGAGGAAACTGGAATATACATGTGGCTTGTGTGATTATTCAAAATGCTATAAACGCCGGCTGCGCAAGAAATAATTCTTTCCCCGGAATCTATTTTCCATGTTTGCACCGGCAGTGCTCTTGTTTTGCACTGTCGGTGCTCTTGTCCTGTATCATTGGTGCTGTATGTTTGCAACATTCACAATCCCTCACATCTCTCACATCATCCCTCACCCTCAGAAATGTCCATGTATAAAGGAAAAACAAGGAAAAAAGTGAGGGATGAGGGATAAAACTGCGAAAAAACATTTTATGTGTTTTACCAATGCAATATACATTATTATCTTTGAGTATTATAGAATACTCTAAAAAGTCTCTGTATTAGGATATAAATTTCTGTGTGTGCCCGAACAATGTTAATCTTACTAAAAAAGGCAGCATTTTATTCCTGTAATATTAGATATATTGAAGAAAAATGCTTACATTCGCAGATGAAGATACACAAACTCAATCTATTATTTATAAGATACTATGCCGTGAGGCATAAAATGTGTATCCTTTCTTATTTAGGGGGAAAAGTGGTAATAGATTGTTTGTAGTTACTGACGACGGCAAGTCGTTGCCGCTAAGGGGTGCCCGTCAGTTAAACTATATTGGATAACTCTATATCATACGGGCACCCCATTTTTTGTATTCTCTTTCTCCTATTATTTTCTTTGTTCCTCCAGGATTCCCATAAGTTCGTCCATCGTCGTTGCTCGTAGCATGGCAATACGTGTCTGTCTGAAATTAGGGATGCCCTTGAATATCGGACTTGCAGCTAAATGTCGCCTTGTGTGCAATATTCCTCTGTATTCATCGATACGCTCAACGTTTATCTTCAGCTGTTCCTCAAGAACATCAAGCATCCAGTTGAAATCCATGGTTGTGTCAGGTTGTTTCCCGTCAAGATAGTCGTTGATTTCCTTGAATATCCATGGTCTGCCAAAAGTTGCCCGTCCAATCATTACTGCATCCACGCCATATCTTTCGAAAGCAAGTTTCGTTTCCTCTGGCGAAGTAATGTCGCCATTGCCAATTATAGGGATTTTTATGCGTGGATTACTTTTCACTTCCCCAATTAATGTCCAGTCGGCATTTCCGGTATACATCTGTGCCCTTGTTCTGCCGTGGATGGTGAGAGCCTGAATGCCACAGTCTTGCAACTGTTCGGCAAGTTCGGTAATAACCAAATTCTCGCTGTTCCATCCCAATCGGGTTTTCACGGTGACAGGAGTGTTGACTGACTTCACCACATTTCTTGTAATGTCGAGCAACAACGGTATGTTTTGAAGCATGCCAGCCCCAGCCCCTTTACCCGCAACCTTCTTTACCGGGCATCCGAAGTTAATGTCGATAACATCAGGATGAGCCTGTTCTTCAACAATTTTTGCAGCCTCTACCATAGAGTCTACGTCTCTTCCGTAGATTTGTATGCCCACAGGGCGTTCCTCATCGCTGATGGTAAGTTTGCTCACTGTGCTCTTCACCGAGCGCACGAGAGCCTCGGCACTTACAAACTCGGTGTATACCATAGAAGCACCGTATCGCTTGCAGAGCATGCGGAATCCTATGTCGGTAACATCCTCCATAGGAGCGAGAAACAGAGGTTGACTTCCAAATTCAATATTTCCTATTTTCATTTCTTTAAACTCTATTTATTTATACAACAAGGTGGTATACGCCGCCGGCAAGGTTCTTGACAATTCCTTTCATCTCAAGTTCAAAAAGCAATGACAGAAGCTTGTTTACAGGTGTCTTTGCTCTTTCGGCAAGAACGTTCAGCTGCATATCGTTGTTTTGTTTTAGAATTTCAATAATGCAATTCTCCTCTTCCGTAATATCCGGGAATAATGAGCGCTCAATGCCATTCTGTTTTGCATGGGTGATGATGGCATCGTTCTCCCACGACATTGCCTGTATAAGGTCTTGGGCAGAAGTGATAAGCGATGCTCCGTTATTTTTAATCAGGTTGTTGCAGCCTTCAGAGTATTTGTCGCCTACTCGTCCGGGAAATGCGAATACATCCCTGTGGTACGACCGAGCCATAGAACACGTAATAAGTCCTCCACCATGCGAGGCACTCTCCACAAGAACTGTTGCATCAGACATTCCAGCCACGATTCTGTTTCTCCTTACAAAATTTATCTTGTCGGCATTAGTGTTCGTAAAGTGTTCGGTGAGCAGTCCGCCACATTCAATCATCTTGTTTGCAGTTTCCCTGTGTCGTGGCGGATAGAGATTGTCAAGTCCGTGTGCAAGCACTCCCACTGTAGGTATGCTGTTTTCAAGAGAATGGCGGTGTGCCATGATGTCAACGCCATACGCCAGTCCGCTTACGATAAGAATTTCCGGGCACAATGCCTTTATATTATTGACGAAATTCCGTATGCAGTCATCGGCATACACAGTGGCATGTCGAGTTCCGATAATATTTATAACCCTTTTACTGTTCAGGTTGGCATTTCCTTTATAGAATAGAACAAGCGGTGCATCTTCACACTCTTTTAATCTTTCGGGGTAATCTGGATCAGAAATCGTGAGAACATTTATTCCATGTTCAAGAGTATATTCAGCCTCTTCATTTGCACGTTCCAGTATAGGGCGTATACCCTTCAAGGCTTTTGCTATGCGTTGTGGGCAATCGGCAACAATCTCGTTAATATTGTTGCAATGTTCAATTATAGCCGAAAAAGATCCTGCCTTGTCGTACAGTATTCTCATTGCCTGGATACAGAAATGGCTCATTCTGGCAATTGCCATGGCATTTATTGTTTCTTGCGATATTGCTGGCATATATTATTGTTGCAAATATTGTTTGAAGGCTTCGTCATATTCAGGACTGTTGGCAAGTTTTCCGTTCACTATGCAAACGAGATCAATAATGCCTTTAAAGCAGATTTTATTGTCGGATGCCCTGTAGATATCTTGGTGGAACACATATTTCAGTCCGTCTTTTGTAAGGTTCAGTCTTGAGTAAAACTCGTCGTCACATTGTAGAGGGGTTTTGAACTGTAGGTTCATCCTTGCCACGACAGCGTCAATACCCCGGCGGTGCATCTCTGCAAAACTAAGTCCACATTTTTGCAAGAACAAGTGTCGGGTGTGTTCAGCATAATGCAGATAGTTAGCATTGTTTACAATTCCTTCGATGTCGCATTCGTAGTCGCGAACCATCATTTTGGTTTCGAATATATATTTCATTACATTTTATTATAGCCACAGGATACTTTCGTTTCCCATGTTGAATAACAAATCGAGAATACTCATGTTTTGAATAAATCCATGTCGCTGCTCATATACCTGATAATAGCGGCGCGGAGAGAAACTTTCGTCAGGTAGCGGATGCTTTGGGCGTATGGCATCCCTAAAATCCTCTATGCCCGCAGCTTTAGCTTCGTCGGTTGAGATATAGTGGTCAGTAAGTGAGATGTCGGGTTCTATATCCAGCAGCTCACACATCTTCTTGCATATTTCTAAATTATAGTCATACAGGTAGTCCCATTTCCCCTTGTCAAAGAAAGGTAGGATATCGTCAATGTAATATTCAAAGAAAGGGGATTCACCGTATGCGCTTTTTAGGGCATTCAGATGTATATGCCGCCAGTTTCCGTGGTCGCTAATCATTGCGGAGTTTTTGTTAAAGTCTGAAGTTCCGTATGTTTTATCTTTTGCAGACAATTTCACCGGAACGGTAAGCGACAGTGGTCCGTTTGGTGTCGCTATAGTGCATCGGTTTCTGTAAGTTTGTTTTATAAAACTGTCGTGCTGCTCGATAAGAATCTTGTCGTAGCGGTATAGCTTCTGATACCATTGTATCGGACCGAAATATGTTGATGATAATAAAACAGTCATTTTGGTCAGTCGTAATTTTTTGTCTTGAAACTCTTTGTCTTTTTAATCCTTGCTGCTATTACAGCTCCATGAACCACCGCCCTTTGCGGAAACTGCCGAAGAACGATGTGCTGTTGCCTTTAGAGAAGACAACCATGACAATTCTTCCGATAATATGGTCTTCAGGAACAAATCCATAAAAGCGGCTGTCTGGGAATTTTTCTCCCGGCATGACGCTCATCCAATAATAGTTCTTTGAGAAATAAGCAAAATGAGTTTCCTTGCCGTCAAGAATCAGTTTACCGTTTCTTATATCTGCATTGCGCCGTTCGTGAATACGGTACGTATTACAAAGAATCTTTATATTCCAAGGTGTGACTTCCACCATACGGCATTTCTTTGGCGGTATGATAGGGTGCTTGTCAATAATCACGGTGTCTCCCGGTCCTGCCATGCAGAATGCCGCATGAACAGGACGACAGCCTACAGCCACTGTGGTGTCTAACGGATAGTTGAAAGCCACAAGTTCCCCCTTTCCCACATCTTTCTTGCACCAACGGCTATAAGGAAAGAAGAACTCTCCTCCAGTGCGAAGTCCATAACTCCATCTGTTTACCAATACACGGTCGCCGTCTACGAGCCAAGGTTTGATGCCCGTTTGTGGTACGGTATATATAGTAAACACCATGCTGCGGAACAGCAGCATGATAGCTGCCGACACGCTTATGGTAATTATCAGTTTTATGGAGTTTCGCATATAGTTTCTTTACTTCAGACAGTAGCAACACCACAAGCATGATAAACATCATTTCCTGTCGTGATGTGTGCATACTGTCTGATGATACTATTTAATGTTGTCGACAAATCTGAACAACCTGTTCCATCTTATGCCAGAGAAACCATGACGGTCGGGGTCGCTCGACCACCAGATGAAGATAGGCTTGCCCACGATATGGTCTTCAGGAACAAATCCCCAATAGCGAGAGTCGGCAGAATTATGGCGATTGTCGCCCATCATCCAGTAATAATCCATTTTGAACGTATATCTGTCTGTTTGCTTACCGTTAATGTATATCTTGCCATTTTTGACCTCAAGCGAATTATGCTCGTAAGAGCGAATGGGGCGTTCGTAAATGGAGATGTTTTTCATGTTGAGCTTTATGGTTGCACCTTTTTGGGGAATCCAGATAGGTCCATAGTTGTCTCTCGTCCATCCTGTCACCCCATCAAGAGGGTAGAGCATATCATTTACCATCTCAGGTGCCATCTTTATACTCTTCACAATAGTCTTGTTTGCGGCAAGAGCTTTTGCCGCACGTTTGGTGAGAGGCATATACCCATTCTGGTTGAGGCTTGTAAGATCCTCCATGCTTATTCCCAACTCCTTTAGCATGTCGTCTGGGATAGGCTGATTGAGCTGCACTTGATAAGTATACTGTACATTGTCTG
The DNA here is from genome assembly GCA_934217675.1 of uncultured Prevotella sp. Lineage (GTDB taxonomy): Bacteria > Bacteroidota > Bacteroidia > Bacteroidales > Bacteroidaceae > Prevotella. The sequence goes on along the minus strand of CAKQCV010000012.1, from coordinate 32,508 downwards.
GTTCCTTGTTAGGCTTACCGTCAAGATAGATTATGCGGTTCTTTATCTGTAGAGTCATTCCTGGCAGTCCTACACAACGCTTTACATAATTTTCGCGCCTATCGGTAGGGCGACTTATTATTGCGCCAAACTGTTGCTGGTTTTCGGCAACATAAGCCTTGCCTGTGTTATAAACATTGTTGAAATAATCATACTGTTGTTGCGGATTCATCTTTGATAAATCAACAGGTTGGTCGGCAAGCAGCTGATACCCTGTGGCATAGCAAATGTCGCGGTAGAAATCAGCATTTTGATAATTCTCCACCAATGTGTCGCCTGCCGGATAGTTGAACACCACGATATCGTTTAGCTTCACTTTGCCCAATCCTTTCACACGGCGATACTCCCAATGAGGCCACTCTACATACGATTGGCAGTTTATTACAGGCAGAGTGTGTTGCGTTAGCGGCATTGTCAGTGGTGTTTCAGGTATGCGTGGACCATAGCTGACCTTGCTTACGAAAAGATAATCGCCAGTGAGCAGAGACTTTTCAAGCGATGACGACGGAATTACATAATTCTGGAAAAAGAACTGGTTGATGAAATATACGGCAACCAGTGCGAAAACAAGGGCGTCGATCCACGACATGATGAACCTTGTAGGTCCCTCGGCATCTTCCCACCATTTCCAGTTTATTTTCTTTGATATATAAGCATCGTATATAAACGGCACAACAACAAGTCCGAGCCAACTCTTTACCCATACAAGAAACAGAAGATACAGCACCAAGACAACAACGAACTTAATCCATTGTATCTTCATATTAAGTCCTTTCTTTCCTTTTGCTTTCATCTTGCTAAAGACTTAAAAATTAAACATATCGCTGATAGTCAGCAGTCCGCTGTGTGTTCCAGTATATTCGGCAGCCAATACAGCACCTAGAGCAAAGCCCTTCCTTGAATGTGCATCGTGAGTAATAGTAATGCAGTCAGCATCACTGTCGTAGACAATAGAGTGGATGCCAGGCACCTCATCACGTCGTATGCTCTCAATGGCAATCTCGTCGGCTGGCACCTCGTTACTTCCCGTTACAGTTCCGTCAGCATGGTGCTGCACGCCCTTTTCCCATCCCTTCTTGCGGTCAAGATCATTTATTATCTCTTCGGCAAGAGTTATAGCTGTTCCGCTCGGAGCGTCAAGCTTGTGGATATGGTGAGTTTCCTCCATGCGTACATCATACTGAGGAAAACCATTCATTATTTTTGCCAAATAGCGGTTGACGGCAGAGAATATGGCAACACCGATAGAAAAATTAGATGCCCAGAAAAGAGTTTGTCCACCCTCGGCAGAACACATCTTGCTAACATCATCCCCATGCTCCTTCATCCATCCTGTTGACCCAGAAACAACTTTCACGTTATGTTTGAAAGCCTTCAGGTAATTGCCGTATGCAGCAGTAGGATTAGTAAACTCTATAGCCACATCTGCACTCTTGAAAGCTTCGCTATCGAAGTCTTGTTGGTTGTCAACGTCGATAATGCACACTATTTCATGACCACGGCTCTTGGCAATCTGCTCAATCATCTTGCCCATTTTTCCGTAGCCTATCAATGCTATTTTCATAATTGCTGTTATATATTTATTGTTGTTTATTAATCAATTTAATTTGCAAATATAATGATTTTACTTCTTATCCTGTTTGTTTTCAGCTTAAATTTGCATAAATATCTGTTCATTGTGGCAGAATAATAAAAATATAAGTATATATTTTCAATTGTCTTAGGTTTGTGCTATATTTGCAAGTTATTACAATAAATAATTCAGTAGATGGTTTTAAATTACATTTGGATAGCGTTTTTCATAATCGCTTTTGTCATTGCTTTAGTAAAGCTCATTTTTATGGGCGACTTTGACGTGTTTCCTGCAATGATGAATTCGACATTTGATTCTTCAAAAACAGCTTTTGAAATTTCTTTAGGATTGACAGGGGTACTTTCGTTATGGCTCGGAATAATGAAGATAGGAGAGAAAGGCGGAATGGTGAATGCATTGGCAAAAATCCTTTCTCCTGTTTTTTGCCGGCTATTCCCCGACATTCCCAAAGGGCATCCTGTTACTGGCTCTATTTTTATGAACATCGCGGCAAACATGCTTGGACTTGACAATGCTGCCACACCGCTCGGACTGAAGGCAATGGAACAGCTGCAGCAGTTGAATAAGAAAAAAGATACTGCAACGAATCCGATGATTATGTTTCTTGTTTTGAATACCAGCGGACTTACTCTCATTCCTGTCAGCATAATGGTGTATAGAGCACAGATGGGAGCAGCACAGCCAACCGATATCTTTATACCTATACTGCTTGCCACATTCTTTTCCACAATAGCCGGAATAGTTATAACAAGCCTGTATCAGCACATTAACCTGCTGAATAAAGTGATGATTCTTACCATTGGCGGAATGTGTGCTGTAGTGACTGGAATAATATGGGGATTTGGACAGTTGGATAAAGATCAAATGAATATTGTCAGCACATCGGTAGCGAATATACTGTTGATGACAATCATTGTGGGTTTCATCCTGGCTGGAGTGAGAAAAAAAGTAAATGTGTATGACGCTTTTATAGACGGAGCGAAAGAAGGATTCCAAACTGCTGTGCGTATAATTCCGTATCTTGTAGCAATACTTGTAGGAATCGGGGTGTTCCGTGCTTCAGGTGCTATGGATATGCTTATAGGAGGAGTGAAATGGTGTGTCGAGGCATGTGGAGGTAATACTGATTTCGTTGGAGCTTTGCCTACGGCACTAATGAAGCCACTTTCGGGCAGTGGGGCAAGAGGTATGATGGTGGATGCCATGACAACATACGGTGCAGACTCTTTTGTGGGAAGACTGAGCTGCATATTCCAAGGCTCTACCGATACCACATTCTACATCCTTGCTGTGTACTTCGGCAGTGTAGGGATAAGATACACAAGGCATGCCGTGGCTTGCGGATTGCTCGCTGACCTGGCTGGTGTCATTGCAGCAATTGCTATCTGCTACATGTTCTTCTAAAATACAGATTAAAAAACAATAAAATATGGCAAGTTTAAAATCTCTCGCTAAGGACACGGCTATATACGGACTTAGCAGTATTGTGGGAAGATTTCTCAACTATCTTCTTGTGCCGTTGTATACGGCAAAACTTTCGGCTGCAAGTGGTGGCTATGGAGTGATAACCAATGTGTATGCTTATACAGCATTGCTTATGGTCATTCTGACGTATGGAATGGAAACAACATTCTTCCGCTTTGCAAACAAAGAAAATGAAAATCCTCAGAAAGTTTATACCACAACCCTTATAAGCGTTGGCTTCACGTCATTGCTGTTTATAACACTTGTATTGCTGTTTATAAATCCAATATCTGCATTTATGGGCTATACAGACCACGAATCGTATGTATGGGTAATGGCGATAACTGTTGCCATTGATGCCTTTCAGTGTATCCCGTTCGCTTATCTCCGATATAAAAAGCGTCCGGTGAAATTCGCTGCTTTAAAGCTTCTCAACATATTTATGGCAATAGCGTTGAACATTGTTTTCTTTTGGGCTTTGCCTAACATGTATGACGCCAACGGTGGAGTGGGGACTATCGCAAATGTGTACGACCCTAATGTAGGTGCAGGATACGCCTTTTATATCAATTTGTTCTGTTCGGCTTTTCTGACGTTTTTCTTTTGGAAAGAACTGTTCTGCCAGAAATATTGTTTTGATATGTCTCTGTTGAAGCGTATGCTTTCATATAGTTGGCCAATACTCGTGCTTGGAGTTGCTGGAATACTGAATCAGACAGCTGACAAGATACTTTTCCCGAAGATATATACAGGTGCCGATGCACATACACAACTTGGTATCTATGGCGCGGCAAGCAAGATAGCAATGATTATGGCAATGATAACGCAAGCTTTCCGTTATGCTTACGAGCCATTCGTGTTTGGAAAGTCGAAAGACAAAGACAACCGTGACACATACGCCAAGGCAATGAAGTATTTCATTATCTTCACGTTGCTTGCCTTCCTTGTCGTTATAGGGTATATGGATGTGTTGCGTCATATTATTGGAAGGGATTATTGGAGCGGACTTCGTGTCGTTCCTATAGTTATGGCAGCTGAAATAATGATGGGAATATACTTCAATCTCTCGTTCTGGTACAAGCTTATAGACAAAACAATTTGGGGCGCATATTTCTCAGGAGTGGGGTGTGTCGTTCTGATAGCTGTAAATCTTGTTTTTGTTCCGAAATATGGATATATAGCTTGTGCATGGGCTGGTTTCGCCGGCTATGGCACGGCAATGATATTGTCGTATTTTGTGGGGCAAAAGAAATATCCCATTAATTATCCGATGAAGGATATATGTACCTATGTTGCCATTGCGGTTTTGCTATACTTCTGTATGACGGTATCCAACAGTAATTTGCCTCTTGCCTTGGCACTTGTGGTAAACACTCTGCTTGGTTTGCTCTTTGTTGCATATATTGTGAAGAAGGACTTCCCCTTGAGCAGCCTCCCTGTAATTGGAAAGCATTTTAGAAAATAAAATATATAGGAAATACAACAAAATAAATTATGAAAAAGAAAACATCTATCCTTGTTGCCGGAATGATGACTCTGTCCGCATTGCAAGCAAATGCAGATGAGGGAATGTGGACACTTTACAATCTTCCGCAAGCCGTGTATGACCAGATGAAGGGCTACGGCTTCAATCTTCCTTATGATGGACTTTATAGTGGTGATAATGCCATTATGAAATCAGTAGTTAATTTCTCTGGATACTGTTCTGGCGTTGTTGTCTCACCAGATGGACTCGTATTCACAAATCATCACTGTGGATTTGAGGCTATCCGTTCACACTCTACTGTTGATCATGATTATATGCTCAACGGATTTTATGCTAAGACTTATGAAGAGGAACTGCCAAACGAAAACATGTTTGTCAGCTTTATGGTGGAGCAGAATGATATTACAGATGAGCTGAAGAAAAAAGGACTTTATGACTTGCCTATAGATAAGCAGTCGGCTTTTCTTGACTCAATAGAGAATGTTATGTCGAAAGAGGTGAAGGCAAAAGACTCTACTCTTCGTTTGGAGATAAAGCCATACTACGAAGGAAATAAGTTCTATGCCACAACATACCGCGATTTCAATGACCTTCGCCTTGTTTTTACTGTTCCTAAGTCTATGGGTAAGTTTGGCGGTGAAACTGATAACTGGATGTGGCCTCGCCAAACATGCGATTACTCTGTGTTCAGAATCTATGCTGACCCTAAGACAAACGGTCCTGCAAATTATTCGAAAGATAATGTGCCGTATCATCCGCAGCATTGGACAAAGGTTTCGCTTGATGGATATAAAGAAGGCGACTTCGCAATGACTGTTGGCTATCCTGGTTCAACAAGCCGTTATCTGTCGTCGTTTGGTATCAAAGAACGTCGTGATGCAGAGAATGCTCCAAGGGCACAGGTGCGTGGGGTTAAGCAAGATATAATGATTCGCCATATGCGTGCTGATGAGGCTGTGCGTATAAAGTATGATTCAAAATATGCTCAAAGTTCTAACTATTGGAAGAATTCCATCGGTATGAACAAGTGTATAGACTCTATAGGCATCATTCGCCAAAAGCAGGAATTCGAACAGCGTATAAAGGAATATCAAGATAAGACTGGTTATTTGAAAGGCAAACTTGATTTCAATAAGATGAAGGAGCTTTATGTCAAGCGATTTAACCTTGAGTATGTGTTTACAAATTGGATGGAGGCTTTCCGCCGTACAAGTGAGTTCAATACTCGTGCTCTGAAAGTTCTTAACGGTATGGAGGTGAAAGGTCCGAAGAATAAGGCTTCAAAACAGTATGTTGTGTTTGACGATAACAGCAGCGAATGGGATGAGGCTCTTGACAAAGAGGTTATGGCTGCTCTTATGAAGAACTATCGTGAGCATGTGGATGCAAAATATCTTCCGGCTTTCTATGCTAAGATAGACAAAGACTTTGGTGGAGACTATGCTAAATTTGTTGACTATCTATATTCAAAGTCTATCCTTATGAAGAGCGGAGAAAAGATATTCTTCAATAAGAAAAGTTATAAAAATGATCCTGGTGTGCAGTATGGAATGGATTTGAACGATTTCTTTATGGATATCCGTGAAAAGCTCCTTGAACTGTCTCCGGCTATAGAAGAACAGGAGCGTTATTTGTGTGATGCTAAAATCAGAATGGAAGAGGATTTGCCACACTATAGTGACGCCAATTTCACTATGCGTCTCAGTTACGGACAGGTTATGAATCTCAATGTTGGGGGCAAACCTGCTGGATATTATACTACAGCCGAGAGTATTGTAGATAAAATGAATGTCGGAGATAAAGTGGTTGATTACTATGCTGAACCGGTAATGCACGAACTGATGTCGGCAAAAGATTTTGGTAAGTATGCTGACAAGACAACAGGTAAGATGCAGTTATGTTTCCTTACAAACAATGATATTACAGGTGGAAACTCTGGGTCTCCTATGTTTGACGGCAACGGCAATCTTATTGGTTTGGCATTCGACGGAAACTGGGATTCGCTCTCAAGCGATATACATTTCGACCGCGTTCTTGCCCGTTGTATAGGTGTTGACATCCGCTATGTTCTCTATCTGATGGACAAGTGGGGACATGCCGACAGACTGCTAAAGGAATTAGGGATTGAGAAATAATATGTAACAGATATAATACAATTCTATTGGATACATTTAAATTCTGTAGTATCCAATAGAATTTTTTCTAAATATCAAAATACTTATGTGTATAATAATAAACATAAGTTTATAATATAGCAGTCTATACCATAAATCCTTTGGACAGTGTATTACATAGTTGTAACTTTTGCTGCGCATTTTTTCTTCAGCATAGCGAGAGCTCTATTCTCGGCAGCTTCCATGATTTCACGTTCTCCAGGACCTTTGTCATTGATTCCACAAAGGTGGAGAATGCCATGAATGATTACGCGGTGAAGCTCGTCGTCATACGATTTTCCAAACAGTTCAGCATTGGAACGTACAGTATCTAACGATATAACGATATCACCACTTACGATATCATCCTCGTCATAGTCGAAAGTGATAACATCGGTGTAGTAATCATGCCCTAAATACTCTCGGTTTACCTCAAGTATTTTTTCATCGTTGACAAACATATATCCCACGTCGCCAACTTTTCTTCCGTACGTTGCAGCAACAGCCTTTATCCATGCTGATGTGTCACGCTTTCTTATTTTTGGCATTGCAATGCCATCTGAATTGTATGTTATCATAATAATATTTTTATGGTAGAAATCTTCTTACGTCCTTTCCGAAATGCACTAATTCTCTGACAACACTTGAGCTGATACTCTCCATGCCAGCTTCAGCAAAGAAGAGTACTGTTTCTATTCCTGTGAGTTGGCGGTTGATGTCGGCTTGCTCACGTTCATACTCAAAGTCTTTAACACTTCGCACACCCTTTATAATGAACTTGGCATTCTCCCTACGGGCGAAGTCAACGGTAAGGTCATTATACTGCTTAACCTCAATTTTAGGTTCATCTTTGTATATATCCGTGATGACCATTACCCTTTTCTCAGTTGTCTGCATATATTTTTTCCTTTCGTTGAAGCCTACCCCAATGACAATTCGGTCGAAGAGTGGCAATGCACGTCTTACTATGGAGTCGTGTCCGATAGTGTAGGGGTCGAAACTTCCCACGAAGATTCCTGTTCTCATTTTTCTTTCTTTTATATTAATGCTGCAAAAGTAATATTTTCTTATAGTTATAGCAAAAAAATGCAAGACAATATTCTTCGTCTTGCATTTTTGTTATTCTGAACTATATTTTCTTAGTTCTTATATGTAGCTGGAATATAGCCGGCAGCATTATAAAGAGAGAGAATATTATTGCGAGTCCCAAGTGCTTGTGGTCGTCACCAAATATTTGTATCAAATCACTGTCGGAGTATTGAGGCATCAACCGGCAAAAAACAAAAACAGTTGTGTTGTTTACCCAGTGAAAAACGACACCAGGTAATATGCTCCCTGTGCGGGCATACAGCCATCCAAGGAATAGTCCGGCAATAAAGGCATAAGGCATTTGCGCTGGATTCATGTGCATTAGGGAAAAAATTAGTGCAGAGATTGCTATTGCTCCCCATTTGTGCTTATTTATCCTCAATAGCATTTTGAGAACGGAACCACGGAATATCATTTCTTCCACAAAAGGAGCGAATATACACAGTGTGAAATATCCATAGTCGTTTTTTATTATTCCATTTATCTTGTCGGCTACTACATTAGGTAGATTTGGAATTATACTATCCAAGAATGCAGCAGGTATTATTGTACCGAAACCAACCAGTGCAGTCCATAAAAATATATCCCATGGTTTGCTTTGCATGTAGTTGGGGGATAATATGCACCATTTCTTTTTTATGAATATTATCAGTAGAATAACGCTGTATACTGCTGATGTTATTATTATTACATTATTTTCATTTTTACCCACAATATATTTATACAATGGTGGAATGGCAACACCGGCTGTTCCCATGACAATAGCCATTGTAAGTAGTTGCTTTAAAATCAATGTCACTCCATCTCTGATTGATGGGTGTGACGTTTGTTCTGAATTGTTTATTGTTTCCATTCTATTTGTTTACGATTTTGCTTAATGATAAATATTCTTTTGTTAATCATGTCTCATTGCAGATAAGCATGCTGCTTTCGCCTTCTCTCTATCAGTTCCTAACTGGGCAGCAAGAGCACTCTCTGATGAGAATTTTTGTTCAGAGCGTAAACGTTTAATAAAGGTTACTTTTAGCGTTTTCCCGTACAGGTTACCATTGTAATCAAGTATGTTTACCTCGATAGTTGTATTTTCCCCATTAAATGTAGGGCGTTTCCCAATGTTCATCATTGCCATGTATTCTTTTTCAGAGTCTTGCCAATTAACCATCACTGCATATACCCCGTTCTTTGGTATAAGTTTTCCAAACTCGGTTGTATCAAGATTGGCTGTTGGATACCCCATTTTTCGTCCCTCCTTAACACCGTTGACAACTTTTCCTAATATGTTATATCTATATCCAAGGCACATCGTAGCCATTTCTATTTCTCCTTCAGAAAGAAAAGAACGCACAACAGATGAACTTATATTCACACCGTTTAGAATAAAGGCTTTTGCCTTTATAACTTCGATACCAAGTTCTTTTCCATATTTTACATAGTCTTCGAACTCTTCTTTTCTGTTATGCCCGAATCTGTTGTCGTATCCTATTATAAGAACCTTTACATTAAGCTCTTTTTTCAGAATGCCTTTCATAAAGTCGAAAGCAGACATGGAGGCTATATCTTTGTTGAAAGAAAGAACTTTGCATATGTCAACACCTGTTGTCTTAATCATTCTCTTTTTTTCACTTAACGTGCTTAACAGCTGTGGCATATATTCACTGTTAAGAACTTGCCGTGGGTGCTTGTCGAAAGTTATGACCATTGATAATATACCATTTTCCTTTGCAACATCTTTTACCTGTTCGATAAGAAAGCGGTGCCCACGGTGTACACCGTCAAAAAAACCTATTGTGGCAACAGTTGCGGTGTCTGTCTTGTTTATAGAACCTTCATTCTTCATTTATTATCCTTCGTTTAATATTTTAATCCACTCGTCTCCGTTTGTAACGTGCAAAGTCTTAATTCCAAATTTTTCTGCAGCTTCACAGTTTGCTAGGGAGTCGTCGATGAAAAGTGTTTCTTCAGGTATTATACCTGTCTCAGTGATGAGAGTCGTGAATATTCGTGGATTTGGCTTTATCATTCCTAACTTGTACGAAACGAACATCTTGTCGAAATAATATTGAGGTTCGTGTCCTGATTGCGGAAAGAAATTTTCCACAGACTTGTCCCAATGTATAGGGTTACTGTTGCTAAGCAGAAAAGTGTTGTATCTTTTATGCAAAGAGTCAACGGCATGTAGCCTGTGTTTTGGAATGCCTGTCAACAAATCACCCCATGCAAGGCTTATTTCCTTATCCGAAGCATTACAGCCTGGAGCATGTTGCCTGATTTCATCGCAAAAACCTTTTACATCGATTTTTCCCAATTCAAGATCAAGAAACATATCAGTTTGCTTGCATTCGTCAACATAGTTTGAAATGGCATGTGCACCGATATTGTCAAGAGCCGCTATACACTTTTTCTTGTCGAGATCAACAATCACGCACCCAAAATCAAAAACGATATTTTTTATTCCGTCTAATATTTTATTCATTGTAATTGTTATTATTTTGTTTCTTTTTTCTTATTGTCATTCTGTATATTTCGCCTATCCAAACAACTGCCGACGTACCGACTGTTATATATGTCCACTCAGCGAAAGAGAGTGGGGTGGTGCGGAACATTTTTCCACCAAATGTGACGATAATCCATTGCCCGATAAAAATGGTGAACATGACTCCAAGCAGCACGCGGTCTTTCTTTATATCATGAAATGCCGAATGCTGACTTCCCATTGCTTTTGCATTCAGTAAGTTCCAAAACTGAAACATTACGAAAGTGGTGAAGAATATTGAAAGTTCATGTGCCTGTACATCACTTTTATCGTTTAAGCAGTAGATTAAAAATATGAATAGCAGTATAAACATTCCAAATCCAATTCCAAGAATACTGCGCAATATCTGCTTGCTTATTATAAAATCCGATTCTTTCCTTGGCTTGTCAAGCATTACATCTTTCGTTGGCGGCAGTGATGCAAGAGCCATGGCAGCGAATGTATCCATTATCAAGTTTACCCATAATATTTGTGTTACGGTGAGTGGCATCTCTGTGCCTATGATTGACCCGCCTAATACAAGCAATAATGCAGCAACGTTGACGGTGAGCTGAAAAAATAGAAATCTCTGTATGTTCTTATATAGAGAACGTCCCCACATCACAGCATTGACGATGCTTTCGAAAGAGTCGTCAAGCAAAGTCATGTCGCTTGCTTCTTTTGCAACACTTGTACTTGAGCCGAGCGATAGTCCTACATGAGCATGGTTCAGAGCTGGTGCATCATTTGTTCCATCACCAGTAACAGCAACAATATGCTTGTGCTTTTGCAAAAGTGACACTAATCTTTGCTTGTCGGCAGGACGGGCACGACACATCACTTTTAGACCTTCAACTACTCTGTACGCTTCATCGTCGCTGAGAGCATTAAATTCTGTCCCTTTTATAATTTCTGTGCCTTTAGAGTCTTTATTCCATATTCCTATTTCCTTTGCAATTTCCTTGGCTGTAGCTGCTGTGTCGCCAGTTACAATTTTTACCTCAATACCAGCTTCTTGACATTCAGATACTGCTTTTGGAACATCTCTTCTGACAGGGTCTGCTATCCCAATGATGGCTTGCAAACTCATTCCATGAAGTTTATTAAAAAGAATTTTCGCTTCTTTAGCGTCTATACTTCTTGGAAATTCTTTATAGGCAAAGGCAAGTGTCCTCATTGCTTTATCTTGCCATTCTTGTAATCTGTTTTCTGTCTCGTGTCGTTTTTCTTGTGTCAACTCGCAACTGTCACAGACAATTTCTGGAGCACCCTTTATGAAGAGATAATATTTCTTTCTATAGCATGCAATTGTTGCCATATATTTCCTCTCGGTCGAGAATGGAAGTTGGGCAATTATTTTTCCATTATGCCGTAATTTTGAATAATCTTTGTCTTTTTGCTTTAGCCATAGTAGCAGTGCTACTTCTGTGGGATTGCCGATACCTTTGTCTTCATTGTAAGGGTCAATATATGCAGTAGTGTTTATGGCAAAAGCTTCTTCAAGCAACTCTTCGCTTCCTGAAACTTTCATGATGTCTGTAATCCGCATTTTGTTTTCTGTTAAAGTGCCTGTCTTGTCAGTACAAATTACGGTTACAGCTCCCATCGTTTCACAAGCGTGTAACTTTCTTACAAGGTTGTTGCTCTTTAGCATCCGGCGCATGTTTAGAGCAAGCGACAATGTAATAGCCATTGGTAATCCCTCAGGTACAGCCATTACAATGAGTGTAACAGCCATCATGAAATACTGTAAAACCACCTCTGCCATTTTTATATATTCGGTAGTATGCCAAATAGGACTGATAAAAATGTCGTGGAGTAAGAAAATTACGGATGCAGCTATAGACAAGCTAAATCCAAACTTACTGATTATCTTTGCTAACTTGTCAAGTTGTATGGCGAGTGGTGTTTTGATAGCTGTTGTTTCAGCACTGCTACGTGCCACTTTCCCTATTTCTGTTTTATCGCCAACAGCCGTTGCTTTGAATATGCCGTTTCCGCTCATTACCATTGTTCCACGTAGCACGAAGTCGGCGGAATATGTATTTTCTTCAGTAATCTTTATGCTGTTGTCGGATGGATATTTTTCTGTTATTGGTTCTCCAGTGAGCGACGATTCGTCAATTTGCAGGTTTGTAGCTTTTATAAGTTGTCCATCTGCAGGGATCTCGTCTCCTGTTTCAAGCAGTATAATATCTCCCACAACGATATCCTTACGTGCCACTTCCACTACTTTTCCGTTTCTTTTTGCTTTTACAGGTTGCTCCTCTCCAATGGCAGTAAGAATACCGAATTTTTTTGCTGCATCTCTTTCAAAGACAAATCCGATTGTAGTTGCAAGGAATATGGCAATAAAAATACCAATGGTTTCTATGAAATTATTTTCAATGATAGATAGAACAAGTGATATGACAGCTGCTACCAACAATATCTGTATTATTGGGTCTTTATATTTTTCAATATATAGTTTCCATAAACTTGTTCGTTTGGGGGGTGTGAGCGTATTGTTGCCATGCTTTTCCCTGCTTTGCTCTATTTGTTGCTCATTTAATCCATCGAGACATGCCGTATTATTGGAATCTTCGTTCATAATGTCGTTTGTATAAGAAACTAAATTTTTGTACAAAGTTACGTAAATACGAGTAAAACGGCTTTTTAAAACATGTATAAAGAACTTATTTTACGCTTATTTTGCAAAAAAATACGAATATAGTACTATTTGTGGAGATTTTCTTATGTAAAATTTGGTAATATGAAATAAAACTATTATCTTTGCACCCGCAAACTTGACAACAATATAGTCGAGCCGGGCTTTTAGCTCAGTTGGTTAGAGCAACAGACTCATAATCTGGAGGTCCTAGGTTCAAGCCCTAGATGGCCCACTTGCACAGAAGGCAATTAAGAATAAATTCTTAACTGCCTTTTATTGTATTTATAAAGTTTATTAGATTCTTCTTATTTTTATGGACTCAATAATATTGTGGTCATTTTGTTTTTGAAAAATAGCTTTTGTCTTAGTATATAATAAAGAAAAATCCTTCATAAGGATAAATGTAGATTATCGCTATGAAGGATTTGCAAATGTTTTTATGCTGTTATACTGCATACCCTAACATAATAAAGTTGGATATTTATGAAAGTTTGGTATACGTTATGTCAAAGGTTCCGTGTTTTATCAGAATAATGTAGGTTCCATGATGTTTTCAGCGTATGGATTCCTTCCAAAATGCTCATAAGCAAGTTCTGTAACCATTCGCCCTCGTGGTGTACGTTTTATGAAGCCTTCCATTATGAGGTATGGCTCATACACTTCCTCAACAGTTCCGCTATCTTCGCCAATTGCAGTTGCGATAGTCGTTATTCCGACAGGTCCACCCTTGAATTTATCAATGATTGTGAGTAGAATTTTGTTGTCGATTTCGTCAAGTCCATATTGGTCAATGTTTAGTGCCGTTAGAGCAATGTGTGAGATTTTTGTATCAATTTTGCCAGATCCTCTAACTTGTGCAAAGTCTCTTACTCTTCTGAGCAGTGCGTTGGCTATACGTGGCGTTCCTCTTGAACGTCGGGCAATTTCCATTGCTGCGTCATTGTCAATAGGTACTTTAAGTATACTTGCAGAGCGTTTGATTATCTGTTGCAGCGTTTCTGGAGCATAATATTCCAAATGTAGGTTTATTCCGAAACGTGCTCTTAATGGCGCAGTAAGAAGTCCGCTGCGAGTTGTCGCACCGACCAGCGTAAACGGGTTGAGGTCAATCTGTATAGAGCGAGCCGATGGTCCTTTGTCTATCATAATATCTATACGATAGTCTTCCATTGCTGAATACAGATACTCTTCAACAACGGGTGACAGTCGGTGAATTTCGTCAATAAACAGTACATCGTTGGGCTCGAGCGATGTTAAAATTCCAGCAAGGTCGCCTGGTTTGTCAAGTACAGGACCACTTGTGAGTTTGAATCCTACTCCCAGTTCATTAGCAATAATATTGCTTAGTGTGGTTTTTCCAAGTCCTGGAGGTCCATGAAGTAGAGTGTGGTCGAGAGGTTCGCCACGATATTTTGCAGCCTCGACAAAGACCTCAAGATTTTCCACGACCTTTTGCTGTCCGCTGAAATCTCCGAAGCGTAGTGGTCGCAGAGCGTTCTCAAATTCTTTTTCTGCCGATGATATGCTTTCTTGTCTTATATCGAAATCATTGTCCATGTTGCGAAATTACAAAAAAAATATGAAAGTCAATTATTATTGCGAATAATAAAATCTATTCTGATTAGATTTGTTTATAACAAAAAAGGAATTACTTAAGTAATTCCTTTTTGCGCTTCAAGATGGGCTTGAACCAACGACCCCCTGATTAACAGTCAGGTGCTCTAACCAACTGAGCTATTGAAGCTTGATTGCTATCGTTCTTGATTGCGGTTGCAAAGGTATGGAGTTTTTCCGAAACCTCCAAATGTTTTTATAAAAAAGTTTGAGAAAAAGATGATTTTTTTTCTTTAGTACCATGATTTATGACTTTTATACCTTATTTATATATAGAGACATTAAATTTAGTTTTAATCTTTGAAATCTAGAGAAAGTTCATCACTGCCAAGAAGATTATAACTCAAGCGGTGGTAAGGGGTGACGCCATTTAAGCGTATTGCCTCGCGGTGCTTTTTTGTTGGATATCCTTTGTTGCTTTTCCAGTCATACTGTGGAAATTTGTCAGCAAGTTTGTCCATATAATCATCTCTGTAGGTTTTTGCAAGTATACTTGCGGCAGCAATAGACATATATTTTCCGTCTCCTTTCACTATTGTTGTGTAAGGCAGATTCTTGTATGGTTTGAATCTGTTTCCATCTACAATAATTGCTTCGGGGCGAATTTTCAGTTGGTCCAAAGCCCGGTGCATAGCAAGAAAACTTGCGTTTAAAATATTTATCTTGTCAATTTCTTCTGGAGATACGATGCCTACAGCCCATGCAACAGCATCCCTTTCTATGACTTCTCGTAGCTGTTTGCGCTTTTTGTCTGTTAGCTTCTTTGAATCGTTAAGCATCTCGTTCTTGTAATGTGGTGGAAGAATTACAGCTGCTGCATACACACTACCTGCAAGGCATCCGCGTCCAGCTTCATCGCACCCAGCTTCAATAAGATTATCGTAAAAATTACTTTCAAGCATAGCTTTTTTATTAGTAAGACGAAAAAGAAGTCTATTTATTGTGCAATATTATTAAAATTCGCGCATATTGGATGTCTTAAATTCTAAAAAACAAGAATAGGACAATACAAGTCAAGTATTTTTTGTAGATTTGCACTTTAATATCATTCATAATAAAGAAAAGCAATACGAGGATGAAAAAAATACTGTTGTTCGCAGTCGTTGTGATAGCTGTTGCTATAAATTCTGTAAAAGCACAGAATGACAAAGACCATGATTTCAAGGTGTCAAAGAATATTGAAGTGTTTAACGATATCTATCGTTATCTTGACATGATATATGTTGATACCCTTGATGCAGACGAGGTTATTGGCACAGGTATAAAAGGAATGTTGAATTCGCTGGATCCATATACAGAATATTATCCAGAAAACGAAGTTAACAAGTTAAAGAAGATGCTAACAGGAAAATATGTCGGTATCGGGGCTATTATTCGTCCAAATATGCAGTTGGGCAGAATTGTTATTGATGAGCCATACGAAGGCAGTCCGGCAGCAGAGGCAGGATTGAAAAAAGGTGATATCATCTTGAGTATTGATGATACAATAATGACCGACAAGAATTCAAGCTATGTCAGCTCTCATTTAAGAGGTGATCCTGGCACAACTTTTCTTCTGAAGATTAAGCGCCCTTCAACAGGAAAGAAAATGCAGATGAGAATAACACGAAGAGCGATAACGCTGCCGTATCTTCCATATTACGGAATGCGCAAGGACAGTATTGGATATATAAATCTTAATAGCTTTACAGATGGTTGTTCAAAAGATGTGCGTCGTGCATTTATTGACCTTAAACATAGAGGGATGAAAGGTTTGGTATTCGATCTTCGTGGCAATGGAGGTGGTTCTGTAAGTGAAGCAGTGCAGATAGTGAATATGTTTGTGCCAAAAGACATTACACTTGTAAGAACAAGAGGAAAAATGAAGCGCATGAACAATGATTATAAAACTACTGTGGAACCTATAGATACGGTGATGCCAATTGTGATAATGGTCAATGGTGAAACGGCTTCTGCGAGTGAGATAACATCAGGCAGTATGCAAGATCTTGACCGTGCTGTTGTACTTGGAACAAGAACTTATGGAAAGGGACTAGTGCAAGCTCCTGTTGATTTGCCTTATAATGGACAGCTGAAACTGACAACAGGAAAATACTATATACCAAGTAACCGTTGTATACAGGCAATAAACTACAAGCACATCCATGGAGGATATACAGAACATATCCCAGACAGCTTGACAAAAGTATTCTATACCAAGAATGGCAGAGAAGTGCGCGACGGAGGTGGAATAAAGCCTGATGTAGAAGTAAAGCCCGATTCGCTGCCAAATATTGCATATTATTTGAGTGTTACAGGACTTGATTCAACAGAAGTTCTGTTGAATTATGAGATAGACTATATAGCAAAGCATCCAACAATAGCCCCAGCAGACAAGTTTGAAATATCCGATGAAGATTACAACGACTTTAAGCAAAGAGTTCTAAATAGTGGCTTTAAGTATGATGCGGAAAGTGGTAAAGTGCTTGACCGTTTAAAGAAGATAGCAACATTTGAGGGATATTATGATGATGCAAAGACGGAGTTTGATGCTTTAGAGAAAAAATTAAAACATAATCTCGCAACAGACCTTGAACGCAACAAACAATTGATAAAGCAGATTATAGGAGCAGATATCGTTGCAGCTTATTATTGGCAAGCTGGTGCAATTGAAAATAACCTGAACTATGATAAGCAAATGCAGGAGGCATGTAAACTGATAAACAATCCTGATGCATACAGAGAGTTGCTTCAGCCTAAAAAATAAAGAAAAGAGTAAATAAAGAAATGCCATTCTCCGAAAGCAAATATAAACGGAGAATGGCATTTCTTTATATAAAAACATTACAGATGATGTGAAAAAGAAAAAGATTTGTTTTGTTTTTATATTGATTTGGATTATCTTTGCATAAATTAGGTGCTGTAATTATGTCTTGTGCCAAATGGTATAAGACGTAATCATTATATAGCAGCACAATAAAAACGAAACATTATGCAGACGAAAAGTCATTTGTCGGTTCTGGTGCATGACCAGGCAAAAAAGTATGGTGACCGTGAAGCTCTTATCTATAGGGACTTCGGTGGCAAGACGTGGAAAACATATTCATGGAATGAATTTTCACATAAAGTGAAAGTTGTGTCTAATGCTCTTCTGAACCTTGGAGTGAAACCACAGGAAAATATAGGAGTATTCTCTCAAAACAGCGTGCAATATATATTCAGCGATTTTGGAGCATGGGGAATACGTGCCGTCACGATACCGTTCTATGCTACGAGTAGTGAGCAGCAGATACAATTTATGATAAACGATGCAAATGTGAGGTTTCTTTTTGTAGGTCAGCAGGAGCAATACGACAAAGCACACAGAGTGCTTGCTCATTGTCCGTCGTTGGAACGCATCATAATATACGACAAAGGGGTAAAAATAAATGCTAATGACCCTAACGCTCTTTACTTTGATGATTTCTTGAAGTTGGGCGAGAATCTTCCACGACAAACAGAAGTAGAGAAACTTTATGCAGAGGCAAACTTCAATGATTTGGCAAACATTCTGTATACCAGTGGAACAACAGGCGATAGCAAGGGCGTTATGCTTAGCCATTTGCAGTATCATGCAGCCTTGGAGGCAAACGACAGCGCTGTGCATGTCACAGAAAATGACAGGATAATGAATTTCTTGCCATATGCCCATATCTTTGAAAAGGGATGGACACTGCTTTGCCTGTCTGAAGGTGCCACGCTAATTGTAAATACAGATCCAAGGGAAGTACAACAGTCAATGCGTGAGACCCATCCAACAAGTATGTGTGCAGTTCCGCGCTTTTGGGAAAAAGTGTACGCAGGAGTAATGGAAAAGATAGACAATGCAAGTGCTGTTCAACGCAAATTGTTTAAACATGCGCTTGCCGTTGGTAGAAAGCACAATATAGAATATCTAAGTAGAGGAAAACGTCCACCTGTAGGGTTGCATCTTGAATATGAAATGTACAACAAAACAGTATTCAGCTTGGTGCGTCATGAACTTGGACTTGAACACACTAATATATTCCCGACAGCAGGAGCCACCGTATCTTCCCATGTTGAAGAATTTGTACATGCAATTGGCTTGAATATGGTTGTTGGTTATGGCTTGACCGAGAGCCTTGCCACCGTGTCGTGCGACAGAGTTGGAGAGATGCCTTACACAGTAGGTTCGGTGGGAAGACCTATTCATAATATAGAAATAAAGATAAGCGAAGCTGGAGAAATTTGCTTAAAGGGTCCAACCATCACTAAAGGCTATTATAACCGTCCTGATATAACCGCCCAGTCTTTTGATGAAGATGGATTTTTCAAGACTGGTGATTCAGGATACATGAAAGACGGTGAACTGTATCTAAAAGACCGTATCAAGGATCTTTTCAAGACTTCAAATGGCAAATACATCGCTCCGCAGATGATAGAAGCAAAACTGCTTGTAGATAAGTTTATAGATCAGATTGTTATCATTGCCGATCAGCGCAAGTTCGTTTCCGCCCTAATAATTCCAGAGTATAAGGCTCTTGCGGAATATGCCAAAGCAAACGGAATAGAATATAACAGTAGGGAGGAGCTGTGTGTAAATGAAAAAGTGCATGCAATGATGATGGAACGTATAGAAACATTGCAGCAGCAGCTTGCACACTATGAGCAGATAAAGCGCTTCACGCTGCTTCCAAAACCTTTCACAATGGAGAGCGGTGAATTGACAAACACGCTGAAGATGCGACGGAAAGTGATAAACGAACATTATAAGGACGAAATAGAGAAAATGTATGAGGAATAAGTATATGTTTCTCATTATGTATACTCAAAACTGAATAAAATGATTACTCAGGAACAACTGAAAGATGTGATGGAGCGTGCAGACGCTTTGCACCATTATTTGGATATAGACAAGAAAAAAGTAGAGTTTGAGGAAGAACAACTTCGTACACAAGCCCCAGACTTTTGGGATGACCCAAAGAGAGCCCAAGAGCAGATGAAAAAGGTGAAGGGTATCGAAAAATGGCTCGTTGGATATAAAGAAGTACGTACTCTTGCTGATGAACTGCAGCTTGCTTTCGATTTCTACCATGATGATATGGTGACAGAGGAAGAAGTTGATAATGATTATTCAAAAGCAATAAAGGCAATTGAAGACCTTGAACTTAAAAATATGCTACGCCAGAAAGAGGATCCTATGGATTGTGTCCTGAAGATAAATTCAGGAGCAGGTGGAACAGAAAGTCAAGACTGGGCTTCTATGCTTATGAGAATGTATATGCGCTGGGCTGAGTCTCATGGACATAAAGTTACAATAAGCAACCTTCAAGAGGGTGATGAAGCTGGAATAAAAAGCGTCACAATGGAGATTGAAGGTGGTGACTATGCTTATGGCTATCTGAAGAGTGAGAATGGCGTGCATAGATTAGTTAGAGTTTCTCCGTTTAATGCGCAAGGCAAACGAATGACAAGTTTTGCCAGCGTCTTTGTATCTCCTCTTGTAGATGATACAATTGAGGTCTATGTAGACCCCTCAAAGGTTAGCTGGGATTTGTTTAGAAGTGGTGGTGCTGGCGGACAGAATGTGAATAAGGTGGAAACCGGTGTGCGTTTGCGTTATCAATATACAGATCCGGATACAGGTGAAGAAGAAGAAATCCTCATTGAAAATACGGAGAGCCGTAAACAGCTTGAAAATAGGAACAATGCTATGCGACTCTTGAAGTCGCAACTATATGATCGAGCTATGAAAAAGCGTTTGGAAGCTCAAGCTAAGATCGAGGCAGGAAAGAAAAAAATAGAGTGGGGCAGTCAGATTAGAAGTTATGTCTTTGACGACCGTCGTGTGAAAGATCATCGTACTAACTATCAGACGTCAGATGTTGACGGTGTGATGGATGGCAAAATAGACGACTTTATTAAAGCATATCTTATGGAGTTCCCTGTCAATGATGAGGAACAATAGTAAACGAAAAAAACAGGCATTCGTGCCAGACAAATATAATCAATCAAAACTACAATACTATGAGTAAGAATGGAAAAATACGTCGTGAACGCTATCAGAAGCGTCAGGCAGAACAAGGTGCAAAAGTGTTTAATTGGCTTTTGATTGCTTTAGGCTTAGGTGCGTTGGCATTTTTGATATTTTATATAACTCAGTCATAATTAAAATGAGTGGATTAGAAATAGAAAGAAAATTTCTCGTTCATAAACGTGGCGGTGAATACAAGAAAAAAGCGTATTCATCGTCGCGTATTAAACAGGGATATATATGTAGTGAACATGGTCGTACTGTGCGTGTCCGTATTCGTGACGACAAGGGCTTCCTTACAATAAAAGGACCTTCAAGTCATGGTGGAATGACGAGGTATGAGTTTGAAAAAGAGATAACTCTTGATGAGGCGGAGCACCTAATGCAGCTTTGTGAGCCAGGAATCATAGACAAAACCCGTTTTCTCGTAAAAAACGGGAACCATATTTTTGAAATTGATGAGTTCTATGGAGATAATGAGGGACTTGTCATGGCTGAGGTAGAACTCGGTCGTGAAAATGAGAGCTATGATAAGCCAGACTTTATAGCAGAAGAAGTTACAGGAGATCCACGCTTCTATAATTCATATCTCAGACGGATTCCGTTTTCTGAATGGAAGAATGAACTTCCTGAAGAATATAGATAAAGAGTATCAGAACTTGCACGCCAATGAATTTAAAGGATAAGTTTTATATACCCCCGAATGACCGGAAGTATGCTGCTATTGGCGGTATGCTTGTTGTGGTATGTGTACTAGTCTTCAGACTTTCAGGTATTGATGGTCAGATGCCGGAAAGCAAAGATTCAGAGAACGAGAAACATGAAATGCCTTATGAGAAATATAATAATGGCGAATCCGTTTCTTATTCAAAAGGCAATAAAGAAATTGAACTCTTTGATTTCGATCCAAATACAGCAGACAGTACAGAACTATTAAAACTTGGACTCCAACCTTGGATGGTAAGAAATATATATAAGTATCGTTCTGCAGGAGGTGTTTATCGTAAACCAACAGATTTTGCAAGACTTTATGGCTTGACAAAGAAGCAATACGAAATGTTGGCACCTTATATTCATATCAGTGACGATTACCGTCCGGCATCAGACGTTTATGGAAATTCCGGCGAGTTGTACGAAGTTTCAGACAGGCATACAGACAAGCCATTGTCAAGAGACACGTTGAAATATCCATATAAGCTAAAGTCTGGTGAGCATATTGCCCTTAACGGCTCCGATACTACACAGTTAAAGAAGATTCCAGGTATAGGAAGTTCGTATGCCAATGCTATATGCCGGTATAGAGAAAGGTTAGGCGGTTTTTATTCTTCTAATCAATTGTTGGAAATAGATGGCATACCAGAGTCCGTTGTTCATTATGTAGCTGTAGACCGTTCGGTGATAAGAAAGCTAAATTTGAATAAACTTTCATATCGGCAGTTGCGCCAGCATCCTTATATAAATTTCTATCAGGCAAAAGATATTGTAGACTATCGTAGACTTCATGGAACGCTTAAATCAATGTCCGAATTGAAGCTTCTTGATTCTTTTACTAAAGAAGACATAGAACGTTTGAAATATTATGTAGAATTCTAATTAACGTCCTTTAGTGGCATAAAATTTTTCAATTTGTCTGCAAATACTTGTGAGTTAATGTTTTTTACCGTAACTTTGTCACGGTAAAAAGAATTGTATTGACTATAATCATTATCATGATGCAGTTTATGACAGGCTGTATTATGTAGCTTGTTCAGATTTATGTCAGTATAAATGTATTATATATAATTGTTAGATGAGGAAATCATTGTTTTTTGTTTCATCCTTAGCATTATGTTCAATGCTAACATCATGTTTCAAGGATGAGGCTCCCAATGCGGAGTGTGATATATTGCAAGCTTTTGTACATGTTGATAAACCTGAAGCCGTTTTTGCACAGATGAGCGACACCTTGATAAATGTAAGATCAAATGCTTCAGATATAACATTTTATATTAAGCCTGGAGCTGACGTTACAAAGATGTCTCCGCAGTTTGACTTGACACCGGGAGCTACAATATATCCAGAGAGTGGTACTGAATTTGATTTCTCCGATGAAAAGAAGGTAAAGTATACTGTAACATCAGAAGATAGGTCTTGGACACGAGAATATAATGTTAGCTTCGGGATAAGTGAACTGCCAACAGTATATCATTTTGAGAACTTTGAAACTTATTCGGAGAATAATGTAGAAAAGTATCACGTTTGGTATGATTTAAGTCCGAACGGAAAGAAAATATATGATTGGGCAACAGGAAATGCAGGGTTTAAGCTTAGCAATGGCAATGCAAAACCGGAAGAGTATCCTACTGTTTCCATGAACGACGGTAATGGTCCGGAGAGTGGAAGGTTTGGAAAATACGTGAAACTTACCACAAGCGACACCGGAATGTTTGGAGTTATTGCCAAAAGACGACTTGCTGCAGGTAATCTGTTTCTTGGAGTATTCGACCCTAAACCAGCTCTGACAAATACAATGCTGTGTACATGCTTTGGTTTGCCATTCACAAAGAAGCCATTGCGCCTTACAGGATATTATAAATATAATCCTGGAGAGAAATTTCAAGATAAAGATGGAAAGAAAATCGACGGAAGAATAGACAAAGGTAGCATATATGCGGTGCTGTATCGCAACCATGATGCTGATGGACATTCTTTGGTGCTTAATGGCAATGATGTTAAGACAAACCAGAATATCGTTGCTATCGCAGATCTTGGAGAGATAAGCGAGACTGACGGATGGAAGACTTTTGACATCAGTTTCGTATATAAAGCGGAACTTGACAAGACATTGCTTGAAAACAATGGCTATAGTATAACTGTAGTATGTTCTTCAAGTGTTGAAGGCGACAAGTTTGAGGGTGCCATCGGCAGTACGCTGTGCGTTGACGAATTTGAATTGATTTGTGAATAAAGAATTAGAATATGAAGAAAACCATTATACTATTGCTTTTGGCATCTTTGGTCTTGATACCTGTAAAGGCTGTCGGGATTTTCGATAATCTTAAATATGACCTTAGGGCAGGCTACAATATTGGCGGAACTGCCCCAATGGGACTGCCTGCTTCTATACGCTCATTGGATTCATATAAGCTCACACCAAGTATTATGATAGGACTTGGTGTGCAGAAGCCACTAACCGGGCATTGGAGTTTGACAACAGGTCTTAGACTTGAAAACAAGGGAATGGATATTGATGCAACGGTAAAGAACTACCACATGAAAATTGTGCGTGGCGGACAAGAACTTGAGGGTATGTTCACAGGTAAGAACCATTCTGAGGCAGAACAGTGGATGCTTACATTGCCACTTTTGGCAACATACACATTCAATGATAAAGTATCCCTGAAACTCGGACCATATTTCTCGTATGTACGCTCTCGCAATTTTAAAGGATATGCCTATGATGGTTATCTGCGTGTAGGTAATCCTACGGGAGAAAAAGTAGAACTTGGAGTAGCCGACGGAGACCGTGGGTCATACGATTTTTCTGAGGATATGCGCAAATTACAATGGGGAATGATGCTTGGTGCAGATTGGCATTTCCACAAGTCGTGGGGAGCATTTGTTGATTTGTCTTGGGGATTTACAGGAGTCTTTAAACATAGTTTTAATGTTATTGAACAAACTATGTATCCGGTGTATGGCACAATAGGAATAACATATAAAATGAAATAAATTAAAGAGAAAAGATTATGAAGAAGATTTTTACAATCATTGCGACAATGTTTTTCGCCATGTCTGCAATGGCAACAGACTATAGCGATAAGCTTGTTATTACAGTTGAAGGTGTGGATGAGCCTGCAGTGTCCACATCAAAGATATCCATTAATAAGCAAGACAATGGCAAGTATACAATAATGCTCAGCCAGTTTAACTTTATGGGTAGTTTGCTTGTTGGCGATGTAACTATGACTGATGTTGAAGGGATTGACGATGCCGAAGGCTTTACAAACTATGCCACTACACAGACAGCTACCATTACCAACGGCGACCCACTTTTTATGGATGTGCTTGGAGGAAAGATTGATGTTACAGTGAAAGAAGGCTCACGCAGCAAAGACGGCAAGTTCTATGCTGTCATCACTCTTACTGTTCCTGAAGTGGGTGATGTTACTGCTGTATTTGGCGACAATAACTTCCCTGGCTCTGCAGGTATTGATGGCGTAGTTACTGACGGTAACAAAATATCTTCGATCTATACTCTTGATGGCACTCGTGTCAATACAATGGTGCGTGGAATAAATATCTTGAAGCTAAAGAACGGAAAAACCGTAAAGGTAATGAATAACTTTTAAATTTAATTGAAATATGAGAAAACTGTTTACTACAATGTTGCTTGCTGCATCAGCAATAGGTGCATCAGCAACAGATTATCAAACCACGATGAAAGTCAATGCGGGTTATAACCCTATTGACGAGTTTGCAAACACCTTAGTTTCTGTTGATGAGAACACTGACGGTACATGCAAATTTACATTGAAGAATATATCTTTCAATGTCTATGGACAAAAGACATACGTTGGAAATCTTATACTTGACAATGTAAGCTTGACAAACGCAGGGGTATACAAACTCTTCACAACAGAACAGCAAGTTGAGCTGCAGCCAGGCGATGATGCCGGTAAGACATGGATCGGACCGAGTTCTTCTGCTCTTGTTGAGGGTGGTACGCCAATTTATCTGACAGGTGAGATACGTAACGGACAACTATATGCAAATCTCGTAGTAGACTGTTGCCCGGCATTAGGCAGAAGTCTTAGAATATCATTGGGAGACGGTGCATATACAATAGGACAATTGCCAAACTCTGGCTTTGAGTCTTTCCATACAGCAACTTACAATAAAAAGACAAGTCAGGAGCCAGACGGATGGCATTCTTTCATGACAGCCACAGGAAGTTTGGCAATGTTTGTGAAGGGTACTCCACATACTGACTCAAGTGACGAGACTCGTCCTGGCTCAAAAGGTTCAAAGAGTGTGTTGGTATATTCTTCAGCAGAAGTGTTGAAGCAGATACCAAACGGAACGATAACAACGGGACAGATGTCTGCAGGTGGTGCTGATGCAGCAAGCACTGACAATCATGCTTTCCTTGATTTCTCAAACTCGGAGAAGGATGCAAAAGGCGATCCGTTCTATGCAACAGTAGATGCACTTCCTGACTCAATCACAATGTGGGTGAAATTCGTGCAAGGTACTCCTGATGCCGAAAATCCTTATGCAACAGCGAGTGCTGTAATTACTGACGGAACAAGATACCAGGACCCAGAAGACAAGACTTACACAAATGTTGTTGCAAAGGCAAAGAATGCCCAGATTGCAAGTCTTGACGGAGCATGGCAACGCATTACGGTTCCATTTGACTATGAGTCATATCTTGATAATTTCGCTTCTGCAAATGCAATGCTTGTAACAATCTCTACTAATGCCACCCCTGGAAAAGGCAGTGCTACAGATAAGCTAAATGTCGATGATGTGGAACTTGTTTACAATGCCGGACTGTCTTCTGTCTCTGTGAATGGCATGTCAGTTAAGGATTTCTCTACAAAGAAGTATTATTATGAGAATCTGCAGTCGGACAAGGTTGTTAGTCTTGATGATATAGAGGTTGTCAAAACCGGTTATGACTCGAAGATTATGAAGTTCATTAGCAGGAGTGACAACAACCCTGGTGCAGCAACAGTCACTATTGTCGTAGTTTCAGCAGACTGCAAGACAGTAAACCGCTATACATTGAAGTTCAAGGAACCAACATCAGGTATAAATACCGTTGAGGCTTCTTTCGACAACAATTCATCAGCAGCAAAAATTTATAATGTGAACGGACAGCGCGTATCTGCAATGCAAAACTGTGGAGTATACATTGTGAAAACTGCAAGCAAGACGGTTAAAGTTGTAAAGAAGAATTAGAAGAGTAACAAATTTAAATAATTGTGGGTGTGATTATTCACACCCCTTTTTTATATATACAATATGCCAAGTAAAGCGACATTGTTATTTATACAGAACAACAGAAACGAATCAACAAGCACCTTAGCGTTGAAACACCATCCGGAAGATGTTGATATGCAATATGCTCTTGAGCAGATATCCGGTTGGCAGGCGGCAAAGAAAAAACTGCCTACATGGGCAGCAACCGATGGGATAATCTATCCACCGCACATCTCTATGGAACAATGCTCGTCAGAGCAGACTGCAAAATATAAAAAAGAACTTGCAGCAAGATTGCTTAATAATGATGTAGATGGAACTTTCGTTGACCTTACAGGTGGCTTCGGCGTTGACTTTTCGTATATAGCAAAAAATTTCAGCCATTCAGTATATGTGGAGCAGAGGCAGAACCTTTGTATCTTGGCTCAGAACAACATGCCACTGTTTGAACTAAAAAATGTTGAGGTGAGGTGTGATGATTGTGTAGAGTACTTAAAGTCCATGCCCCATGTTTCCATGATTTTTATTGATCCTGCACGGCGTGACATTAATGGAGAAAGAACATTTGCCATATCAGACTGTACACCTGATATTATAGCTATAAAGGAACTACTTTTAGATAAGGCGGACTGGATAGTGGTAAAACTTTCCCCCATGCTTGATTGGCATAAGGCTGTTGACGATTTGAATTGCGTTGCAGAAGTCCATATCGTTTCAGTAAAAAACGAATGTAAAGAACTGCTTCTTGTACTTCATAAGGACAGTGGCAAAAAAACTTCTAATGTATATTGTGCTGATTGTTCAGGTAAGTCAACTTCCGGTGCAGACTGGACTATGATGAGGTTTTGTCTTTCAGATGCAGAATCTTCCGCGTGTGCCACTTTTGGGTCGCCAGTGGAAGGAATATTCATGTATGAGCCAAACAGCTCTGTAATGAAAGCCAGTTGCTTTAAGAAGTTGTCCTCATTGCGCTCCATGCCGATGATATCAGAAAACAGTCACCTTTACCTCTCCGAATGTTTGGATAAGACCTTCCCCGGCAGATGTTTCAAAGTAAAGAAAGTAACAGGATTAGGTAAAAAGGAATTGCGAAAAGCTCTTTCCGGAATAGAAAAAGCTAATCTTGCGGTTCGCAATTTCCCTATGTCCGTAGCAGAATTGAGAAAGAAACTGAAGTTGAAAGATGGTGGTTCTATTTATATCTTTGCCACAACACTTCAAGATGATTCTCATGTCCTTGTAATAACCGAAAAGGCGTAATCGCTTTATGGAAAATAAAAAGTCCTTATGCAGTATGTTGCATAAGGACTTGTATCAACTAATCTTGAAGAATAGCATCAAAATACGCGACTTGTTCAAATCAGATAGTTCTAAAGTTATAAGTTAGACTCGATTTGTTTATTTAATCTCGATTTGGCGTGATTCTTTTTCAACAGTTTTCTCAATCTTTGGAAGATCAACAGTCAAGACACCATTGTTGACACTTGCTGAAATCTTGTTCTTCTCAACATCGTCAGGCAACAGCAATGTCTGCTCATATTTGCTGTAAGAAAATTCGCGACGCAGATAATGACTCTTTTTGTCTTCTTCATTCTTGTTGCTCTTGTTCTCTATTTTGATATGAAGGTTTCCATCGTGGTCAATGTTCACGTTGAAGTCATCTTTTGTCAAGCCTGGAGCAGCGAGTTCAACGGTATAGTCTTTTTCGCTTTCCTTAACATTGATTGCAGGAGCTGTAGCATTGACTTTTGGCATGAAGTCTGTATCAAAAAAGTCATTAAACTCATCTGGCATCCAAAGATTTCTATTCATTACTGGTAACATATCAAATACCTCCATTTTTATTTTAATTCTTTATTTATCGTTTTGTTCATCCTCTCCAGGTCTTTCAACCTTTCGATTTTCACTTATCTTTATGCAATCTTTATGCCAAGTGATAAAAAAATGAGAAAACGTAAAATAGTTGACAGATAGTCATGAATGCTTAAAATAATTAATAAATACCGCCGTATCGTTGACATTTTGTCAATAATACGGCGGTAGATTCGGTATGATGTCTTCGCTTTAAATCAGACCAAACTGATGCATGAATACCAAAGCAATAAGTATAGGGCATAGATATTTCACGCAGAATATATATAGGTGGAAATATTTACCGGGCATTGTTCCCCAGTTTGTATATTCGTTGCGTACAATCTTATGCTGTAGAAACCATCCCACGAAAATGCAAGTCAAGAAACCACCGAGCGGTAACATTATTTGACCAGTCAGGAAGTCAAGAGTGTCGAATAGACTTTTTCCTGAAATACTTAAAAAGTCAGCCTT
This sequence comes from uncultured Prevotella sp., assembly GCA_934217675.1. Lineage (GTDB taxonomy): Bacteria > Bacteroidota > Bacteroidia > Bacteroidales > Bacteroidaceae > Prevotella. The sequence continues at coordinate 3,602 of CAKQCV010000012.1, read as the reverse complement.
TCCTAATGAAAGGGAGCATAATGCCGCAATAATAGAACAAGTCACAGTGACAATTGTTGCAGCCATTTTCCTGGATATGCGCAATTCTTCTTGAAAGAATGCTGTACTAACCTCGTGCAATGATATTAACGATGTTAATGCTGCAAGTGAGAGCAATCCGTAAAAAGCAATAGCCACGAGATAGCCAACTATAGGCATATTGGCAAAAGCCTCTTGAAAAACGTTTGGCAATGTGATGAATATCAGTGATGGTCCGGAATCTGGATTTACTCCAACCGAGAAAGCTGCTGGGAAGATAAGCAATCCTGCAAGTATGGCGACAATAGTGTCAATGACGCCAATCTGTATTGCACTTCGCGTTAGGTTTGTCTCTTTCGAGTAATAAGAAGCGAATGTGCATAGACATCCCATACCGACACTCATAGAGTAAAATGACTGTCCGAGAGCACCAAGGAACACATCTTTTGTAACTTTCGAGAAATCAGGCTTAAACAAATACTCAATACCTTTTGCTGCATTTGGTAACATGCAAGACGACACAACGAGAATGACCAATATCACAAAAAGTGCCGGCATAAGCAGTTTCGAGGCTTTCTCTATACCGTCTCTAACTCCGTGGCTTATAATGTAATGAGTGAGTAGCAGGAATGCGACAGCCCAAAATACAGGCTTTACAGGGTCTTTCTCAAATGTTGAGAAGAAATCAGCGAAAAATTCTGGCGAACCGTTAAGCTTTCCGGCGGCTGAGGCATAGATATATTCAAAGCACCATCCTGCCACAACAGCATAGTATCCTGTTATCAAGAACCCTGTGAGTACTCCAATGTAGCCGATTATCGCCCACCACGGCTTTCCGTTGCCTAATTTCCAGTAGGCGCGGGCTGTATTGCTTTGTGCATGCCTTCCAATTATAAACTCGTTGACCATGCATGGCAAGCCAAGTAAAAACACGCACAGTATATATATGAAAATGAATGCTGCTCCTCCATTCTGTCCTGTCATGTACGGAAAGCGCCAGATGTTGCCTAATCCCACAGCCGATCCCGCTGTAGCGAGAATAACGCCCAGCTTACTTCCAAAATTTGCTCTGTTGTTGCTCATTGTTCTTCGTCTTTTATTTTCTATATATTTCTATTTGCTTTGTGTTTATTGTGATGACAATCACTATTGTCACATAGCTTTTTCAACGTAACTAAATCTGTTTGTTATCTTGAAACGTTGCAAATATATAAATAAATTCTTACTTTTGCATCAAATTATAAATAAAATATGAAGAATTTAATTAAATTATTAACGTTGTATCCATTTTCTTCAATCTGTATATTGCTAATTTGGATACTTTGTTTCTGCACGACACCAGAAACACCACTCGACAAAGTGCCGTTTGTTGACAAGTGGACGCATGTAACAATGTATGGTGGAACATGTTCTGTAATGTGGATAGAGACCTTACGTCACTTTAAATCCAATATCAGCATACGGAATATCTTGCTGTACGTATGGTTTGTACCTGTTGTTATGAGTGGAATCATCGAGCTATTGCAAGCATACTGTACCGGTGGAAGGCGAAGTGGTGACTGGTATGACTTCTTGGCAAATGCCATAGGTGCCACATTGGGGCTGTTCTTGGGATGGATGATATATAAATATAAGTACAAACATGATGATAATTGACTTGCATGAAGCTTTTCGTCAATATAATTCTTTGTGGTTAGCATTATTTGCTGTAAATTTGCACTAAAGTGTATATATCACTACAATAAAGCTAATAAAAGAAAATGAAAAAGACAATATCACCAATCGTTGTGCTACTCTTTGTGGCACTTCTCGTAACCTCGTGTGGAGGTAAGAAATTCCATGTAAAAGGAACAATAACGAAAGCTGCTGACTCTATACTTTATTTTGAGAATATGAGTCTTGACGGACCTGTTGCTATAGACTCTGTAAAGCTGTCGGAGAATGGTGACTTTAGTTTTAGTGAAGAAGCACCGACAGCACCGGAATTCTATCGCTTGCGCATTGCCAATCAGATAATAAATCTCAGTGTTGACTCTACTGAAACAATAACTGTTAAGGCTGACTATCCGCAAATGTCAACAGGCTATTCTGTTGATGGATCGGAAGAATGCAAGACGATAAAGGATCTTGCATTGAAGCAGATAAATCTGCAATCGTTTATTGTTGGAATACAAAACAATCCAGCTCTTGGCTATGATGCCGAAGAGGATACTATCACAAAGGTTATAGAGCAATACAAAGATTATATCAAGCGCAATTATATATATAAGCAGCCAATGAAGGCATCTTCTTACTTTGCCCTGTTCCAGACACTTGGCAATAGGCTGATATTTAATCCGCGCGAAAACAAGGAGGATATAAAGGCTTTTGCTGCCGTAGCAACAAGCTGGGATGTGTTCTATCCGAACTCTCTCCGTGGTGAGAACCTCCATAATATAGCAATCGAGGGTATGAAGAATGTGCGTATTCTTGAGAATAAAATAGCTCAGAGTCAGCGTGGCTTGGATCCATCAAAGTATAATGCTTCTAATATTATTGAAATTGCATTGCGCGACAACCATGGAGATATGCGTCATCTGACGAGTATGAAGGGTAGGGTAGTGTTGCTCGATTTCCATGTGTTTGGAGCTGAAGGTTCTACCCAGAGGATAATGAAACTTAGGGAGCTGTACAATAAATACCATTCTCGTGGATTTGAAATCTTTCAGGTGTCACTTGACCCGGACGAGCATTTCTGGAAAACTCAGACTGCTGCTCTTCCTTGGATATCTGTTCATGATGACGATGCAATGAATTCAAGCCTGTTGATGCAGTATAACATTCAGCAGTTGCCAACATTCTTCCTCGTTGACAAGACAAATACTCTTTATAAGAGGGATTCACAAATTAAAGACCTTGACGCTGAGATTCAAAGTCTGTTATAATAGTTGAGGTCATGGAGTATAAGAGGTATGCGCATACGCGTATACCTCTTTATTATATGGAATCAGTCCATTATCAACGATTTTGCTTTAACTTTTTTATAGACAGATATTTACCCTCATCCCTCACTTTTCTACAAGTAACGCCTTGATTGGCAATGATATACATCAGTGAGGGATGGGTGAGAGATAAATCCGTCCCTCACTATAATAATTTAATTCCACTTTGTGTAATTGCGAGTGCAACGTTAGTGCACTAACAACAAAATACCGCTTTACGAACCGTTATCCCTCACATCCCTCACCCTATCCCTCACCCCTATTTTACGCATTAAGATGTTGATGCTGAAAATGTTACACAACAAGAGTGAGGGATGTGAGGGATAAAACTGCAAAAATAAATTTAGTAGAAATAGATATTTATGCAATAAAGATACCCAAATGTTAATAACAAGGTGTAAGAAATAGAGCCATATAATTTACAATTTTGGTTGTATTTTGACCCTTAAATTACTATTTTAGTTAAAAATGTGGGTAAAACGTGCTTTTTATGCTCTAATGTTTTGCATGTAATAGAAATAATAATTAATTTTGCAAAAACGTAACAAAATTATAATTTATTCATTCATTAATTTAGGGAAGAGAGTATTTATGGAAAAAAGA
>CAKQCV010000011.1 GCA_934217675.1 uncultured Prevotella sp. | reverse complement strand
AAGTAACGGTAGCCACTCTGTTGTCGTCAACCGAGAGTTTTGCTTCCTCCCATCCGATAGATGAAGGGGTATCTGGTCCGGCAAAGAATGTAGTTTTGCATGCCGGACTTCTTCCCACGCTGTTTTCCGTGTAAAGTTCAACATAGTTGTAGTCGTTGGCAAACTCTATAGGCTTTGTTGTGACCGCTTCGCCAGCATTAGCCTTTCCCGATGCGATAGTCTCACCGTCTTTCGTTATTGTCCACGAGAGTTCTCCTGATAGTTCTCCTCCGGCAAAGGTCTTGGTCGGCATTGTGAACGAAAGAGTACCCGTAAGGCTCGGTCCTTCGAATTTTGGTGTAAGCTCGGTTATTGCAGCCGGTGCCCCATCTTCAGCAGCAGCCTTGAATTTATAAAGGCACGTAAACTGTTCATTTTTAGGGAAGCTACCCACAATGGTTGCCGTGGCTGTTGACGGATCTACTTTGTACAGGGAACTCTTGCCATCGGCAGTTTGTGCTGCCCAATATAGCATGCCATCGTCATAGCATGCGCTCTGTATTTTCTCTGATGGGGTAACTCCCGTTGTCCCAACCTCGCTAAAAATTCCTGTCGAAGGGTCCACGGTATATAGTTTTCCGCTCTTTCCGATGGCATACAGCGTACCGTTGTCGTTGTCGGCAAGTGCTATCACACGCTCTTTTATCTTGTTTATTTTTATTCGCGACCCTCTACCGTTATCCAGGTCGACCGTACCAAAATCATATCCGTCACCGTCGTAATTGTAGAAACATCCATAGAAAGTGCGTGTTGACGCATCCCATGTGAGTGCTGTTGGCACTTTATATTTTTCAAGGACAGCTCCCATTTGCCGTGACGAATAATCGTCAAGTGTAACCCTACTTATACTTCCACTTATATCACCGTCTCCGTAATCTTTAAGGCAATAAAGATACAAATACTTGTCATCAGCAACTCCTCCTCCCTTACCAGTGAGACTTCTTGACTGCGATACAGTGGTGAGTTGCAACGATGGGTCAGCAGCATTAAACGAATAGATGCCGTATGGGTCTACATACTGGTTACCTGTCCACCCGTCAGCATTTACCACGTTTCCGCAAAGTTTAGGCTGGGCAGCCGCCACTGCCGGAAGCATGGCAGAAATAAATAAAGATAGGATAGTTTTCTTCATAAGCATTATGCGTTTTGATTTTTACTATTTGTTTCAATTTCGATGCAAAAGTAATAATCTTATTACAAACAGACTTATTTTTGAATCTCAGTTTGTCACTTTTTCACGGAATTTGTGACAACAAGAAGAAGATAAGCGGTTTAGTTTGCTCTTTTGGTGATAATTATGTACTTTTGCGCAAAATAATAAGCTAAAATATTTTGACATCACAACTATGGATATAAGAGGAATCGCTATAAAGGCTACAGTAATAACTATAATAGTTGGAACAATAACGACACTGCTGATAAGCAACAAACCCGACGCCACAGACAATGCTCCCACAAGTAAGAACAATTATCGCACATACAGTTACGGCTATAGTCAAGATGTCACAGACTCGTATTCCAGACTGCTGACGCTATACCGCAGCGGACAAAAAAGCAACTACATTTGTGCTTCGCTTGAACAATGCGGGAATTCACTCTATCTGAACGGCTACTATGCAAAAGCATTCGAAGCGTATATAATGGCTATGGAAATGGCAGAAGACGGGGGGAATGCCATTAACCAGACAAGCTGCTATTATAATATAGGTAACATATACGTGATATTCAAGGACTATGAAAGAGCTGCACACTATTACGAAAAAGTGCTGGCACAACCAGCAAGCAAGCGCAACAAAAGCACAAGAAGCCTTGCAGCAAGATATCTCGTCATGTGTTATGCCAAAACGGGAGAGAAAGAAAAAGCAGAACAAATGCTGAAACGAGCAGAACGAATGCCATTGTCAGACAGAAACATAAACGAATATTACACTCTTTATTGCACGGCTCTCGTGGAAGAGATGAACGGAAACCACAACATGGCTCTAAGCATGCATAAAAAAGCTTATGACAAGACAAGGGCATGCGGACTGAAAATCGGTATGGGGGCATATCCACTAAACGAACAGGGAAGAATTTTTGCTGCTGCAGGACGCATCAACGAAGCTATCAGCGTGCAGCGCATGGCGATGAATGTGGCAAAAAAAGAGAAAGCGTACGACCAGCTGGATGATGCCTGCATGGCACTCGACAGCCTGTTCAGAATGAACAAACAGCCTGACAGTGCAACCGTATACCTGAACATGCACAGGGAACTGAGTGCCGAAATGCTGAACACTGCCGACTTTTATGCTGCGAGAAACAAGCTCATAAATTATGAAGACGGAGTGAAATCAAAAAGAATAAATCTACTGGAACAGAAAATGAATGTGATGCTTGCCGTGACTGTTATGGTTATGCTGGTATTGGCAATCATAGTGTTCTACAACCAAAAACTGAGAAAAGCATACCGGATGCTCACCATGAAAAACCAGCAATTGATAGCCGAACAAGACGAAAACAGAAAGCTGATGACCGAGAAAGCTGAGGCATGCACCATACCACACAATGCGAACCATGACTATCATGCAAGCGAAAATACAAAAATTGCAGAAGGAAAAAATGCAGAAGGGAAAAAAGACAATGCAGAAGACAAACTGACAAAGAGGATTATCGAAATAATGAACGACACGGATGTTATATGCAACAGCAGTTTCAATCTGCAAACCTTGGCACGCATGGCTGGCTCAAACACAAAATACGTGTCGGCTGCAATCAGCAACACCAATCAAGGAAGCTTCAAGAGTATGCTTAACGAATATCGCACAAGAGAGGCTTGCAGGCGACTTACCGACAAGAAATATCAAGCATACACAATACAGGCTGTGGCAGAAACCGTGGGCTACGTGTCGGTGAACAACTTCATCGTACAATTCAAGAAATATACCGGCATGACACCATCTATATATAGAAAAAACGCCATCGGCATATAGATTCTGGTGTACTAATGTACACAACCACTATTACAAAATGTTAAAACCAAGCCATCATATCGAAGAATAAGCAAAATTGCTCTATTAACACGCGTTTTACGTATATTTCATTTTGAAGCATAGCAATATGTACGTATATTTGCAGCAGAAACCAATAATTATGTATATGAACAAATGGCTTTTTTCTATGGCACTGGCAAGTTTGTCGACGACATTGATGGCACAGAATGCTCATCAGTGGACTCTGAAAGAGTGTATCGACTATGCAGTGGCAAACAACATCTCGCTGAAAAAGAAAACTCTTGCAAAACAAAGCGCAGCAGAGGACGTGAAACAGGCAAAGGCTCAACTGTTGCCATCGCTCAACGCATCAACGACACAGTCGCTGGGATTCAGACCATGGCCTAATGAGTCGACGGGAATGGTGAGCAACGGAACTGTGCAGAGAAGCGTTGACAAGCTCTCGTATAACGGAACATACGGAATCAACGCCAACTGGACTGTGTGGAACGGAAACAAAAACCACAACACGCTGAAGCTGAATAAACTGACTGAGGAACAGGCTGCTGCAGATTCTGCCGTTACGGCAAAAACCATCGAGGAGCAGATAACGCAACTCTACGTGCAGATACTGTATACCAACGAGGCTGTGCAAGTGAACAAATACTCGTATGAAACGAGTCTCGCAAACGAAAAGCGAGGCGAAGAAATGGTGAAAGTAGGTAAGATGTCGAAGGCTGATCTCGCACAGCTGCAATCGCAGACCGCAGCCGACAAATACTCAATCGTGGAGACACAGAGCAGTTTGGCAAAATACAAGTCACAGCTAAAACAGTTGTTAGAGATTACAAACGAAGGGGAATTCAACGTAGCCGTGCCGGAAACAACCGACGAACAGGCTACTGCCACCATACCTGGATTGACTGCCGTATATGAGAACGCCGTGAACAACCGCCCGGAGATTGTGTACAGCCAATTGGGAATAAAACAAAGCAACCTAAACATTGCCATAGCAAAGGCTGGATGGATGCCAACGGTGAGCCTTACAGGATCGGCAATGACAAGCTCGTCGTCAATGAACGACAACTCTTGGGGAAACCAGATAAAAACAAACTTTGATATTGCCGTGGGGGCAACGCTAAGCATGCCGATATACGACCAAAGGCAAACGAAGACAGCCGTGAACAAGGCAAAAATACAGCGCGACAATGCCATGCTTGAACTTGAGGACAAAAAGAAACAAATATGGAACTCGGTTGAGGGATACTGGATTGACGCTAACAACAATCAGCAGAAGTTCATTGCAGCAAAACAAAATGTGGAAAGCGCAGAAACAAGCTATGCGCTGATGAGCGAACAGTTTAAACTCGGACTGAAAAACATTATTGAGCTGATGAACAGCAAGACAAATCTGCTGAAGGCACAACAAGACATGCTGCAAAGCAAATACATGACAATTCTTGCCAAAGAAATGCTGGAACTATATAACAAATAAGAAAATATAAAGAAAACACGAATATGAAAAAACCAAGTAAAATATGGATTGGAGTTGGCGTAGTGGCTGTTGTCGCCATAGCATCATGGGTGCTCTCCGGAGGAAAGAAAGAACAACAGATAACTTTCGACACTGCCAAAGTTGAGCCGGCAAACATTAAAAACAGTGTCACGGCAACGGGAAGTGTAGAACCGGTGACCTCGGTAACTGTGGGTACGCAGGTCTCAGGCATAATTTCAAAGCTATACGTAGACTACAACTCGGTGGTGAAAAAAGGACAGGTGATTGCGGAACTCGACAAAACCAACCTTATCAGCGAGCTAAACACGGCAAAAGCTAATCTTGCCAGCGCACAGAGCACATTGAACTATGAACAGGCTAACTTCAAACGTTATGCCACATTATATAAAAAGGGGCTTGTGAGTGCTGATGAATATGAATCAGCAAAACTCAACTACGACAAAGCAAGAGAGAGCGTGGCATCATCAAGAGAAATGGTGCAGAAGGCACAGACAAACCTTAACTATGCAATCATCACATCGCCTATCGATGGAGTGGTCATATCAAAATCGGTGGAAGAAGGACAGACTGTGGCTGCAAGCTATGCCACACCAGAGCTGTTTACCATTGCAAAAGACTTGAAAGACATGCAGGTGGTTGCCGATGTGGACGAGGCTGACATAGGCGACGTGAAAGAGGGAGAGAGAGTAACATTCACTGTTGACGCATACCCTGACGACACATTTGAGGGAACTGTGAAGCAAGTGCGCCAAGAAGCTACCACTACAAACAACGTGGTTACATACGAGGTGGTTATATCAGCACCTAACAGCGAACTGAAACTAAAACCAGGATTGACGGCAAATGTTACGATATACACAGCCGAAAGGCAAAACGTGGTGAGCGTACCAACAAAGGCTTTGCGCTTCACACCGACACAAGACCTTGTGAAGGGAGCAAAAATAATCGACTGCAAGGGAAAGAACAAGGTGTGGACACGAGAGGGAAACACATTCAAGGCACATGCTGTGCAGATAGGAATGAGCGACGGCACACACACCGAAATACTGAGCGGAATAAGTCGCGGACAGGTTGTGGTGACTGACGCCAAAGCTCTTGCCAACGATCAGGAAGAGGCTGATGCTGGAGGAGAAAGCAGCCCATTTGCACCTAAGGGACCTGGACAGAAGAAGAAAAAGTAGAAACTGACAAAATGCCAAGGAGGTATTTTCTATGGACAAAGACAACAAGAAAATTGTAATCGAACTGCAAAATGTGAAGCGCGAGTTCCTCGTGGGCGATGAAATGGTACACGCACTTCGAGGGGTGTCGTTCAAAATATACGAGGGAGAGTTCGTGACCATTATGGGAAAGTCGGGCTCAGGAAAATCCACGCTGCTAAACCAGTTGGGATGCCTCGACACCCCATCAAGCGGTGAGTATCTGCTCGACGGGGTGTCGGTGAGAACAATGTCGAAACCGCAGAGGGCAATACTGAGAAACAGGAAAATCGGATTCATCTTCCAGAACTACAACTTGCTGCCAAAAACAACAAGTATAGAGAATGTAGAACTGCCATTGATGTACAACCCGGAAGTTTCAGCCAAAGAACGACAACAAAGAGCGATAGAGGCTCTGAAGGCTGTGGGACTGGGCGACAGGCTATATCATAAATCAAACCAAATGTCGGGTGGACAGATGCAGCGCGTTGCCATTGCCAGAGCATTGGTGAACAACCCGGCTGTAATCCTCGCTGATGAGGCTACAGGAAACCTCGACACCAGAACATCTTTCGAGATTCTTGTGCTCTTCCAAAAACTGTATGCAGCGGGAAGAACAATAATCTTCGTGACGCACAACCCCGATCTGGCCAACTATTCCAGCAGGAATATCATGCTGAGAGACGGGAAGGTGATCAGCGATGAGTATAACAACAATATCCAATCGGCAGCTGAAGCTTTGGCTAAACTGCCACAAAATACGGATGAATAATGAATTACAGCAACTTATTGAAAATTGCACTCAGGGCAATAGCGGCAAACAAAATGCGCTCGTTCCTGACTGCCTTAGGCATTATCATAGGTGTGGCTTCGGTTATTGCGATGCTTGCCATCGGACAGGGTTCAAAGAAGAGCATACAGGCGAATATTGCCGAAATGGGGTCTAACATGATTATGATTAACCCTGGAGCCGACAGAGGACCAGGCGGAGTGAGACAAGACGCATCATCGATGGAAACACTTAAACTTACAGACTATCAGTCGCTGAAGGAGGAGTGTAACTATATTTCGGCGATAAGCCCGGTGGTGAACAGCAGCGGACAGTTTATCTACGGCAACAACAATACCCCGTCGACCATTTATGGAGTGAACGGCGACTATCTTACCATCAGGCAGCTGAGCGTTGACGATGGAGAAATGTTTACCGACGAGGATATAAAGGCAAGTGCAAAAGTGTGTGTGCTCGGACAAACCGTAGTAGACAATCTTTTTCCTGACGGCAGCGACCCCGTAGGAAAGGTGGTGCGCTTCAACAGTATACCGTTCAGAGTGATTGGCGTGCTGAAAAAGAAAGGATACAACACCATGGGTATGGACCAGGATGACCTCGTGCTGGCTCCCTACACTTCGGTGATGAAGAGAATCTTGGCACAAACTTACTTGGGGAGCATTAACTGCTCGGCTATAACAGAAGGACTGACCGACAAGGCTACTGCGGAGATTACCACAATATTGCGCAGAAACCACAAGCTGAAAGACGCTACCGACACACAAGAGGCTGACGATGACGACTTCAGCATACGTTCGCAAGAGGAACTGGCATCAATGATGAACTCTACAACCGACATGATGACCATATTACTGGGATGTGTGGCTGGAATATCGCTCATCGTGGGAGGTATCGGCATTATGAACATCATGTATGTGAGCGTTACGGAGCGAACAAAGGAAATAGGACTGCGAATGAGTGTTGGTGCAAGAGGTGTTGACATATTAAATCAGTTTTTGATTGAGGCGATTCTGTTGAGCGTAACAGGAGGTATCATAGGAGTTATAATAGGTGTAGGGTCGTCGTATGCAATAAAGATGATAGCACACTGGCCTATCTACATACAACCTTGGAGCATTATTATGAGCTTTGCCGTTTGTACCTTCACCGGAGTATTCTTCGGATGGTATCCGGCAAAAAAAGCTGCGCAACTCGACCCTATCGAGGCTCTGAGATACGAATAGACAAGATGATTGACTCAATTTCATAATGCTCATATTATGGACACGAAAAATCAGACTTACAAAAAAACGATGATAGCCATACACGTGGCGGTATGGCTAATCGTTTTTATAGCACCACTCACATTTTTGGACAGAGACGACAAGTTTGAGGTTGACAAACTGATACCTATGCTCTCAAGTACAATAACAATGATGGTGGTGTTTTATTCAATGCACCTGTATGTTACTCCAAAATTTCTATTCAACAATGACAAAAGGAAATTCTGGATATATACTATTCTTATTGTAGTGGGGTCAGGACTGCTGCTGCATCTCTGGCTGACTTACAGCCATAATCTGTTTTTCAGACCTGAGCCACAACTGCATCACATGCCACGATGGGGCGACAAACCGTTCAGACCGAAAAGACACAACATGGACTTGTGGTTCATGCTGAGAAACATATTCAACATGGCTGTGACGGCAGCAATAGCAACAATGACTGTCATCACAATGAAATGGCACAAAGCAGAAACGGCACGCCAAGAAGCGGAACTTGCACGGCAGAAAGCTGACGCTGCACGTACTGATGCAGAACTGAAAAATCTGAGAAACCAGATAAATCCGCACTTCTTGCTGAATACGCTCAACAACATATATGCACTGACGGCTTTCAACCAGCAGAAGGCACAAGAAGCGATAATGGAACTGAGCGGTATGCTGAGGCATCTACTCTATGACAATCAACAGGAGTTTGTAAACCTTACCGACGAAGTGAACTTCATCAAGAGTTATATAAACTTGATGAAAATAAGAATAGCCAAAACGTGCGACATCAACGTGAAGGTTGACATACCGGAGTCTTGCACAATAAGGGTTGCACCGCTTATCTTCATCTCGCTCATAGAGAATGCTTTTAAACATGGCATTGCAGCTACGGGCAAAAGCTTTATAAACATAAGCATTGATGCTGATATGAAACATATAGCGTGCTACATAGAAAACTCTAACCACCCAAAAAATGAAACAGACCGAAGCGGACATGGCATTGGACTGGAACAAGTGACAAGAAGACTGGAATTGTCGTACGGAGGAAAATACTCATGGGAAAAAGGGGTTAAAGAAAATAACAGTATTTATTATTCAAAAATTATTATCTATGACACTAAATTGCGTGATAATTGACGATGAGCCATTGGCAGCCGACCTTTTGGCAAGCTATGCAGAAAAGGTGCCTTTCCTAATGCTGCAAGGTACTTTCAACAGTGCTACAGAGGCTATAAAGACGATAAGAGAAAAGAAGATTGACTTAATTTTCCTTGACATACAAATGCCAGAACTGAGCGGACTGGAATTTGCACGTATCATCGATGAAGAAACAAAAATTGTGTTCACCACGGCTTTCAGCCAATATGCAATAGAGGGATATAAAGTAAATGCTCTTGACTATCTGTTAAAGCCTATCAGCTTTGAGAAATTCCTTGAGGTGGCAAACAAAGCTTTACGATGTTTTGAAAACAGGAACAAAGCTTTATCGATGGATAAAGACAGATTTGTTTTCATAAAGAGCGAATATAAACTGCAGAAGGTGAATTTTGACGATATACTTTATGTGGAAGGAGTAAAAGATTATGTGAAATTCTATTTGGGAGATGGCTCGAAAAACATCATGTCGCTCATGAACATGAAAAAGGTTGACGAGTTCTTGCCTTCGCCAGAGTTTCTAAGAATACATCGCTCATATATTGTACACATGCCGAAGGTGAGTCTTATTGACAGATTCCGCATCGTGATGGGAGAACAATATCTACCTATATCAGAAAGCTACAAAGATACTGTGCAGAAATATATCGAGGAGCACACTCTGTTCTAATAATTTACTCAAGTTTAGATTTAGATTCCAAACCGTTTGAACATACGTTATAAGTGCGGTCACCTTCTATTCTTTTCCTGTAGAGAAGGTATCTATCCAGTGTTAAGGCGTGGGCAAAGCAACGGAGAGCTACCGTCTTCCACTGTCAATGGTCGCTGAGTATACACAGGTGTGGATTTATACCAGTTTGGAGAAGGTTTTTCCGGAAATCTCGTTTTTCGAGTTTGCGCCACTTGCGCCACTTGCGCCATTGCGCCAATTACGCCAAAATAGCTAAAAATGGGGTTTTTTACTGTATTTTCTGTATTTGGCGCAATGGCGCAAGTGGCGCAAGTGGCGCTATTTTGTAAAGATTTTATTTTATTCTACTTTTTATTTTCCATATATTAACCTCGGCATCTTTCAATATTTGGAAGAAAGTTTTGGTGGATATTTCACAAGTGTATGCAAGGCATACTTGATTTATTTTGTTTGAAGTCTTCCCCTCCCCCGCCTCCACTTTAACAGGAGGCGGGGGAGGGGAATAACAAAATCCGAAACTTCAATATACTATATATATGACTATTTTACAATCTCAACTATCGTTTTAACGCCTTTTATCTTCTCACCAGCAGCAAGACGCAATACAGAATTAAGCTTTGAACGCAGCACAGCTGCATAACAATAACGCTCGGCAACATCTATCCTGCCGATTTCGTTGCCAGACAGTCTGCATTTCTTGCACAAAAAGCCAAGAACGTCACTTTTGGATATCTTGTCTTTCTTTCCTTTTCCTATATAGATAGTGGCCATACGTGGTTGAGGAGCCTGTGGCAAATCAGCAGGAATGGTGTATTCCGACATATCTGCAGCAACATACTCAGGAAGTTGTTCGTCAGGACCAAGCAGAATAAATGTTCTTCCCTCAGCATCCCAACGGGCGGTACGCCCTACCCTATGCGTATATTCTGCCTCGCCTTGTGGCAAATGATAGTGTATGATATTGTCAACATCAGGAATGTCAAGTCCACGCGAAGCAAGGTCGGTTGAAACAAGTACCGTGGTGGAACCATTGCTGAACTTGTATAAATTGTCCTCACGCTGACGCTGATCAAGTCCCCCATGATAGGCACTGCACACAAAGCCCTCACTTTGGAGATAATCAAAAGTGCGCTCCACGCTATTGCGATAATTCAGGAACACGATACTACTCTTATTGCCGAAACTAAGCAACAAACGACGCAAGGTATCCAACTTGTCTTTCTGTTCAGAACGCACCACAAAGCTTTTTATGCGTTCTGCAGCAGATATTCCAGAATTCGGTTCTGTATAGTCGATGCGCAAAGTGTGTTGCATATTGACAAAACGCGGGATGTCGGCATTGTCAGTGGCTGAAAGAAGTATGCGACGCTCCACACTGGGAAGGCTGTCTACCACCTTCTGCATCTCATCACAGAATCCCATCTCAAGCGATTTATCGAACTCATCAATTACAAGAAGCCGCACACCTTTCGGATTAAGGTTATGCTTAGCTATATGGTCGTTCATCCTACCTGGAGTGGCAAATACTATCTGTGGATGTATCTTCTGCATCTCACGGTGTTCTTCCATTGCAGGACGCCCGCCATAAAGAGCCATTCCACGCAGTGGCACTCCCATGGAGCGGAGTACCTCTTCCGACTGTTTTGCAAGTTCTCTACTTGGAACCATTACTACCATCTGCAGTGCATCAACTACAGGATTCAAACGGAATACCGATGGCAACAGATAAGCGAGTGTCTTTCCGCTACCTGTTGGCGAGAGAACCAAAATATCACCATTTGTAGTGCTCACCGCACGTGCCACATCAAGTTGCATCTTGTTAAGAGCTGTGATATGGAGCTTCTGAAGTATGTTGTCTATGTTCATATATCTGTATCTATCGTTTTATATTTCAAAAAGGAGGTGTTGACGGTAACGGTATATTATCATCCATAAATGGCGGTGGCACATCATCACCACCGTTGAGCCTACTGCCCACAATTTCACCACCGACATCTGAAGCAGAGAAACGGTTTTCGTCAGGGTTCTGGAATCTGGTGAATGAGCCCTTGAACGTGAGCAGCACATCACCCGTACTGCCCTTACGGTGCTTGGCAATTATTATCTGTGCCATTCCACGCAAATCATGACCATGATCGTCCGTCAGGATGTGGTAATACTCTGGACGATGCACGAAAAGCACCATGTCGGCATCCTGCTCAATGGCTCCCGACTCACGCAAGTCACTCAACTGCGGGCGTTTTCCTTCAAGACCCTCACGATTCTCAACGGTACGGTTCAACTGTGAGAGGGCAAGTACCGGGATGTTAAGCTCTTTGGCAAGTCCCTTCAATGAACGGCTGATGGTTGAGACTTCCTCTTGACGGCTGCCAAACTTGGCTCCATTGGCATTCATCAACTGCAAATAGTCAATCATTATCATCTTTACTCCTTTCTCACGCACAAGTCGGCGTGCTTTGGTGCGAAGTTCAAAAATTGACATTCCTGCCGTGTCATCAACATAAATTGGAGCTGACTGCAGTCTGCCGATGTTTGCATCAAGGCGTTTCCATTCTTCCTCATCAAGCTGACCGTTAAGTATCTTTTTTCCTTCAATCTCGCACACGTTAGAGATAAGACGGTTTACAAGCTGCACATTGTTCATCTCAAGCGAGAAGAAAGCAACGGGGGTGTTGTAGTCCACTGCAATGTTTTTTGCCAACGAGAGAGCAAAAGCCGTTTTACCCATGGCTGGTCGACCTGCAAGAATTATCAAATCAGAAGCTTGCCATCCTGCCGTCATTTCATCAAGTTTGTGGTATCCTGTAGGTATTCCCGTAAGCTCTCCCTTATTGGCTGCAGCCTTCTGCAAAATTTGTATTGCTTCCTTCACTACAGGATCAACCTGAGTATAGTCCTGACGCAGATTCTTCTGCGACAGTTCAAAAAGACTTGACTCCGTTTCCTGCATAAGTTCGTCCACATCAACAGTTTCATCGAATGCCTTTGTTTCAACGACACTGGCAAATGAGATAAGCTGGCGTGCCATGTATTTCTGCTGCAAGATGTGTGCATGATACTCAATGTGTGCCGACGATGCCACATTTGAACTCAAATCAATAATATACCCTTGCCCGCCACACTCCTCAAGAGTTCCTTCACGTTTAAGCTCTTCGATTACTGTAAGGATATCAACAGGTTTCTCATCGATATTGAGTTTCTGTATAGCCTGATATATCTTTTGGTGGCGAGGCTCATAAAATGTTTCCGGGTGAAGAATCTCACCTACCACAGTAAAAGCATCCTTGTCTATCATCAACGCTCCAAGCACAATTTTCTCTATATCGAGGGCTTGCGGCTGGAGATGACCGTAGTTACTGTCAATAGGACGTGGAGCTGGTTTTCTTCTTTGTTCTGGCATTGTTTTATCGTAATTTTTTTATAAAGACAGCAGAATCCGTGAACAATAACATTACGTTTATCAGCGGAGACATCTATCTCAATGCAAAGATATGTTTTTTTATCGAGAGAAAAAAATATTTGTCGCACAACAGTAAATATCAAAAGTATCAAACAACAAAAGCGAAGCACTATGATTGCTCATGCTAACACTATATTTGCCTTTATCCCATTCTTTCACTTAATGCATCTAATATTTTCTCGTTCAGAAAATATTTTGTAACTTTGTAGCATATTACAATTTAAATTTTGTGACTATGATAACCGTTACACCGTGTGCTAAAATAAACCTCGGACTGAATATTACAGAAAAGCGTCAAGACGGATACCACAATTTGGAAACCGTGTTCTATCCAGTTCCAATATTCGACACTATAACAATAAAAGAGAATGGCAAGCAACCTGGTTCATGTGAACTACATGTAGAGGGCAAAAAAATCGAAGGCAATCTGCAAGATAATCTCGTGGTTAGAGCCTACAAAGCAATTTCGGAACGGACACTGCTGCCTGGAGTGGAAATAACACTGAAAAAGAATATACCCACACAGGCTGGAATGGGCGGAGGATCGGCTGATTGTGCCTATACAATGGTGGCACTGAACAGAATGTTTAGAATTGGAATGACAGACGAAGAGATTGAGAGAATCGCTTCAAAATTGGGAGCCGACTGCGCTTTCTTCGTAAAATCTGAACCTTGTTTTGCCGAAGGCATCGGTGACAAGATGAGTAAAGTCAACGTATCATTGGACGGATACTGGATGATGGTTATAAAACCAGAGGTTAGCGTGAGTACAAAAGAGGCTTTTTCTGGTATATGCCCCCAAAAACCAAAACTCTGCTGCAGATATATCGTAGAAAATGAACCTGTAGAGAAATGGAGGGAACTGTTAGTCAATGATTTTGAAGAAAACATATTCAAATTGCATCCGTCACTCAAAGTTATAAAGGAAACGCTGTACGAACATGGGGCAATTTATGCAGCAATGAGTGGAAGCGGAAGTGCTGTGTTCGGAATATTCAATGACAAACCAGCACCTGTTAAACTGGAAGGAAGCAAGGTGGAAATAATGAGAATGGACGGAGCAATGGAGAAATTGCCTATAGTTGACGAGAACGGAGAAAATATAGGTATAACGACACGATCGTATGCACATAGTGGAGAAAAGCCATTGCACCCTGTAGTGCATCTGCACGTGTTTGACAGTGACGGGAATCTGTATTTGCAGAAAAGACCTGTGTGGAAAGATATACAACCAGGAAAATGGGATACTGCTGTAGGAGGACATGTTGATTTTGGGGAATCTATTGACAAGGCTCTCAGAAGAGAAACTGCAGAAGAATTAGGAATAACAGCATTTGAACCTGTCAGCATGGGAAGCTATGTTTTTGAAAGCAACATTGAAAAGGAACTTGTAAATGTGTATCGCACCACATACACAAAGCCTTTGCATCCATCAGCAAAGGAACTTGATGGAGGTAGATTCTTTTCTCGAAATGAAATACTTGAAAGCATTGGAAAAGATATATTTACACCTAATTTTGAAAAGGAATGGTTGAAGCTATTCGGAAACATAGAGCGCAAAAAAACCGAACAATAACTCTTAATTATAAATATTTTCATTAACTTTGCAATAGTAATATAGAAACAATAATAAACAATATAATAAAGATGAATATTTTAGAGCTTAGCGAACAGGAGATAGTTCGCAGACAGAGTCTAAAGACATTGCGCGATATGGGAATTGACCCATACCCAGCAGCAGAGTTTCCTACAAATGCTTTCAGCATAGATATCAAAGAGGAGTTTAAAGACGAGGAAGAACCAAGACAAGTTGTTATCGCCGGACGACTGATGGGAAGAAGAGTGATGGGAAAAGCATCATTTGCAGAATTGCAGGATTCCAAAGGACGAATACAGGTTTATGTGGCACGCGATGAAATTTGTCCTGACGAAAATAAGGATATGTATAACACGGTGTTCAAAAAGCTTATGGACATCGGTGACTTTATTGGAGTAAAGGGATTCGTGTTCCGTACGCAAACTGGAGAAATATCAGTGCACGCAAAGGAAATAACTCTATTGTCAAAAAGCTTAAAACCATTGCCTATCGTAAAATACAAGGATGGAGTGGCATACGACAAATTTGATGACCCTGAACTGAGATACAGACAAAGATATGTGGACCTTATCGTTAACGACGGGGTGAAAGATACTTTCCTGCAAAGAGCTACAGTGCTAAGAACTTTACGTAAAGTTCTTGACGAAGCTGGATATACAGAGGTAGAAACTCCAACTTTGCAAAGCATTGCAGGTGGTGCATCGGCACGCCCATTTATAACACATTTCAATGCTCTCAACCAAGATATGTACATGAGAATAGCTACTGAGCTATACCTGAAAAGACTTATCGTGGGCGGTTTTGAAGGTGTTTATGAAATTGGCAAGAACTTCCGTAATGAAGGAATGGACCGCAATCATAACCCGGAATTTACTTGTATGGAGCTTTATGTACAGTATAAAGACTACAACTGGATGATGTCGTTCACAGAAAAATTGCTCGAAACAATTTGTATCGCAGTGAACGGAAAGGCTGAAAGGGAAATAAACGGAAATATCGTAAGCTTTAAAGCTCCATATAGAAGACTGCCTATTCTTGATGCCATAAAGGAAAAAACAGGATTTGACTGTAATGGCAAAACTGAAGAAGAAATCCGCCAATTCTGTAAAGAGAAAGGCATGGAGGTCGACGAAACAATGGGCAAGGGAAAACTTATTGATGAACTCTTCGGAGAGTTCTGCGAGGGAACATTTATCCAGCCTACATTCATCACAGATTATCCTGTGGAAATGTCGCCACTTACGAAGATGCATCGTTCTAAACCAGGACTCACAGAGCGTTTCGAACTTATGGTAAACGGAAAGGAACTTGCCAATGCATACTCTGAGCTTAATGACCCTATTGATCAGGAGAACAGATTTATCGACCAAATGAAACTTGCTGATAAAGGCGATGATGAGGCTATGATTATTGACAAGGACTTTCTACGTGCTTTGCAGTATGGTATGCCGCCAACAAGTGGAATCGGTATCGGTATAGACAGATTGGTTATGCTCATGACTGGAAAAACCTACATTCAGGAGGTGTTGTTCTTCCCACAGATGAAGCCTGAAAAGAAAATGCCTCAGAGCACAATAAAAGAATGGGAGGAAATCGGAGTGAGCGAGAATTGGGCTTATGTGATGAGGAAAGCTGGATTCAACCTCATATCTGATATAAAGAATGAAAAAGCTCAAGGACTACAACAAAAGGTTGGAGAGATAAACAAAAAATACAAGTTAGGATACGACAAACCATCGCTTGACGAAGTACAGTCGTGGATCGATAAGGCTAATGCTTAAATAATAAACATATTTCATGTAATCATTCCCCATGTGGCAATATTGAAAATTAAACTGCATGGGGAACACAAAAAATTATAATAAGGTGTTTGACTGTGGCAAAATAGCGATTATTGGTGGTGGTAGCTGGGCTACTGCTATAGCCAAGATAATTGTAGGAAAGACCCACCATATAGGGTGGTACATCCGAAGGGACGACCGCATAGAAGATTTTAAACGGCTCGGACATAACCCGTCGTACCTTATGAGCGTGAGATTCAATATTGATGAGATTTTCTTTTCATCTGACATCAATAAAATTGTTCAAAACTACGACACTCTTGTCTTCGTGACGCCTTCCCCTTATCTGAAAAACCATCTGAAAAAGCTGAAGACTAATATCAGCAATAAGTATATCGTTACGGCTATTAAAGGAATTGTGCCTGATGAGAACTTGGCTTGTTCGGAATATTTTACACAAGTTTATGATGTGCCAGAAAACAACATTGCATGTTTAGGAGGTCCATCTCACGCAGAGGAAGTGGCACTTGAAAGATTGTCGTATCTTACGGTGGGATGCTCCGATCTGGAGAAAGCACAGGCGTTTGCCGACATTCTCGTGAATGATTTTATCAAGACAAAGACGAGTAGTGATGTGATTGGAATTGAATATGCTTCTGTATTGAAAAACGTTTATGCCATAGCATCGGGAATATGTAGCGGACTAAATTTCGGCGATAACTTTCAGGCAGTACTTATGTCTAATGCCGTACAAGAAATGGCAAGATTTCTGACAGCAGTACACCCAATTGAACGATGTGTGTATGATTCAGTATATCTTGGTGACTTGTTGGTTACGGGGTATAGTAACTTTTCAAGAAACCGTACATTTGGAACAATGATTGGCAAGGGATATAGCGTGAAAAGTGCACAGATAGAGATGGAGATGATTGCTGAAGGATATTTCGGAACTAAATGCATGAAGGAGATTAATAGACACATGCATGTTAACATGCCAATTCTTGATGCTGTATATAATATCTTATATGAAAGGATAAGTCCTCAGATTGAAATAAAATTGCTCACAGATTCGTTCAGATAGAGAACGAAACTAATAGGAATTTTGAATGTTCGCATTTATTGAAAATATCATGACTAATAACAGAAAACCATAAAATAAAACAATATATGGAAAATATCAAACTTAACATCGCAAAGGCTGCACAGTTCTTAGAAGCTGGTGCAGTGAAAAAATTTGAAACAAAAGTAGCTGAAGCTCAAAAAGCTCTTGAGGACGGTACTTGTCCTGGTAATGACTTCTTGGGATGGTTGCATCTACCTTCATCTATTTCTGATGCTTTCATCAATGAGTTGCAAAATTGTGCAAACACATTGCGTGAGAACTGCGAGGCTATTGTCGTAGCAGGAATTGGAGGAAGTTATCTTGGAGCAAGAGCCGTGATTGAAGCTCTAAGCAACTCTTTTGCATGGCTTGTCAATGACAAGAAAAATCCAACTATACTTTTTGCCGGAAATAATATTGGTGAGGATTATCTTGCAGAACTAACAGCTTATCTTGCCGACAAGAAATTTGGAGTCATTAACATATCAAAGAGTGGAACAACAACAGAAACAGCTCTCACATTCAGACTACTCAAGAAGCAGTGTGAGAAGCAACGCGGAAAGGATGAGGCAAAGAAAGTTATCGTTGCTATCACTGATGCAAAGAAGGGTGCAGCAAGGGCTGCTGCCGACAAGGAAGGATACAAGACTTTTGTTATTCCAGACAATGTTGGTGGTCGTTTCTCTGTACTTACACCTGTAGGATTGCTTCCAATAGCTTGCGCCGGATTCGATATCAAGAAATTAGTAGAGGGTGCTGCTGTTATGGAGAAAGCTTGCGACATCAATGTGCCATTTGACGAGAACCCGGCTGCCCTGTATGCTGCAGTGCGCAATGGTCTTTATGCTGAGGCTGGAAAGAAAATAGAGATTATGGTTAATTTCCAACCTAAATTACACTATTTCTCAGAGTGGTGGAAGCAACTTTACGGAGAAAGCGAAGGTAAAGACGGTAAAGGTGTGTTCCCAGCATCTTGTGATTTCACTACAGACTTGCACTCTATGGGACAGTGGATTCAACAAGGAGAGCGTACGATATACGAGACAGTAATAAGTATAGAAAAGCCAAACAAGGAGCTGTTGTTCCCGAATGATGAGGATAATCTCGATGGACTGAATTTCCTTGCTGGAAAACGAGTGGACGAGGTTAACAAAATGGCTGAACTTGGAACACGTCTGGCTCACGTGGACGGTGGGGTACCAAACATACACATTAGTGTTCCAGAATTAAACGAGTTCTATATTGGAGAACTTATTTATTTCTTTGAGAAGGCTTGCGGAATAAGCGGTTTGATTCTTGGTGTTAATCCTTTCAACCAACCAGGAGTTGAGGCTTACAAGAAGAACATGTTTGCATTGCTTGACAAACCAGGATATGAGGAAGATAGCAAGGCAATCAAAAAACGCATAGCTGAAGAAGCTTGATATTATAAACACATACAGAAAAGGAGATTGCTAATTTAGCAGTTTCCTTTTTATCTTTAGTGTTTCTTTAATTAAAATATTTTACCAACAATTACTAAATTTCGATAGGACCATGCCAGAATTGAAAATACTACAATATACCTGTATGGTAGTTATGGTAATGCTTACGTTTTTTATCGTAACTTCACATTTCCTTGTAGTGCGCAAAAACAAACGATATGAGCAATCAAGATGCATGATTGCTGCTTCACTGATTCTGTTCATAATACATTATATGCTACAAATTACATATAAACTTAGAGAACAAGGAGATGACATTGGAGCTTTGATTAACATAATTTTCTATGCACCTGCAGCAATTCTCATTTCTTGCTCACAGCTGAATATACAGTTGAGTGAGGAGAAACGAAAAAAATATATAATAGTTGGAATTATTGGATATGCAATGATTATAGCTTCTGCAACATTTGCTGTATTGTATTATAAGAGTCTGCACATAGGAAAAATGATTTACTTAGTTAATAGTTTCAATATTGCAATACTCATATACTATATATGGATGCCATACAAAGAACTTAGAAAAATAAGAAAACGGCTTGATAATGAACTGGGAAATCCTGCAGAGGTATATTCAAAGACTATGAGAATAGGCTCATTACTTATGTATACCTTTACAATAATATCACCACTGTTCATCTTGTATACACAACTGCTATTCATATTTGGACCTTTTGCTTTACTGGGAATATCAGGCTTCGTGGTAAGTTTCACTGCACTTGGTTTTAACTATAACGACATAACAGAGGTTCTTAACGAAATTGGTGATATAACAGAAGACTGCAAAAAAGAAAACGTGGATATAGCACCTGCACGAATGGAAAAAATAGAACGAGCTGTACAAAAATGGAAAGATGAAGCAGGATACAGGGATCCAAATTTAACGCTTTCCGTTATGACAAGAAGGATTATGATAGACAAGAAAGATTTTACTTCATATCTCACAAAAAAATATGGACAGACTTTCAGAGTATGGCTCTCTGACATACGAACGGAGGAGGCAAAGCGTTTGCTAAAAGAAAGTCCAGACTATAGCAACGAACTTGTATCTATAGAGTGTGGTTTTTCATCAAGGGTTTACTTTCAAAGAATGTTTAAAGAAAAAACTGGACTTACACCAACAGAATGGAAAAAGGCAAGAATAAGCTAAAAATATAGCTCCTTCTTGCCATTATATCTGATAAAGAAATAAGTCAGAAATTTATTTTGCAAAGTTTACCTTCAACCCAACAACAAACATTCTGCCTGGAGAATAAAGAGCATATTTACGACTATCAGTATCTATACGATGATCCGTCTTGTCAAATATGTTGTCAACTCCTACACTTGGAACAAGTTTAAACATGTTGCCGACAGTAAAAGTATGGGTGGTGTTTAAATTTACTATTCCATACCCAGGGGCATCTTCATAGCCTGGATAATATGTTGCCGACTGGAAACGACTGTTTATATTCACGCCAAGAGTGTACTTGTTCCAGGTATGACTATAGTTCGCACCAAAAGTAAAACTGTTTTTAAATGTACGTTCAAGATCTTGCCAAACTCCACCAACCTTTGAACGACCATTTGTATAGGCATAGTTGAGCATGAGCGAAAGATCTGAACATATATTAACGGAAGCATTAGCTTGAATACCTTTAACAATACCCTTGTTGCTATTAATGTAGTGTCCATAGGTCTTTAGTTGTGCAAGCTGGTCGGCTGTAGCCTCAGGGAACTGAGCTGCAAGGTCCTTTCGGATATTATCATCAACAGAAATGTTTTCTTTTACAATCATATCTGAAACGAAGTTCATGTAACCCATTACAGAGAGAGAGAAAACCTGGTTGCTGTATTCTGCACTGAGGGATACATAGTGGCTTCGCTCTGCTTTCAAATCTGTATTTCCAAAAGTTATGACTGGACGTTTGCCCATAATCTTGAAATAGTGATAGTAGAGTTCATCAAGTCCTGGTGCACGGAAACCACGAGAGTAGGCTGCACGGATACGAAAATTACCAGGTGCATACATCAATGAAACTTTTGGAGTGAAATTATTGCCAAATGTTCCATGTTTAGTATAGCGAACTCCCAATGTTGCACTAAGATTTTTAACGATCTCCATATCATGCTGAGCATATCCTGCAAAGGTATAAACATTGTTGTTCACGTCACCACTTGTTGCAGTAAGAAAATCATTACGCCAATCAATACCAAAGATTGTTGTTGCCTTACTGTAGAAATGGAACACACCTTTAAGCTCTGCCTCATAATATTTTTGGAACTTGTTTCTAACAAAATCTCCTATCTTATAATTCTTTGTATCAACCTGATACAAATTGCCATAATGGTAATTGTCATTAACAAAGTCAAACAACAAAGAATGTTTACCTATTTTATACTTAGCACCAGCTTCCCAACGCCAACCCTCACTACGCATATCATAATCAGAACCTCCCGTAATATCAGTACGTGAATTCGGACGGTCTGTAAGTTTATAGTTATATGAACCTGCTACATATAAAGACAAGTCTTTTGTAGGCTTTATATCAAAACGTTGGTTTATCAAATTAGAATTGAAACCAATATAGAGTGGAGCTATTGTTTCATACTCATTTCCTTTACTGTCAAGTGCTTTATTATTGTTTTGGTAACTATCAGCCTCTTGATGAAAATAAGATGTATGTGAATCAAGATATTTTGAATTTATATCAAGATTCACACCTTCAGAAAACTGTCCTTCACCAGAAACTCTTGTGTCTGACGAGATGGATACATTGTCGAGAGTTTTATCATCTGTTATAATATTTATAACTCCACCTATTGCATCAGAACCATATAGTGCGGAAGCAGCTCCATCAAGGACCTCAATTCGTTTTACCTTCGACATATTTATTCGGTTGAGATCAACATTACCTGCGATATCACCAATCAATTTTTTTCCGTTTACAAGGACAAGCACATACTTATTTCCCAATCCGTTAACACGAATATATGAACCCATTGCATTTGGAGTGAATGAAACTTGAGGCATGAGTTTTGTCAATACATCTTGAAAATCAGTAGCTCCTGTTTCCTTGATTAGTTTTTGCGACAAAACATGTACTGGAGTCGTTGTTGATTTAAGTAACTGATGATGACCGTTTCCTGTAACTACAACAGGGTTTAATTCAATAACTTTCCCGTTATCATCACCTTCTGCAATGTTTCCAGCTACAGCATTAATACATCCAAGCGATGCGGCTACAGCAAAAAATAAAAATCTATTTGTCATATTATTATTAAGTTTGTCTTGTATATATTTCTATTTTTGAGCTTAAATTTTATATTTATAATAGTATTCTATTCACCTACAAGTGCTGAAAGTTTATCAAGAATCATGCGTTGAATCTCCTTCATCTCACCAAGTCCCTTTGAAACGACATTTACTTTGTATCCTTCTTTTTCAAATTGCTTGCGCCATACACCATTAATATCTTCTTTCTGATGATTTCCTGCTATATAGAGCAAAGGAACAAGTATTATGCTTTTGCTTTTTTGCATCTTAACCTGGCGTTCTACGCAAGATATTGTGGGGTATCCTTCGATTGTTCCTACATGCCATTGGGACTTGCCCTCATCCTTCAATAGATAATCTATCTGACTGTATATTGCATTAGCAGGACTATCACTACCGTGACCAACTAATACCACCTGTGCATTTTTAACATTCAAAGACTTGTCAGCAAGAAGATTCTCATTTATCATTGTAATCAAGTTGCGACAATCTGCTACCGAATAGAGTAAAGGCTTTCCTAATGAAATCTTTTTAAAGTTCTTTCTTACATTATCTATATTTTTCTCTAACATGTCGGTCATAACTCCGTCAAGCAACATAGTGCTTTGCACAACAAGATGTGTACAACCATGATTTCTCAGAGAATCAAGTGCTTGAGGAATACTAAGCTTATATATGCCACGTTTTGCAAGAGTTTTAATTACTGCAGAAGCAGCATAAGCTTCAACCACATCACAATCATTAAACTTATCGGAAACGAGTTTGTTGAGTTTATCAATAGTCAAGCTACGACTGCTATCATTTGCTGTACCATAGTGTACAAGAAGAATACCTGTTTTTGAAGTCTGAGACCATGTAAGAACAGCATAAAATGCCAAAATAAGGACTATAGTAAATCTTTTAAAATTCATATTATCAAGAATTATTCTTTATACAAACATTATTTGGGTGCAAAGTTATCAATAAAATGCATAAAGGACAATACTTAATTTTGGGGATTTCACAAAAAACAGCTTTTGCCAATAATATGTTTGGCAAAAGCTGCATAAATATTTTTTAAGAAAGAATGAATACCTATTCTATCGGTTCAAGCATTATTCCATATATATTTACAGAATTAGCCTTTGTAATTTTATATGCTCCTTGTACAAGAGTCTCTGTATAAGTACTGCCTGATGCACTTTTCTTCGTTCCATTAAGTTTGAGCGATGCAGTCTCGGTATCACCAAAGAAAACTGTCATCTTACATGTTTTAGCAATAGCAAAATCAATGGATGTTGATGATTCCATCTTAACACATGTTTTATATGTTTTACCATTTATTGTTGCTGAACCTTTAGAGGTTGAATAATTGCCAGTAACAGTAAAGATACTGCTTGAAGGCTTTTTATCTTCAAAAGTACAAAGCACAGCACCTTCCATTGGTGTTGTAGCTCCTCCAGTTTCGGAACCACCACCTGTTTCTCCACCTGTTTCTCCACCTGTTTCTGATGATTTGCCCTCTTCACCATATATTTTTACAAGAGAAGATTTATAATTGTCAAGTGCAGTACCAAGTGCAGAATCATACGCATAATCATGATCTTTACCAGTGAAATCCCATGTAAAGTCACCGTGATTTATACGTCCTGCTCCATAAAAGCCTGTAACATTAGCTGGAACATCTTCAGCATTATCTATATCATAAGCATACATAAGCGAAGAATTGGTGTCGAAGTTATCATAATTGGTTCCACCATCAAGAGTTATTACTGTGGCAGGAATTTGCTCGTCTCGTGAAGAAGCTTCATATGCATCAAAGCTTTTATTATTTTGCTGCCAAGTTATATAGCTGAAATTGCTGCTCTTCTCTGCAAAAATATTTCCATAGGACTTAATTATTCCACCTTTCTCACCAGAGAATGTTCCATCACCTTTAGCATCTGTTCCCTGTCCTGAACTCATCATAGGACGATTAGTATTACGGAAATAATTATTCTCTACAAATGCACTTGAACCTGTTGTCACTCCAACTCCATACTTAGCCACACCATCGAAATAGTTGTTCCAAACATGCACACTCATTGTGCGAATACGAGGACAACGTGAATCACAATGATCAAACCAGTTATGCTGATAAGTGATATAATTAGGTTGTGTTTCACTCTTCATTCCGCAAAGAGAACTTTTACCTGTGTCCCAAAAGCGATTATATGAAATTGTCAGATATTGTGAGTCATTTTTAAGGTCTACAGTACCATCACCCTTAGCATGATCTCCTCCGCCATTTGGTCCATAGAAGAAATCCATGTTATGAATCCAAATCATAGAATTATCCGTATCAAGAGAAATACAATCGTCCATACAGCGCATAATTGCAAAATTTCTGAACTCCACATTAGATGCATTTCTGCAGATGAAGCCAAAACTGTGTACGGTTGCATCATCACCAATACCCTCTATAGTGATATTCATCATGCTATAAGAGTTTTTCCCTTTTATCTGTAATCCTTCCTCTGAACTTGAAACTTTGTCAAGATCCGACCTCTTAACCAATCCAATGATGCGGAATGCTATAGGAGTGGTATCTTGCCCCTTTTGGTATGCATCAAGGATTGCCTGAATACCAGTGCATTTTCCAACACCTTTAACATCTGTAGATATTGTTTTTGCAGTCTTTGCTGTTACATAAAAAACTTTTGCTCCAGTCTTTAGTGTACCATCGTTGTTGTATGCCCCTACTCCATTATCCTTGCTCTTGAAATGAGCAAAGCCATATCTATTGTAATTATCAACAGAAAGACCTGTTACGGTGTTTGCTGCATCTGTTATTTCTTTTCCGTTTGCATCTACGGGAACTATTTTCATCGTATATGTTCCTTTTGCAAGTCCAACAACATCAGCGCGTACATATGAAGGATATAAACGTATAAGCTGTTTATCTATAAGTTTGTCATTACAATATACATTATATGATTCTGCACCTTTAAAAGGCTCCCATTTTGCATATATGGACTCTAACCATCCTTTTGCTTCTACAACTTTAACAGCTCCTTCTGGATTAACTATATCGCCACTTCCACCAGTATTGTTAGCTTTTGCAAATGCAATACGGCTAACATTGCCTTTATACTCATCGGCAATATTATTGTTAACGGAATTAATTGTTATATTACCATCAAGAATATCTACAGACTTTATATTTTCAGTATTATAATATTTTACATCATTGCTATTCAGTGTAAGCCTCATCTGATTCTTATTCAAATCCATCGCCACATCGCTTCCTGTTGTGGGGTTAGTGGGTTCAGACCCTCCTTCATTACTCACTTCTATTGAATATAAAAGCATACCTGCTGTTGTAGTAAGTGTAACGTCACCATCTGTTGCGACAGTACCAATATTTACCTGTCGTTCGGTTGACGTAGAATTAAATGAGCCTGATACAGGAGTTAAGTTAGTTACATCAAGTCCTCGAGCATTTCCACTTTTACCTGTCATACAACAGACAGTAACCTTCTGTCCAGATTTAAGACCAGTAATAATGAGCGAAATTTTTGAACCGTTAAGTTCAAGTTGATTCTTTCCGTAGTTTATGCGTATCTTAGCTTTTCCTTCGGTAGCATCCGTTGGTGCAGCAGCAGTAAATTTCAGACCTTTTGTATATGTAAGTTCTGTTCCATTAGCCATCAAAGCTTCATTGGAGAGCTGGGATGTGTAACAATAGCGGTCTGTTCCAAGGATCCATTTTGAATCATTGGAACAAAGTTCTTTGTCTTTCTGCATAAAAGTTGTAAAATCCCATTTCTTCTGAGCACAAGCTACACTGGCAATAATACAGAATAATATAAGTATTAAACTATTTTTTTTCATATCGTACTATAGATTATCTTTTAATAAATTTTACAACGCTATTACCAACTTTCATTATATATACTCCTGAAGAAAATCCCCGAAGTGCAACATGCATTGCATCCCCATCAGCCTTGGCTGAAACGAGTTTTTTACCTGTTGTGTCATATATTGCTATAACAGTATCTTTGGTGAGCCCAGAAATATTCAACACATCATCTACCAGTCCATTAATTCTAAATGTCGAAATACCATTAATACCTGTTGTTGTAGAAAAAGCAATTTCAACATCATTCATAGGGTATGATACTTCAGTATCATCAAGCAATAAGACAACATTGTCGCCATCAAAAGTCAACCGAGAAACTACCTTCTCAACTTTTTCACCATTAATGGTCAAAGTCTGCACGATACTTGCACTTGCCGTAGCAAACAAGGCAAATGCAAATAATGCAACCATAATAATTTTCTTTTTCATTTTTCGATTTTGTTAAAGATTAGTTTTTTAATACCAGGTATAAAAACATGCCTGCATAAAGATTTACTATTTTCAGAACAAAATTACATCATATTTATAACACTCTGCTATTTTAATACAAAATAATTCATGCAAACGTTTACATAAGTGTAATGCCACACTATCTTGATGTAATAAATCCTTCAAGGTTTTCATACTTGCACTTTGTCATGCGTTTATATATGTTTGCAATCCATATTTTATGAAAAGCAATGAAAAGAAGTCCTATAATCAATATTAATACATACGCCAAAGTATCACTGAAAAGGAATTCAAATAGAGTTAATACTACGACAGGCAAGAATAAAGCTATCATTTCCACAATAATTTGAATATAGTTTGTTTCCATACCATTCTTTCGTGTGAGTTTTGTGTTAAGAGGCATTGTAACTTTGTTTATTACGGCAAGTTGCATTATAACGCAAAACATAGGACCTACTGTGAATGCCATCATTGACAATAGAAACAATAAAGAGTATTTGCCTGAAAAAATAGTTGGTATCATCAAAACCAATGGCAAAAGGAGCATTGCTGAATAAAAATAATATTTAGCTTCAAGTAAGCTCCGAATATTTTCTTTGTGAATAAAAAGACACTCTATATAATTTCCTTCCGGACACATTATCCTAATAAGATTGACGCTGAGTAAGGTAAATGGATATACTGCCCAAAATTTGTTAGAAAAACTATCATCATACAAATCAGTAAAAGAAATAAGCAAACTTATAGCTACAATAAATATAATGGAAAATTTAAATGTCTGCCTTGTATTTTTATTTCGCAGCATACATTTTATCTCTAACTTCAAATACTCTCCAGTCTGACAAAATCTATCAAAGAATGAAAATGAAGATATTTTCTTCAACTGTAAGTCTTTGTCTTTCTGAATTTCCAAGCTGATGTTTTTATATTGTACAATGCGATTTATGCAAAATATTAGAATAAGCATAAACAAGATACCACAAAATAATGCAGGATTAAGCTGCAAAGTCATTGAGCCTAAACTTCCATAAAAATTTATGAAATAGTTAAGTCCCCAGCAAAAAGGCAAAAACATCATACCATATACTGCTAACGGCAAAAATATCCACAAAGGATTACTATAAAAAAGCGTGCGGCATAGTATATAGAAAAGGCTATTTAATATTAAAATTAACTGTACATTTATCAAAAAAGCTATAGAAGGGAAAAAACCAAAGTTGAAATATACTGACATAATGACAAATGGCACCGTAAGAAACATCCATATCAGATTGTTTGGAGTGACAATGCTTGAGACAAGAAAAGAATCAACACAGTCATATTTACGCAAAGGCAGCAACAAATAAGGTTTTACCATTTGTGCCGGAGTGCGTTGTGCAAATGTACGGAAAAATATATCAACAATTAGAATTAACGGTATCAAGCTGAAGAAGAACTGACCTGGGGTGTAATCTCTTGAGCTATTTGCTATCAATGACAAAATAACAGCAATAAACATTAGGTATATAACAACCATTGAGAGACCTAACATTATCAAAACTTTTGCTATTTTATTTGATTCATAAAGAACGCTACGTTTCTCTGCCAAGGCAACATGCTGTCGCAACTGTCGGTAAATTTGGTATTTGTTCATAGGTGTTATTTTGTCACTTAAAGGTTTGGTCTATTATATATATATCATCTTAAATCTATAACCTCAGCATTAGGATATTCCTTACTATTGAAACGGAACTGTGAATCAGAGATGTTTGCAGTTTTAAATGATGTAACGTTGATTGTTGTCCATCCATTTGCTTGACGCATCTTTACCTGTTTAAGCTTATAGTTACGGTCTACAGATATATACATTTCTTTTATTGAACGAGATTTATTTTGCGCCATAAGATGCACCTGCCAACCATTTACAGACGACTTAGAACTAAGTTTATAACCATTCTTGTATATGTATATAAACTTATAAGGATTTACAGACTGTTGTTGAGCTTCTGTCGGATTACTTACATTTACTTCCTGGCTTTTCTTCATATATGTCCATTGTGTCTTTCCATCATACCACACGATAGAAAATGGAGTATATGCATTAAACTTATTACCTTTAACAGCAATACTTCCATTTGTATTACCATATCTACCAGTCATTTTAAATGTTGCTTTTGCCCCGCCTTTTGCACTAAGCACTGCTGCAGTGCGGTCAAGAATCTGCTTTGCAGTCTGTGCGAAACCAGCTGTGCTAACTGTAAGCACAAGTGTAATCAATAATAAAATTTTTTTCATAACAAATAATTATTACATTATCTATATCAGAAATACAAAAAAACTATATTAAAAATCATTTTCTTAAAGCCATCAGTAGATTTTCAAGACTATTTTCATCTTGAATCATAACCTCACGAGGCTTACTTCCCTGTGCTGCACCAACCACACCAGCTTTTTCAAGCTGATCCATAAGCCTACCTGCACGATTATACCCTATTGAAAATCTACGCTGAATCATAGAAGTAGAACCTTGCTGAGTTACAACTATAGCATGAGCTGCCTCTTCAAACAAAGGATCAAGAGATCGACTGTCAATATTGCCTCCTGTAATATCCATTGATTCGTCAGTCGCAGGTTCAGGCAATTCCATTGGCTCTATCGGTCCAGGCTGCGAGGATATATAGTTGTTGATACGTTCCACTTCAGGAGTATCCACAAAAGCACACTGCACACGAACAGGCTCATTACCATTAAGGAAAAGCATATCTCCACGTCCAATAAGCTGATTGGCACCAGGGCGATCAAGTATTGTTCTGGAATCAATCATTGAACTAACTTTAAAAGCCATTCTACCAGGGAAATTAGCTTTTATGTTACCTGTTATAATAGATGTCGTTGGACGCTGTGTAGCTATAACCATATGTATACCAACAGCACGAGCCAACTGTGCAATACGAGCTATAGGCAATTCGACCTCTTTTCCTACTTGCATTATAAGGTCACCAAACTCATCTATTACAACAACAATATAAGGCATATACTCATGTCCATCCGTAAGTCTAAGTTGATGATTGAGATACTTCTTGTTGTATTCTTTTATGTTTCTTGCTCCTGCAAGTTTTAGTAAATCATAACGCGTATCCATGAGTTTACATAAACTATTGAGAGTACGAACGACTTTAGTGACATCAGTGATAATCGGTTCTTCGTCATTATCCGGAACCTTTGCCATGAAATGATTTGCAATAGAAGCATATACACTGAACTCCACTTTCTTTGGGTCAATGAGGACGAGTTTTAACTCGTTTGGATGTTTTTTATAAAGCAGAGAGGTAATAATAGCATTAAGACCAACGGATTTACCCTGTCCTGTTGCACCAGCAACAAGCAAATGAGGAATCTTTGCCAAATCAACCATGAAAACTTCATTGGTAATCGTTTTACCAAGAGCTATAGGAAGTTCATAATTTGATTTTTGGAATTTCTCAGAATTTAGAATACTCTCCATTGATACGATATTTGCTTTTGCGTTAGGCACTTCTATACCAATAGTACCCTTACCAGGTATAGGAGCGATAATTCTAACACCCACAGCTTTCAAGCTCAATGCTATATCATCTTCCAAATTACGAATTTTTGATATTTTCACTCCCTCTGCAGGGGTTATTTCATATAATGTAATTGTAGGTCCAACTGTTGCTGAAATAGTCTTTATTTGTACTCCAAAACTATTCAACACTTCAACAATACGATTTTTATTTGCCGTTTGTTCTTTCATATCAATATACGGCTCATCGTCATCATCATATTTTTTCAACAAGCTTAATGTTGGATATTTGTAATTTAGCCATGGCTCTTTAGGGTTTATCGGCGTATCAAGAGGATTATTTGATGCAACAGTCTCACCATTAGCCTTATCATCTCTACCTGTGCCCTTTATAATAAGACCTGGATCTGACGGTTGTTTTATTGTCACTGAGTTTTTTTCATGCTCTTCCTCTACTAAAGGTTCCACATTAGGTGTAAGCTCTATTACAGGCGACTCACCGACAGGAAATTCTACCGTTTGTTTTGATGTATCTTTAAACTTCAAAGCCTCCTGTTCCTGCTGTTCACTATCATCCATCTCTGACATTGTATGACCGTCTGCACCATTATTATTTTCATTATTTGTTACATAGAACCCAACCTTATTAGTTATCATACTAACAGGATTAAGGACTTTTCTAACAACGTTAACAGTTTCCGCACTCATGTATGTAAGAAATATTATCGCAACAATAACGAGTAAGGCTATTAATCCCGGAACCCCAATAACATTTTCCAGCCATTGGCTGCAATATTCTCCATGACCTCCTCCAGGATTATACACCTCACCACCAACAAAAGGAGTAAGGAACTTAGCAAAAACCATTGAAGTCCATATCATAATAACACTTAGGCAAAGGAAAACTTTCAGCAAGTTTACCTTATAAGCCTTTACCATTTTCAAGCCAACAACACATAAAAAAGCAGGTACCAAGAATGCAGAATATCCGAAACATTGGGCAATGAAGAAATCTGACAACAATGCACCTATTGGTCCACACATATTCTGAAACTCATGCGAAGAGTTAAGTATATCTCCAGAACGCATCTCCAATACTAAACTTTGATCAGATGATGCGGTACTGAAATATGAAATAAATGCAACACATAGCCATACAGAGAACACAAAAAGCAATAGACCGAAAATAAAGTTAAATATATCATTTTGCAATATGTTCAATCCTATAGTTTCTGCAAAACTTGGTTTACGAGTAGTTTTCTTTTTTGCCATTATAGTCGTGGTTTTATTAAATTGAATGCAAAAGTAACCGAAAAAAGTAAGAAAGACACAATAAACTCATATTTTTTTTTTATTTTTGCACTTCGATTTATAAAAACTAATGAAAAAAATTATATATAACAAGATTGACAAGCGAGTTATTACCGATATGCCAAAGGTGCTCTTTGACGGACGGATAATTGTTGTAACGACAGAAAAAGATGCTGACAAAGCAGTAGATTTTCTGCTGTCGCAGCCTATACTTGGTGTAGATACAGAAACGCGACCAGCATTCAAGAAAGGTCAGCAGCACAAAGTTGCATTGCTACAAGTTTCTACTCATGATACATGTGTGTTGTTTCGCCTGAACTACACAGGTATGACACAGTCAATAATAAAGCTATTAGAAGACAAAGAAGTACCAAAAATAGGCCTATCCCTGCATGATGACATAATATCCATGCACCGACGAGCCGACTTTACACCAGGCTATTTTATTGACCTGCAAAAGCATGTCGGCGAGATTGGTATTGAAGATTTGAGTTTGCAAAAACTTTACGC
This sequence comes from uncultured Prevotella sp., assembly GCA_934217675.1. Classification (GTDB taxonomy): domain Bacteria; phylum Bacteroidota; class Bacteroidia; order Bacteroidales; family Bacteroidaceae; genus Prevotella. The sequence continues at coordinate 23,622 of CAKQCV010000011.1, read as the reverse complement.
AAATTTCTTCGGACAAAAGATAAGTAAGACACAAAGGCTTACGAACTGGGAGGCAGACATTTTAAATGAAAAGCAAAAGGCTTATGCAGCTACAGATGCCTGGGCTTGCATAATGCTTTATGAGGAACTGATGAAGCTTGAGAAAAGCGGTGACTACGAATTGATAAAAACAACAGAGGAAAACAAAAAAGAAGACAATGTATAAAAATGTATATTTAAAAAGAGGTAAGGAAGAAAGTTTAAAGCGTTTTCATCCTTGGGTGTTCTCTGGAGCAATAAACAATATGGATGATGGCATTAAGGACGGAGATACAGTGAGAGTCCTTATGTCAAACGGAGAATTCATTGCAGTGGGACACTATCAAATAGGAAGCATATCTGTAAGAGTTCTTTCATTTGAAGATAAAGTAATTGACAGTTCTTTTTGGTTAGAAAGACTTACTCATGCTTTGAATATGAGATTGGCTATAGGAATTGCAGATAACCCACAGAACAACACGTATAGGCTTGTCCATGGAGAAGGTGATTCTTTACCTGGTCTTGTGGTTGACTGCTACGGGAAAACAGCTGTAATGCAAGCACATAGCGTAGGGATGCACGTTAACCGAAAGGAAATCGCCGAAGCTATTGTTAAGGTTATGAACGGAAGAATAGAAAATGTATTCTACAAAAGTGAAACGACATTACCTTATAAAGCAGATTTAGGACAAGAAAACGGTTTTATCATTGGCGGAAGTACAGACAATACAGCCATGGAAAATGGATTAAAATTTCATGTTGATTGGCTTAGAGGACAAAAAACCGGTTTTTTCGTTGACCAAAGAGAAAACCGAAGCTTACTTGAAAAATATGCCAAAGGTAAGAATGTTCTAAATATGTTTTGCTACACAGGTGGCTTTTCTTTCTATGCAATGCGCGGAGGAGCAAATCTCGTACACTCAGTTGACAGTAGTGCAAAGGCAATAGAACTGACAGATGCTAATGTAAATCTTAATTTTCCTGATGACGACAGGCACCAAGCTTTCTGTGAAGACGCATTTAAATTCCTTGACAATGCTGAAAATTTCTACGATCTGATAATTCTTGACCCACCTGCGTTTGCAAAGCATAGAGCAGCATTACACAACGCTTTAAAAGGATATACCCGACTAAACGTGAAAGCATTTGAAAGAATTAAACACGGAGGAATACTATTCACATTCAGCTGCTCACAGGTTGTAACAAAAGATAATTTTAGAAATGCTGTATTTACTGCTGCTGCCATATCTGGTAGAAATGTCAGAATTCTACACCAGTTGCATCAACCTGCAGATCATCCAATAAATATCTATCACCCGGAAGGTGAATATCTGAAAGGACTTGTACTATACGTAGAATAAGTAACTGTTGACAAACATTACCATTATCATAAAATGGACAAGAAAAACTTTCTCAATAAAATTGAAAGATTCATCAACAGCAACAATTTGATGAATGAAAAAAACTTGTACCTTGTCGCACTGTCAGGAGGAGCTGACAGTGTGGCGCTTCTTCTTTCACTTAAAGAATTGGGGTATAAAGTGGAAGCCGTACATTGCAACTTTCATCTGAGAGGAGAAGAATCTGATCATGACGAACAATTCTGCATAGAATTATGTAAAAGCAGAAACATAAAAATCCATATAGTGCATTTCAATACGCTTGAATATGCAAAATTGCATAAAGTTAGCATTGAAATGGCAGCGAGAAATTTGAGATACTCCTATTTCGAGAATTTAAGGAATGATATCAATGCAAAAGGTATATGTATAGGACACCACAGGGAAGATTCTGTAGAAACCTTGCTAATCAATCTTATCAGAGGAACAGGAATCAACGGAATGACAGGTATTGCGGCTAAAAATGGAGTGATTCTGCGCCCGATGCTTGACGTATCAAGAAATGACATAGAGGATTATCTAAAAGCTGTTGGACAAGATTTCGTTATAGACAGCACAAATCTTGAAGACGATGTAACAAGAAATAAAATCAGACTGAACCTCATGCCTATTATACGCAAGATAAATCCTTCTGCCGATAAAGATATTTCTGCCACTGCACGCAGAATCAGCGAAGCCGCAAAAGTTTTTAATGAAGCTATCGAACGATCATCAGATTTAGTTACAGAAAAAAACGGAAATTGTACAACAATTGACATAGAAAAGCTACAAAAGGAAACTTCACCAGAATATACTCTATACAATATATTGTCGAAATTTTCATTCACTCCTTCAACTATTGAAAATATTCACGATAAATTGGGAATAATGCAAACTGGGAGAGTTTTTACATCATCAACACACAAACTTCTTATTGACAGAAATAAAATCATTATAGAGCAAATATGCGACAGGAATGAAAAAGACATGAAAATTCCCGAATGTGGTGCATATAAGTTCAACGACAAATTGAAATTCAGATTCTCTGAACATAAAATAGATTCTGAATATCGCATAGAAAAAAACAAGAATACAGCTACTCTTGACGAAGCATTGATAGCCTTTCCTTTGATGATAAGACATATCACTATTGGAGACTGGTTTATTCCGTTCGGAATGAAAGGAAAGAAACTTATAAGTGATTTCCTTACAGACAAAAAATTCTCAGTATTCGATAAAGAACGCCAACTTGTTATTACTGATGCACAAAACAATATTTTATGGATTGCAAGTGAACGATCTGACGATAGATTCAGAGTAACAAGCAGAACTAAAAAAGTTATAAAAATTGAACTGATAAAAGAATAGATTTCTGACATCATTATTTCTATAAGATGCAGCAGTCTATATAAGCTTTATTTCCGAACCTTAGAATTATCTAACAATTTAGGGCAGAAATCATCAAAAGGGCATTTTTCACAATGCGGATTTCTGCTCGTACATACGTATCTACCATGAAGCAACAGCCAATGATGGGCATCTGCTTGCATTTCCTTAGGAACATTAGCTGTCAAACACTTCTCTACATCAAGAGGGGTATTTGCAGATTTTGGCACAAGTCCAAGCCTATGACTAACCCTGTAAACATGTGTATCCACTGGCATTGCAGCCTTACCAAAGGCAACTGCCAACAACACATTTGCAGTCTTGCGCCCTACACCTGGCAAACTCATCAGCTCTTCCATTGTATTTGGCACTTCACCACCAAATCTGTCAATCAAGACCTTTGACATTTCTACCAAATGCTTAGACTTTGCATTTGGATACGAAACACTTTTTATATACTGATAAATATCAGAGGCATCCACCTGCGACATAGATTTAGCATCAGGTAAACTGCGAAACAAATCCACAGTTACTTGATTCACTCTCTTGTCAGTACACTGTGCACTAAGTAAGGTTGCAACCAATAATTGAAAGATACTACCAAATTCAAGTTCCGTAGTTACGTGTGGCATTTTATTTTTAAAATATTCCAACACAAACTTATAGCGATCAGCTCTATTCATCTCTTTAAGAAAAGGAGTTGGCATGCATATTTTCTCTACATACCAACTCTTTGCAATCAATTGATTATATTATTTTTCCTCTTCAGAATTTTCTGCAGCCGTCTCCTCCTCAACAAAGTTTGTTACTCCATTGCTTACAAGGATATTATACCACTGTAAAAGTTTCTTAATATCACTATCATGAACTCTATCGCGATCATAATCAGGCAAGACATCAGCAAAGTAAGAATGCAACTCATCTTTTGAACATTTTTTATAATTCAAAGAGCAAACTTTTCCATTCTCTTTCTTCAGTACTGCATCAAGGATATTCATCAAAGGAACATCTTCTGAATTAGTATACATTGCAATATCTGCAAGACTTGTTACACGATCTGTTGCAAACACTGGCACTCGACGGTGTGTTTCGTCCAATGCTTCTACAATAAGATTCATCTTAGCTCTTGATACGAGCTTGTAAAGTCCTGGTTTTCCAGAAACTGATAAAATTGTGTAATCCATTTTATTTAAAATTCTTTTCGTTAAATATTTTTCTTATCTTCATTTTTCAGCCAATATAACAGTCTGTCAACTTGTTCATCAACCGTATTGTCATCATTGTTTTCTATAACAAAATCGCTTAGCGACACTATTTGCTCCTGAGACATCTGACAATCAATCCATTCCTTAGCCTTCTCTTCGGAAATAGAATCTCTCTTAATGATTCTTTTTATTCTCACTTCAAGAGGAGCCGTAACACATACTACCCTATCAACAAGTTTGTCAAAACCACTTGAAAAAAGTATTGCACATTCCATGAAGTTCAACCCCGAATCCACAAAATCACGAGCTACTGCAGGATGAACAATATTGTTGACTTTTTCAGCATTTTCTTTTGAGACAAGAATAAATGATGATATGCAAGACTTGTTTATCTGTCCATCAACATAAGCTTTATCACCAATCAAATTCTTTAGCTCACTTATCACATGGTTTGATTTCACCATTATTTGTTTTGCCGCACTGTCACAGTCATACACATCCATACCTTTCCGTTTCAATATAGAGCATACATAAGACTTTCCAGAGCCTATACCACCAGTTATAGCTATTTTCATTTTCACTGCTCTTCTATCAAATAGTCAACCATAGGAACCTCAGTTCGGGCATTTCGTATACCATGTGGTATTGAAATTATTTTCAAAGCACATTTCTCCGAGGGGTTATTAACAATATCATTATAGTCAACAACAACCCTAAACTTATCTGGAGTAATAGTACGGAATAGACTCGCCCCAACAGCAAACGTCACTTTTATTCTCGATGGGAATGTTCTTAAAACCTTTCCTTCTGGCATGTTTATTGCAACAATGGGAACTTCAAGACTTTCTTCCGTCAAGATATCAGGATATATCGAGATTTTAACAGCCGACGGAACACACTTCAAACCTTTTATTGACATTAAATTTAACTTCATCTTCATTGTATCCTTGATATGCCTCAAATTCAATCTTTCGGTATAGATCCATTTTACGCTGTCAAGCAGATTTTGGCTTCCGTACACATCCACCATATTTGGCGAGAACTCTACCTTTGCAAGATAGTAGCTGCTGGCTGGAATAATATTTCCATACACTCTTACAGGTACACGCTTATGAATACCATAATTATAGAAATATTCAAACTTATCTGGCTTTATAGATACAATTCTTGACGAACTGTATATTTCCTGATATATCTGTTTAGAAAGCTCTGCACCTGAAACAGAGCCATACCCTTTTTTTTTGACGTAAGAAGAAAACGGCAAGTCAATACGCCTTATCTTTTCTGTATAAAGATATGTACACAACGTATAACCTTTGTCACGTAAAGTAACACGCAATGTGTCATCGGCATTACTTGTCAACACAACATTTTTAGGTATATTCACTATGCGCACAGGAATACGTATTTCCTTCTCATACGAATCATTCAGTGTCAACATCAGCCAAAAGGCACCACTTAACGCAAGGAAGAACAAAAAAATCAGGAACTCCTTATTCACTATGTTGAAGAAAGAGTTTCTGACTATATTATAAATGTTCAAGAAGATATTCCGTTTCATTTATTTTGCTTGTCCAGCAGCAGCTGTTGCATTAATATCGGCAAAGACATAACCTTTATCAACAGTAATAACTACTCCTTTTGCAATTTCAACATCCACTTTATTTGCCGCAAGGTCTATTCTCTTCACTGTTCCATATACTCCGCCACCAGTAACAACACTTGTTCCCTCTTGCAGAGAGTTTTGGAATTTTCTTATCTCTTTCTGTTTTTTTTGCTGCGGACGGATCATGAAAAACCACATAATGGCAAATATTGCAATCATCATGATAAGGAACTGCATTGAGCCACCACCTCCAGCTGCTTGTGCTGCTAAAAACATTGTTGTATTCATAATTTAAAATTACATTTTATATTTATACATATTTATTAGTTGCTTTTTTCTCATCCATGCTTTTCATCATTTTTCCGCTATCAACAAGATATCTGGCAATAGAATCAAGCATACCGTTAATATACGAGCCACTCTTCGGTGTGCTGTATAGTTTTGCAAGTTCTACAAATTCATTAATTGTGACACTAACAGGAATATTTGGGAAATTAAGCATTTCGGCAATAGCAATCTGCATTATAACCACGTCCATGTAGGCAAGTCTTGAAAAATCCCAATTGCGCGAAGTTTCGCTCATATACCTCTGATACAAATCAGCATTAAGAATTGTGGAACGGAATAATTTCACTGCAAAATCCTTATCTTCCTCATCTTTGTATTCTGGCAAGAGCTCTTGCTTTGCACCATTTTTCGGATCAAAGCGTTTTATTGTCTTCAATACAAAAGTATCAACGATTTCCTTATCGTCATTCCAATAAAGACTTTTCTCCTCAAGCAGAGAATCCAAGTCCTCATTTTCCATAATGAGAGATTTATAGAGTTTTCTCCACACTTCACGATCATCCTCATACGAATCTTCGCCATTAGAGAGATAATCTTGATAGATTTGACTTTGCTCTATCTGCGACAAAAGAGTTCTTACAAACTCAATATTGTCCTCCCATGTTTGTTTTTGCGTTTCAACATACTCACACAATTGCTTATTCTCCTCCAACTGCATAGCAAAACGGTTGTTGGCGAATTTTGGCGAAGGCATATCCTTGCCTTCTCTTCTTGCACGTGCAAGATTTACATCATAGTGTTTATGTGCCTCTCTTGACACAGATACAATCAACGACAACAGGCAATTATACAAGTCGTAAGCTTTTGAAAGGCTGAAGAGCAGCTCTTTCTCTGCGTTATCCATGTTATGATTACCATTTTGATAGTATGCATAGGTTAACTGGACAATTTTTATCCTTATCAATTCTCTGTTTATCATATTATTATTATAATAAATGAATGTGTATTTTCAAAAACAGTGCAAAAATACTGAAAAATGACGGTTCTTGCAAGAAAAGCCCAATGTTTTAATCAGTATTTAATGATTTTTCATGTGATTATTTGCGCATTAAGCAAAAAAGATATAACTTTGCAGCGCTTTTTCAAAGCACAACGCGAATTTATTCCGTGTGATGGTGAATTAAGCAATATTCATTAACAAACTTAATTTAGAGTAACACATTAATTATGAAAGAAGTTGAAGTTAAAGGTCAGAAAAGAACTGACCTTGGCAAGAAAGCTGCCAAGGCAATGCGTAAAGAAAACTTGATTCCTTGCAACCTCTACGGTGAGGCAAAGAATGCAGACGGTGCTCCTGAAGCTTTGTCTATCGCTTGCCCAATGAGCGAGTTGAGAAAGATTGTTTACACTCCACACATTTATGTAATCAAGCTCGTTATTGACGGTGAGGAGCATACAGCTATTTTGAAAGAGCTGCAGTTCCATCCTGTAACAGATGCACTTTTGCATGTTGACTTCTACGAGGTTAACGACCAGAAGCCTATCACTATCGGTATTCCTGTTAAACTTAACGGTCTTGCACAGGGTGTACGTGATGGTGGACGTATGAACCTTTCTATCAGAAAGATTAATGTTACAGCTAAGTATCAAGATATTCCTGAGCACCTTGATATTGATGTTACTAACTTGCACATTGGCAAGAGCATCAAAGTTGGCGATCTCCACTTTGACGGTTTGGAAATGGCAACAAGCAAGAACGTTGTAGTATGCTCTATCAAAGCTACTCGTAAGTCTATTGCTGCCGCTAACGATGCTGAGGCATAATCTTGCAATAAACTGCAAAGAAAATTCAATTATGGTGATTCTGAATATTAGTATTTGGAATCACCTTTTTTTATAAAATAAACATAGAACTGATTTTGCAGAAACACTTTTAGACAAAGTTTTCTCGCTTATCACAAAGCAAACAGAAGTTTGCATAAACAAAAAACCGCCAACAAAGGCACAACGATATGGAAAAATTCTTAATTGTAGGATTAGGAAATCCTGGAGCAGAATATGAAATGACCAGACACAACACTGGTTTTATGACGATAGACGCTTTTGCCAATGAAGCAGGGGTAGAATTTACTGATAAGAGATATGGATATGTGGCTGAAACCATGGTAAAAGGGCGTAAGCTATTCTTACTAAAGCCGACAACGTTCATGAATTTAAGCGGAAATGCCGTAAGATATTGGCTTAACAAGGAAAACATCCCAGTGGAGCATCTCTTGGTTGTTGTTGATGATTTGTCGCTCCCATTAGGACATATCAGGCTAAAGGGAAGCGGAAGTAACGGTGGACATAATGGTCTTGGCAACATCCAGTCTGTAATTGGAACCCAAAAATATGCCAGACTACGCATAGGAATAGGAAATGATTTTCAGCGCGGTATGCAAGTTGAATGGGTGCTTGGCAAATACAACAATGAAGAGATGCAAACGCTAACTCCCACATTCAAGAGCTGTTGCGAGATTATCAAGAGCTTTGCACTTGCAGGCATCGACATCACAATGAATCAATTTAACCATAAGAAACAATAATGGCAGATACAGCAAGAGTAGACAAATGGTTATGGGCTGCAAGAATATTCAAGACTCGCTCTATAGCAGCCGATGCATGCAAAAATGGCAGAGTTACCATTAATGGAGTGAATGTAAAGCCGTCTCACATGGTAAAGACAGGAGAAACAGTAAATGTAAAGAAGCCACCAGTAACATATTCGTTCAAAATACTGCAATGCATAGAACAGCGAGTTGGTGCAAAGCTTATACCCAACATATATGAGAACGTAACAGATCCAAAGCAATATGAGATTCTTGAAATGAGTCGCATAAGCGGATTTGTAGACAGAGCACGTGGCACAGGAAGACCGACAAAGAAAGAAAGAAGAAGCCTTGACGCTTTTATAGACCCGGCAATGTTCGGTTTCTCTGAGGATGATTACGACAATGATTTTGATGATGAATAAGATGAAACGTATTGCTGTTTTTGCATCTGGCAACGGTACTAATTGTGAGAATATCATCAGATACTTCTCTACATCAGTTTGCGCCAGAGTAGCTGTAGTGATAACAAACAACTGCAAGGCAAAGGTTATAGAGCGTGCAGAAAAACTTGACATTCCAGTGGTTGTGATGCCAAGGGCAGACATCAACAATGAAAACAAAATCACCAAAGTAATGCATGAATACGAAATAGACTTCATTGTTCTTGCCGGCTTTATGCTTTTTGTTCCCGACTTCCTTATTGAAGCATATAAAAACAGGATAGTGAATATCCATCCATCCTTACTTCCAAAATATGGCGGTAAGGGTATGTATGGTATTCTCGTTCACGAAGCAGTAAAAAACAATAATGAAAGGGAAAGTGGAATAACTATCCATCTTGTAAACAACGAATACGACAAGGGAGAAATCGTAGCACAGTTTTCAACCGCCATCGACAGCAACGACACTGTAGATGAAATTGCAAGCAAAGTCCACTCTCTTGAATATGAATATTATCCAAAAGTTATCGAGAATTTGCTAAAGGAGGAATAAATCATGCGCATAATAAAGATGCATCACTTGGCAACAGTCATTATCTCCGTATGCGGATATTCACACTGTGATGCGCAATATAACGATATATTCAAAAGCAGCATACGCTCATTACAGGTGGTAAAGGGAACCGACTGGCTATCAATGCCTGTTATAAAACTTGGAGAATATAATGAAAACAATGTTATAAACATTGCCTTTGATGATCTGACTCATACTTACGAAAGATACACATACAGCATTGAGCATTGTGAAGCTGACTGGACAACAACGGAATCACTTTTTCAAAGTGACTATCTTGATGGTTTTGCATCCGACAATGTTATTGAAGATGTTGAGGAATCAATAAACACAAATGTGCTCTATACTCACTACAAACTAAGCATTCCTAATGACCAATGCAAGATAAAACTCGGCGGAAACTACAGAATAACAGTGATTGACGACAACACAAACGAGAAAGTGCTCTCTGCGTGCTTTATGGTTTTAGAGGCTGACGCAATGGGAGTTAGTTTGGAAGCATCGACAAACACAGACATTGACATAAATAAATCCCATCAACAGATTGGGATGAAATTATCGTATAATGGCTTCAGGGTTGTTGACCCTTCAGAACAGATAAAGACAGTGGTATTGCAGAATGGAAGATGGGACAATGCGAAGATTAACGTAAAGCCACAGTATACTACTGTCAGCGGACTGCAATGGATTCACAACAAAGATCTCATCTTTAAAGCCGGAAACGAATATCATAAATTTGAAACCCTTGCAACTTCCCACCCCACTATGGGAATTGACAATATATCATGGGACGGGAAAAATTATCATGCCTTTATTTTTAAAGACGAACCACGACCAAGCTATGTTTACGATGAGGATGCAAATGGTTCTTTTTATATCCGCAACAGCGACAATATAGAGAATGACCGTTCTTGCGACTACATGTATACACACTTTTCACTGCAGTGCCCGGAACCAGTAAACGGTGATGTCTATATTAATGGTGTATGGACAAACGACCGCTTCTTGCCTGAATATAAAATGAAATATAATGAAAACCGAAAACAATATGAAGGCTGCGTATTGCTCAAGCAAGGTTATTACTCATACCAATATGTAATGCTCACCCCTGATGGAACTACAGCCATCATGCCAACCGAAGGCAGTTTCTTTCAAACAGAAAACAAATATCAGGCATTGGTGTATTTTCGCGGACAGGGTGAAAGAACTGACCGCTTGGTAGGATATAAGCAAATACAAATCAAATAGCCTTGCCATCCAACTTGGTGAACAACAAGGCTATAAATCTTTTTACATCTTATTTTTTAATTCTTTCCATCCCCCGCACTCCCTTTCAGGGGGGATGGGAAAACATAAAACAGGAACTTGAATTACTTTATAATCCCCTGTTCTACAAATATTTTCTTCAGAGCCATAACTCCACGCTCCACCTGTTCTTCAGTGTGCGTTGCCATCAGTGCAAAGCGAACCAATGTGTCTTGCGGAGCACATGCTGGCGGTATAACAGGATTGATAAACACACCTGCATCAAAAGCTAATTTTGTGACAAGGAATGTTTTATAAGGGTCGCGCACGTATAATGGAATTATAGGACTTTCCGTATCACCAATCTCAAAACCTTCCTCACGGAAACGCTTCAATGCATAGTTTGTAACTTTCCACAGTTTTTCAATTCTTTCCGGCTCCTTTCGTATAATATGAAGAGCCTCCATAGCTGCAGCTGTTGCAGCAGGAGTGTTTGATGCACTGAAGATATATGTTCTGCAAGAATGGCGAAGAAAATTCACCGTATCCTTGTCGCCAGCAATAAATCCGCCAATGCTTGCAAGGCTCTTTGAGAATGTACCCATGATAAGATCCACATCGTCGGTAACTCCAAAGTAATCACATACTCCTCTACCCTCTTTTCCGAATACACCAAGACCATGAGCCTCATCAACCATGATTGAGGCATTATACTTTTTCTTCAGTTTAACGATTTCCGGAAGATTTGCCAAATCGCCTTCCATAGAGAAAACCCCATCAACGACAATCAGCTTAACAGCTTCCGGACGACATTTCTTGAGTTGTTTCTCAAGGTCTTCCATATCGTTATGCTTATACTTGAGACATGTGGCAAATGAAAGGCGTCGCCCATCAACAATACTTGCGTGGTCACGCTCATCACAAATAATATAATCTTCTCTACCACATACAACTGCAAGTACACCAGAATTTACAAAGAAACCAGTTGAGAAGCAAAGTGCTTCATCTTTATGTACATATTCTGCCAGTTCTTTCTCAAGTTTGACATGCAAATCAAGTGTTCCATTTAAAAATCTACTACCTGCACATCCAGTTCCATATTGGTCAATTGCAGCTTTTGCTGCTGCCTCCACGCGAGGATCTCCAACCAAGCCTGTATAGGCATTTGAACCGAACATCAAAACCTTGTGTCCATCCATTTGAACTTCTGTACCCTGTTTTCCTGTTATCTCACGGAAATATGGGTAAATGCCAGCTTCCATATATTTCTGCGGCAAACGATAATTCTTGTATTTCTCTTGTAAAAGTCCCATTATAATATAGGTGTAGTTAAACTACTTTTGATTATTCAGGCTGCAAAGATACATATTTTACATTTAATACTGAACTTTTTTTCAAGAAATGTTATCGTGAAGCAAAAATATAGGTTTCAAATATTGAATATCATCAGGAATTTATTAATTTTGCAATCTATGGCAACAAAGAAGAATATAATATTCATAATGAACCCGATTTCAGGAACCGTCAAAAAGGCTGGTATTCCAAAACTTATCGAGAAATATCTTGATAAGGAAAAGTTTTGCTATTCTATCGTAAACACTGAATATGCCGGACATGCAACAGAAATCGCAGCTCAGGCTAAAGGCGAAGGTGCTGACGTGGTTGTTGCTGTGGGTGGCGACGGAACAATAAATGAAGTAGGACGTGCGCTTGTTAACTCCAACACGGCTATGGGTATTATACCTTGCGGTTCAGGGAATGGACTTGCAAGGCATTTGATGTTGCCTATGGATACCAAAAAGGCTATACAGCTATTGAACGATTGCGAAATCCATGACCTTGACTACGGAATAATCAGCGGGCACCCGTTTTTCTGCACATGCGGTGTGGGTTTTGATGCATATATAAGCATGAAATTCGCACAGGCTGGCAAGCGTGGTCCTGTTACTTATCTTGAGAATGTCTTGAAATCGGGATTGAAGTATGAAGCCGAAAAGTATACCGTTAAATCGGAAGAATACACTGTTACACAGAAGGCTTTTCTTATTTCATGTGCCAATGCCTCCCAATATGGGAACAATGCATATATAGCTCCACAAGCGTCTATGAGCGATGGATTGCTTGACATTATCATTATGGATCCACTCGACATGCTTGATGCTCCACAAATAAGCATTGACATGTTTAACAAGACACTCAACAAAAACACAAAAATTAAAACATTCAAGTCAAAACACCTTGACATACACAGAGAGAAGCCTGGGGTTATACATTACGACGGCGACCCTGTGATGGCTGGTGAAGACATTGACATACACATTGTCAGCAAAGGCATTAAAATCATCATCAATCCTAATGCCGACAAGTCTAAACGACAGCCCAATGCCGTGCAAAATGCGTTCTGTGAGCTTTTCAACGATTTGAGTGCCGTTAGAACAGACTTGACAAAACAGGGCAAGCATATACAGACTATAAATAAATATCTGTTAAAGAAATTGAACAAATAGAAATATATGCTTTTCCCAAGCAGAACATGTTTCAACTTGAATAAAAAAACTGCTATACTGCGTGCATCATTTATCAAGATAGAAATCTCCTGTAAGTTCGGAATACCACACAGAACGATGCCCCTGTCCATCTTCTATACACTCTTCCGTATTCTCAAAAAAGAAATCGCTGCGCTTTGAATAAGCCACCAAAACGCGCTTTGGCTGCTTCTTTGGTACAGTCTTTACAGAACATTTCCTTACACACCTAAAACCCTGCACATGAGCTATCCCGTCAATTACAGAGAAGACATCCGAGGGGACAACCATTGAAAACTCTCCATTGTAACTTATCAGGCGCGAAGCTGCCGACATTAGTTCCTGGAAAGTCAATTCTGAAGCATGGCGTGCAACAGTGCGCCTGGAATCAGGACACTTCAGCGAATCCACAAAATACGGAGGATTGCATACTATTGCATCATATTTATCATCTTGAAAATCCTGAACTGAAGAATTTACCACTTTTATCCTCTCGTGATACGGAGATTCTGCCGAATTGCTTTCAGCTTGTGAACAAGCCCCAGAATCTATGTCAATAGCAGTGACAAGAGCACTTTCAAACCTTTGCGCCATCATCAAGGCTATAAGTCCGGTTCCAGTTCCAATATCCAATATCCGCTTACCTCCATTTGCCCAGGCTCCAAGAAGAGTGCCGTCGGTTCCAACTTTCATAGCACAATTGTCTTGTTTGACCGTAAATTTTTTGAATTTAAAAAAACAGTTCGACATTTTCCTTTTTTTTAATTATTTTGCCATGCAAAGGTACTACAAAAACAAATATCGGCAAAAAAATCAGATTATTAACAGCCCAATACAACTGTATCGGCATATTGCAAGATATTATTAGATTAATGTTTCTGATTAATAATCAGAAAGTTTAGTTATTAAATCTTTCATTGATGTGGTATAAATACAAAAAGCATTAATATAGTTATATAGTATGAGAAAAATTTCTTAACTTTGCAGTTCATTATACAAGAAAGAAGAAAATTTATGAATAGAAATATGAGTAGCGCATTTTCAATGATTGCAGACTATGATGGAGATATAAGCAAGCTTTTTGACGAAAAAGTTGAAGGAGAGCTTCCTATCCTTGCCACTCGAAATTTGATGATGTTTCCAGGTGTTGTTTCGCCGATTCTTATCGGAAGAACATCAAGCCTGAATCTGATTGAGGCAATGAGCAAAAAGAAGAAGAACCAGATATTTGCGGTTTTTTGCCAAAAGGATACAGAAACTAACGAACCAACAATTAAGGACTTATATGAATATGGAGTATACGCAAAAATTGTAAGAGTGCTTGAACTGCCAGGTCAGGGATCCAACGTGTCAGTGGTGGTGCAAGGTCTTGGCAGATGCCATTTAGAGGCAATAAAAAAACGCCGCCCATATATAAAAGGTATTGTTTCGGATGCTCAAGAAACCATACCAAATGATGACGACAACGAATATGTTACAGCTGTTGACGACTTGCGCAAAACAACAATAAGCTATATCAGACAGAATGACGAGATTCCCGACGAGGCAATGTTTGCACTGCAGAACATTACCAACAAGGTTATCCTGACAAACTATATTTGTGCCAACATGCCGTTCAACATAAACGACAAGGCAGAATTGCTGTCAAAGGCCTCTGTCAAAGAGCGTGTATTCGGAATGCTGAAGATTTTGAGCCGAGAGAACCAGCTGCTAAAGCTGAGACACGAAATACGCTCAAAAACAAGAGAAGACATCGACGAGCAGCAACGTGAATATTTCCTACAGCAACAGATAAAGAACATAAAGGAAGAACTGGGCAATGGCGAAGGTTCTCCGGAGAGAAAAGAGCTGATGCAGCGTGCATCCGAAAAGAAGTGGAGCAAAGACGTGCAGAAAGTTTTCAACAAAGAGCTTGACAAACTTGACACTCTAAATCCGCAAAGCCCGGAATACAGCGTGCAGCTCACTTACCTGCAAACAATGGTTTCGCTCCCATGGAATGAATACACCGTTGACGACCTTAACCTTGAAAAAGCCAAAAAGGTTCTTGATTCCGACCATTACGGAATGGAAAAGGTAAAAGAGAGAATACTTGAATATATAGCAGTGTTGAGCTTGCGTGGCGATTTGAAATCACCTATCATCTGCCTTTACGGACCTCCTGGAGTGGGAAAGACAAGCTTGGGAAAAAGCATTGCAAAGGCTATGTCGAGAAAATATGTAAGGGTTTCGCTTGGAGGACTTCATGATGAATCGGAAATCCGCGGACATCGCCGAACATACATTGGAGCCATGCCGGGAAGAATTATCAAAAACATACAGAAGGCAGGTTCTTCAAACCCTGTGTTTATACTTGACGAAATAGACAAGATTACACAAAACACAGTAAACGGCGACCCTTCATCAGCATTGCTCGAAGTGCTCGACCCGGAGCAGAACAACGCTTTCCACGACAACTATCTTGATGTTGACTACGATTTGTCTAAAGTACTGTTTATCGCAACAGCAAACGATATAAACACCATACCACGCCCTCTGCTCGACAGAATGGAGGTTATCGAAGTGAGTGGATATATAACGGAAGAGAAGCAAGAGATAGCAAAACGCCACCTCATACCGAAAGAAAAAGACAACACAGGACTTGCTGACGAGAAGAAGCTCTCGTTCACAAAACCTGCCGTTGAAAAAATCATAGAGCAATACACAAGGGAAAGCGGCGTAAGACAACTCGAAATACAGATTAACAAGGCTCTGCGCAAACTTGCTTTCATGAAAGCAAAGGATGGAGAGCTGCCTTACTGCAGAATCACTCCCAACGAGATAGAAAAGCTGCTTGGCAAGGCTCCTTTCTATCGCGACATATATCAGGGAAACGATTATGCAGGAGTTGTTACCGGACTTGCATGGACAAGTGTGGGAGGTGAAATCCTGTTTATAGAAACAAGCCTGAGCAAGGGCAAAGGCTCTAAACTCACGCTGACAGGAAATCTGGGAGACGTGATGAAAGAGTCGGCTATACTCGCACTTGAATATGTAAAGGCTCATTCGGAGGTGCTTGGCATCGACTACAGAATCTTTGACAATTGGAATATACACATACATGTTCCTGAAGGGGCAACACCAAAAGACGGACCTTCGGCTGGAATTACAATTGCAACATCTATCGCTTCTGCCCTGACGCAGCGAAAGGTGAGAAAAAACACTGCCATGACAGGCGAAATAACACTCAGAGGAAAAGTGCTGCCAGTGGGAGGCATAAAGGAAAAGATTCTTGCAGCGAAAAGAGCCGGAATTACGGATATCGTAATGTGTAAAGACAATGAGAAAGACATCAACGAGATACCCGACATGTATCTGAAGGGAGTGAACTTCCACTATGTAGAGAATGTGCTCGATGTTTGGAACTTTGCTCTCACAGACGAGATTGTTGAACATGCCGTAGACTTCTCGATTGATGAAAGCGAGAATAAAAACAAATGAAACAACAGTTCATATAAAAAAACATGAAATTTGAACTCGAACATACAGACAGTGCCAGTGATGCAAGAACAGGAACGATAACAACAGCTCACGGCAAGATAAAAACTCCGATATTCATGCCTGTCGGAACATGTGGCAGCGTGAAGGGGGTTCACTTCAGCGAACTCAGAGAGCAGGTGAAAGCACAAATCATACTCGGAAACACATACCACCTGTATCTAAGACCAGGACTCGACGTGCTGAAGGCTGCAGGCGGACTGCATAAATTCAATACCTGGGACAGACCTATACTTACTGACAGTGGCGGATTTCAAGTGTTTTCACTCACCGGAATAAGAAAGCTGAAAGAAGAAGGATGCGAATTTCGATCTCACATCGATGGTTCAAAACATTTTTTCACTCCAGAGAACGTTATGGACACAGAGCGAATAATTGGTGCCGACATCATGATGGCACTCGACGAATGCCCACCCGGACAGAGTGACTACCAGTATGCAAAAAAAAGTCTGGGATTGACACAAAGGTGGCTCGACAGATGCATCAAGCGCTTTAACGAGACTGAACCACTATATGGATATGAGCAGACGCTTTTCCCCATCGTGCAGGGATGCACATTCAAGGATCTGAGACGCGAAGCAGCAAAATATGTAGCTGACAAGGGAGCCGACGGTAATGCCATCGGAGGACTTGCCGTAGGAGAGCCAACTGAAGTGATGTATGAAATGATTGAAACGGTGAACGAAATACTGCCTAAAGACAAGCCACGCTATCTTATGGGAGTGGGAACACCCCAAAACATACTTGAAGCTATAGAGCGAGGGGTTGACATGTTCGACTGCGTGATGCCTACCCGAAACGGAAGAAATGCCATGCTCTTCACATACAACGGCACAATGAACATGCGCAACAAGAAATGGGAAAAAGACTTCTCGCCTATCGACCCTGACGGATGTGAAGTTGACAGGATTCATACAAAAGCATATCTCCACCATCTGTTCAAGGCTCAGGAGCTGCTTGCCATGCAAATTGCAAGCATACACAACTTGGCTTTCTATCTGAGGCTGGTAACCGACGCACGGCAGCATATTGAAGCCGGAGACTTCGTGGCATGGAAAAGATCAGTGATAGACAATCTTGGAAGAAGGATATAACAAAACTTACTTCACACACACTTTAGTCATGCAAGCCAAAAAAAATGGATTTGCATGACTAAAAAACACATACAGAAAATGAAAATATCAATGTCGCTGCATAAGTGGGGAGCCAATGCAAAAAGAAAACTCAAATGGCTTTTTGTAGCATTGGCATGGCTGAAAAAACATCTGGGATGGCTTGCTTTCCTTAATCCGGGGAAATACATAAAAATTCTCGACTGGTATATCATAAAGAAATTTATTGGCACCTACATATATTCGATAATGCTGATTATATCTATATCGATAGTTTTCGACATTAACGAGAATCTTGCCAAGTTCACACAATATCATGCACCGCTAAAGGCTATCGTGTTTGATTATTACATGAACTTCGTGCCTTATTTCGCCAATCTGTTCAGCCCTCTCTTTGTGTTTATTGCCGTGATTTTCTTTACTTCGAAACTTGCCGGCAACTCTGAAATAATATCAATGCTTGCTGCCGGAATAAGTTTCAAGCGACTCATGCGCCCATACATGATTTCTGCACTGCTCATCTCCGTGCTCACCTTCTATCTCGGATCATACATCATACCAAAGGGAACAATAGTGAGGCAGAACTTTGAAAGCATGTATAAGAACAAAAAGAAAAACACTTCTGCCGAGAATGTGCAACTGCAAGTGGGACAAGGGGTTATAGCATATATCCAGCACTACGACAACAACATGAAAAAGGGATACGGCTTCTGTCTTGACAAATTCGAAAACAAAAAACTTGTAAGCCATCTCACGGCTTCAGAAATTCAATACGACACAATTTCTGACTCGAAATACCACTGGAAACTCTCGTCGTGGAGAATAAGACAACTAAGGGGATTGAGAGAGAAAATAACAAGCGGATCTGACATGGACTCAACAATAATGATGGAACCGACAGACCTGATTTTCTCCAAAGGGCAACAAGAAACATTCACAAGCCCACAACTGAAAGAATACATAAGCAAACAAATCGACAGGGGGTCGAGCAATGTAGTGCAATATGAAGTGGAATACCACAAACGAATAGCCACTTCGTTTGCATCGTTTATACTGACAACCATCGGAGTCTCACTTTCGTCAAGAAAAAGGAAAGGCGGCATGGGGCTATATTTGGGTATCGGCTTGGCACTCAGCTTTGGCTATATCATGCTGCAAACCGTTTCTGCCAC
This sequence comes from uncultured Prevotella sp., assembly GCA_934217675.1. Lineage (GTDB taxonomy): Bacteria > Bacteroidota > Bacteroidia > Bacteroidales > Bacteroidaceae > Prevotella. The sequence goes on along the minus strand of CAKQCV010000011.1, from coordinate 4,544 downwards.
TTTCGCAATACAAGCAAACACCCCTCCGATGCTCGCAGCATGGATTCCAAACATTATTTTCGCTATCGTAGCATACTTCTGCTATCGCAAGGCACCTAATTAAAAAAACTGAGAAATGGATTTTTACGATTTAGATTTAAGTGACCACACGCTCGATGCTCTCGACGACATGAACTTCACCACCCCTACGCCTGTGCAGGAAAAATGCATACCGCCAATCCTTGACGGGCATGACCTGCTGGGAGTGGCACAGACTGGAACAGGGAAAACGGCTGCTTATCTATTGCCGATTCTCAGTTTGCTCGACGATGGCGGATTCCCGAAAAATGCCATAAACTGCATAATAATGAGCCCCACACGCGAATTGGCTCAACAAATAGACCAGGCTTTGCAGGGATTTTCCTACTATATGACCGATGTGAACAGCGCCTGTGTGTATGGTGGCAACGACGGCAGCAGATATGACCAGGAATACAAAAGCATGAAAATGGGAGCCGACGTGGTGATTGCCACTCCTGGCAGACTTATCAGCCACATCACAATGGGAAATGTTGACCTGAGCCAGGTTTCATTCTTTGTGCTCGACGAGGCTGACAGAATGCTCGACATGGGATTCTATGAAGACATCATGAACATTGCAAAACAGCTGCCCTGCGATTGCCAAACGATAATGTATTCGGCAACAATGCCTGGGAAAATTGAAGAGCTGGCAAAAAGCCTGCTCAAAGAACCCGTAATAGTAAAACTCTCAGTGAGCAAACCTGCCGAAAAGATAAAACAATCGGCATACCTCTGCCATGAGAACCAAAAGACAAAAGTGCTGAAAGAGATATTCCGTGGCATGAAACCACAGAGAGTGATCATCTTCTCATGCTCAAAAAACAAGGTGAAGGAAATAAACCGCGAACTCAGAAAGATTGGACTGAACAGTGGAGAAATGCATTCGGACCTCAGTCAATCAGAAAGAAACGAAACCATGTTTGAGTTCAAAAGTGGCAAGATTGACATTCTTGTTGCTACCGACATTGTGGCGCGAGGTATAGACATTGACGACATCTCGATCGTTATAAACTATGATGTTCCTCGCGACACCGAGGATTATGTTCATCGCATTGGCAGAACAGCAAGAGCAGGCAGAAACGGAAGGGCAATCACTCTTATACGCGGTAGGGAGGTTGGCGATTTCATGAAGATAGAAAAATTCCTGGGAAACGAGATTCAGAAGATTCCTCTTCCTTCGTATATAGGTGAAGCTCCTGAATACAAGGAGATTAAAACGTTGGGCAGGGGCGGCAAAAAGAGAAACAAGAGCAGCAAGAAGAAAAACAAGAAGGGGAATGGACTCTACCCCCATACCCCCTCTCGCTCTCGTGGCAATCAGAAGGCTACTCACCGCCAACAGCAGCCCCAGTCTCATCAGTAGTATACACCCCGTATTCACGATACTGCACACTGCCTTTCATGCTGCGAGGTCTCAGGTTTCCTGTGGCACGACAGCGCAAAGTGCAGTTTTCTATGTTTTCAGCGGCTGTAAACTCCTTTGCACTGTTGGCAGGTTTAGTGGTTATTCCCACACTGAAGATGGCAAGGTCTTCTATCTTCACATTCTTTCCCTCGATGAGCAACTCTTTGATACAGTCAACCATGTCGCGGAGCACTCCCTGTATGCAACCCTTGGAATAAGGCGTGTTGTGTTGTGACATATGTTCAGCAAGCTTGTCCACGCCAACAGTGTCTTCTGCCACTGCACGTGCATACCATTTGCCGTATGTTTGACTGTCTACTACTGTGTTTTTATACTTTTTATATCGAATCATAACTTTTTTTATTTTTCACGGTTTATAAATACTTGTTTAATTAATACTTGTTTTAAAAAAAATACTTGGCTAACAACAAAAAACTTGGAATAATATATGGACGGTAAATAACTTTTTGACTGGTAAAATCAGCAAGTAAATACCTGGTAATCACCCTTTCTCTCACTTACAAAGTTACAGCAAAATCCTCTGTTTTCCAAAAATGAAGCCTCCGTAACACGTGAAAATCTGTTAATAATACAATGATTTATGTTAAAAAGAACAACTGTACGGTTTTCCCGTTCTAAGCAGTCGGATTACACATATTAACCTGTCGGCTTTCGGGTGAGAAGCAGTAGGGGTTCCTACTGGGGGGGGACATAAAACTTTTATTCAAACAAACTGTTGTATCTGTTGCAGTGTTGCAGTGTTGCAGTAGGCTGTTTTCTATGTTAAGGGGTTATAATATAATATATATTATATATATTATATTATAAAGATGTATCATCTCTCTTGATACACCTGATGCAACACTGCTACAATGCAACAATGCAACACGCATAAAAAGCATAAAAAGTATAACAACTTGAATATCAACACTTTAACATAACAAGCATATATATAAAGGAAACTTGCATACAATGGATTTATCAATCCGCAGTGTTAATATTGCGTAATTATTCAATTATTTTGACACAACGAAGCTATAAAAAATATATCTTTGCGCCCCAAGAATATCGCAGAATACACTAAAATACACGATAAAATGATATTCTTAAATCTAACAATTTATTAATTATAAAGAAGAATGAAAAAATCAAAATTTTTATTTAGTTCATTGAAAAGAAATAGCCTTTCAAGGTTGTTTAAACGTAAAAATAATGGCTCTGAAAAGAAATTTGAAGCTATGGTTGGAAAAAACAGTTGGAGTTTCATCAGTTATTCAACTCCTAATGAGAGCATGAAGAGAGAAGAAAAATTTAATAAGAAAGTAAAAGAAATAATGGATTACATTTTTTATAATAGTAACTATGGTTTCAACTCTGATGATGTTATCAATAAAGAGAGTGTTTTAAACACTTATTATATACGTACTGATAAGAGCTTTATAGCGGCTTTCGATGAGGGTTTCGAAAAGTGCACAAAAGAAAGAGACGAAGCATTTGCATGCTTTGTAATGATAACTCTTATGGAACGCTTGAAGCAGCCATGTCCCAATGAAGCCCAACATATAAAGGAGCAAATATCAAACTGCCCCACAGGCAAAGAAATTCTGACGAAATGGGATGAAGCCTTAACAAACATTCTCCAAATACCTGATGCCCTTGACAATGAAAGAGCACGCAAACTCTTGGAGAAAGCTCAAGATACTGGCTATTTGGACGAAAACTTTCAACCTACTGATAAAATGAAAATGGGAACTGGAAGACTTAACCTTACAAAGGTTGCTATATTTGCACAAACATTAGGACATCAATTAGGATTAAATCTATTGTATGCTCCTTTTGAGGAGTTATGGCATGTACAGAAATTAGAGCGTGCAGCCAGTAGACACAACAGGGAAAAAAAAGTTAGAGATTTTAGAAATGAGCTATATAAAACATTGTAATAATCTATAACTCAGTACATTACGTTATTTTATACAATATTTCATCCAACCATTTCTTATAACACACTGTATTACAGTATACATGTTTACCCCATTTCTTTTTTTCAACCCACCTTTTTTTCTTCTCTCTCCTATTTTTTTGCCATATCTTTGCACCGTCCAAGAGATACTCTGGTCATGACAATAACGTTTGTGAAGAGTTATACAAAACTCTTGGACAAAAAATATATGGCAACAATGTATGTCATAACAAAAGGAGGACAAAAGATATGTCGTCCTGTAACTTCAAGACAAGAGTTCTTGGAGTTAAGAAGCTCTTCGGGGCAAGTTCGTAACCTCAAGCTGGCTCGCAGTGGCAACAAAGAAGCAAAAAAGAGGTTGGTGCAAATGAACTATTCGTGCATACCTAATGAAGATGGCACACTGAAAGGCAGCAAAACACCATCAAACTCGGTGGGAATGGATGTAGACTTCAATCCACAGCTGCCCGACTATGACCAGAAGATGAAGGATGCACCAAAAACTATCCTTGCACACAAGGATGAACTGGGACTGCTGATGCTTGAACGCAGTGTGAACAAGGGGTATCACCTGGTGTTCCGCAGGAATCAAAAACTCTCGCAAGAGGAAAACCTCAACTGGGCTTCCGATTTGCTGGGCATTGAATACGACCGGGGGGCAAAAGACCTGACAAGGGTGTTCTTCTCTACGGGTGCAACAGAGGATGACTTGCTGTATCTGAGCGACGACCTGTTTGACAATACTCCTATGCAGCCATCAAAAAAGACTGAAACAGAGCAGCCATCAAAAAAGACTGAAACAGAGCCAAAGCAAGACCCTGCCCCCACAGAGAAGACCCTGCCCACTGCTTATCGCTCTACGCCCTACTCCAACATCATCGAGCAGTGGATCACTCTTACTGGTGGGGAGCCTGCCCAAGGTGAACGCCACACAAGGCTGACACAGTTGGCAAGTCAGTTTCGCGCTATATGCGACAACAACAGTGAGCTGCTGCTGAGCATTATGCCCCACTTCGGGCTACCCGACGAGGAAGTGAAAGGGATTGTCCAGTGGGCTTGTAAAGAGCCTGTATATAGCATTTTCGACCCCCTCAAAAAGGCTATAGAGCTGGCTAAAAC